>CAMCYC010000013.1 GCA_945883795.1 Sulfurimonas crateris | reverse complement strand
AATTTTTCTCATGCTTTGCGTAATAATCCTGAGATGAAAGAGATGAGTGTTCTTGATTTAAAAGCTCGATATCATGGGCTTAAATATGTCACTGAGGTATTTAAATTAGTTCCGAATTTAGCTAATGACCCACATTCATCACATGAAATTTTAAAGCCCTATTTTTTGGGCTTTTCTGGGGTTTATCTACACTACATAACTTCATAAAAAGCCCTATTTTATGGACTTTCAAGGAAGCACATGATGAATGTGGGTAATGAATATTTAATTCAGAAGGTTTTTTCTAAAATTGCCAATCTTGGGGCTATTCATCCGTCTCAGGAGGCTGCTTAGGGATATTTTTTGGCTAAGGTATTGACTGTAACTTTACTTTAGTTAATGACAAATTTAGGAACATTTAGGTTGATGATTACCCACACTTTTTTAGAAGGAACCTAATAAGTGCTTTAACAACTTGCCCAATAGTCAAATGGCGTTTATCTGTGTCTTGCGGTATCGATATGGATAGGTAAATCTTTGATGCAATCTCCAACTTTTCCCCCCATTCACACCGTGCGTGCGACTTTCACCGCACACGGCGTTCCATCGGATTTATTTAACTGTCTAACACATAACCTAATAAATACAAAGCACCCTTAGTTACAGATTACTAGCAGTTTTGCTTCTTTGGGTTCTCTGATTTACTCAAAGTCGGTCTCCTTTCATTGCTGAATTTCGCCTCTTTTAGTCTTACTCGAATCTTTGATATTTAGTTTTATGTTATTTGTGTCAAATAAATTCGACTAAAGCCCTTTCCTCCTTCTCTCATTACAAAAGCTATCAGCGGTAGTGGCTTCACTTTCACTTAGATTAAGAGATTTTACTATCTTGCGAATTTATATATCCCAATACTTCATAGCTCGTTAAAGCTCCATATTCTAAGCTTACCTTGTTCCAATTACTTTATCTTTCCATATAACCTTAGATGTTTCCTCTAGTCCTGTGAGTTTGATAGTGCCTGTAACATTATATGGATTTTCATAACAAGGATATTTACTCATCCACTCTCACCCTACTTTAAGTAGTATATACATTTCTGTATATTAATTGTTTAGAACCGTACATTCGGAGATTCGTCAGTGCTTAGCACATTCTCATCATAGTTATTTTATAGACTCCCGACCTATCAGATACTCGACCACCTCTGGTTCGCATTTCCTTTCATACACAAGTATGAGTTAGGGTATCCTCTTAGCCGACTTCAACGGGCTTATAACAGTTCTCTTTTAACGAAGATTACCGCTATCCGTAGTATCAGAGAGAGCATTTCAAGGCGTTACCCTATCATTCTACTCTTCAAGTAATTAGTTTATTATCAATTTTATGATTGATAACAAGATAGCTTTTCACTATCTAACAAGTCGCACCCTTATCAATTGTTTCTACAATTCCCAGTTCTTCGACCATGCCAGCTATTAATCCCAAATGGTCCACTACTTTTGCGCTATATTGCATCTCTTTAATCCTTTTATTCTAAGAATTTGTGTGTACATAAGCAAATATCGTTCTCTTATAGAGTTAAAAAATTTGTTTTTTATAAGTTATTTTTTATTATAAAATAAATGATTTTAATTTTAGAAATTGTGTGATGAAAGCAAGTTTTAATTTAGCTATTGTTTTTTTATGGCGCTGTGTCGTCTTTCTGCATTTTCTTCCTTCAGCAGCTCTATTTATTGCCTTTCTTTTCCAAATCTAAAAAATTTGATAGATTTTTGAACTTTGTAGCATAGGACACTCTCTTATTTTATATTTTTAATAGTTTAGTACTTTTTTATTTGAATATGTGATTTACTCTGAAAAGTGGGGAAGTTTTTTACCCACATTCATCATATGAAATTTTAAAGCCCTATTTTCTGGGGTTTATCTACACTACATAACTTCCTGAAAAGCCCTATTTTATGGACTTTCAAGGAAGCACATGATGAATGTGGGTTTTTAGAGGCGAAATGGTTGGATTTCGACACCCTAGAATCATACTCCCCATAATCAAGGGGGAATATTTTTTTAACTCTTAAAAGTATCTAACTCTTTATTGAGTTCTTGAGTACTGTGCATAAGTGAATTTATTGTTTTTACAATCTCTTGAATATTAGTAAAACTTTCAGTTGTTAATGCTTCAACATTATTTATTGTACTTACTAAGGTTTCAAGTTTTGAGATATTTTTAGCAAATTCTTGAGAAGATTTTCCAGATAATTTTGCAGTCTCATTTACGATTTGGATTGTTTTTGTTAAGAGTGAACGCATGTCATTAGAATCTAAACTAAGTTGCGTGATATTCTTCGCATTAGCATTCATATTATCGCTGGTATCATTTATTGATTGTACAACAACATTGACACTCCCTTGTATTTCGGCAAGAGATTTTTGTGTTCTCTCTGCGAGTTTTCTTACTTCATCGGCTACAACAGCAAATCCTCTTCCATGCTCACCCGCTCTGGCTGCTTCTATGGCTGCATTTAAAGCGAGAAGATTTGTTTGTTCTGCTATGTCTGAGATAACAGTTAAGATGTTTTTTATCTCCTTTGCCGAGTGCGTAAGTTCGTTGAGTTTAGAAGACATGCTATTTTCAATTTCAGCAGTTTGTTCTATATTTTGAGAAAAGTGTGTTATTTTTGTCCCAATATTTTGAAGATTGTTATTGGCTTCATCTAAACGCACTTTTGCATTTTGAATATCTTGGTCTGTTTGATGAATTTCCTCTTGCATTAATTTACTCTCTTTTGTAATTTGACAAATAGAACTATGTTGCTTTGTTGCACTTTTATCAAGCCTATCAGTGATAGTTTTAATAGTATGTGTGATTTGTGCTGTTTCATGTGCTGATGTTTTTGCTATATTGATAATAGCTCGTAAAGAACAGATAAATTCTGAAAATGCAACACCTTGGACAGTATTACTTTTTACATGAAGGGTTAAATCATTACTTTGCGTGATTGTATTAACACTTTTTATGACTTCTAGTGAACTTAGATATTGTTTTGTAATCATGAAGACCATGTAGATTAAAACAGCAGCCTCTAAAATAACAAAAGCAGCATGTAAAAAAGTAATATCCCACCCGCAACCATAGTTAAAAATAATAATTTTATTACCTGCTATACTGCTATCACTGAGTTGTAAATAGGTAAAAAGTAAGTGGTGGACTGCAATTGTTAATGCACCTGCAATAACAGGTAAAATATCTTTATATAAAGACATAAAAGCTAAGACAACAAATACATGAAAGTGCATCTCAATACGCCCTAAATGTTGTTGAATCATAATCATAGGAAATCCCATAATAAGCATACCAATAAGAATACGAGAAAAAGAAGTTCCCTTAAAAAAAGTGTACGCCAAAAAAGCAAATCCAGTAAGCACGCCCCCACCTATAATTCCAAACAAATAAGTATCATAAGTGAGAGAAGATACAAATCCAACTATAATCCAATTGATTAAGAAAATATAGATAAAAACCTTATCAGCACTCCTCGCCTCTCGTTCAAAGTTGTTTCTAATGACAGAAGATAATCCATCATATTGACCAAATAATACTGCAAAATTCATGCTAACCCCTAGATGTAAACTATCATGATTTTATTGCATATTTGATAAATAATCCCTGAATTATAATTTTATATTAAACTTTACTCATCAAAATGGAGTAAATTTTTTGCTTGAATCATATCTTTATCACCACGACCAGAGAGATTTACGATGATAAGTTTATCTTTTATATTTGGCATCTTTTTGAGATATGCAACTGCATGTGCAGTTTCAAAAGCAGGAATAATTCCCTCTTTTTGTGAGAGCCATACAAACGCATCAAGTGCTTCTTGGTCTGTGACATTATCATAGCTGACAGATTTATTATCATGATGAAAAGCGTGTTCAGGTCCAATTCCTGGATAATCAAGTCCAGCAGATATAGAGTGTGCTTCTAGAATTTGCCCATCTTCATCTTGAAGTAAATAGCTCATCTGTCCATGTAAAACTCCGGGGCGACCTTTTTCGAGTGAACATCCATGTTTATCTGTTTCAATCCCAAGACCACCAGCTTCAATACCGATACACTCTACCTCTTCATCTTCTAAAAAATGTTGAAATGTTCCAATAGCGTTTGAACCACCACCAATACAAGCGATGACATAGTCAGGTAAACGGTTTTCTTTTTCTAAAATTTGCATTCTTGCTTCATAGCCAATAATTGCCTGAAAATCTCTTACCATCATGGGGTATGGGTGCGGACCTGCAACAGTACCTATGATGTAAAAAGTATCTCTTGCATTGGTAACCCAGTGACGGATTGCATCATTCATGGCATCTTTGAGCGTTTTACTTCCACTCTCGACACTATTTACTTTTGCCCCTAAAAGCTTCATTCTAAAAACATTAAGCTCTTGACGGGCAACATCTTTTGAACCCATAAAAATTTGACATTCCAAATCTAAAAGAGCGCAAATTGTTGCAGTTGCCACACCATGTTGTCCTGCACCAGTTTCTGCAATAATTTTTTTATAGCCGAGTCTTTTTGCCATCAGCCCTTGAGCGATAACATTATTTACTTTATGTGCACCTGTGTGATTTAAATCTTCCCGTTTTAAGTATATTTTTGCACCAAGCTCTTTTGAGATATTGGCTGCAAAATAAAGTGGAGAGGGACGACCAACATAATCTTTGAGGTAATAATGAACTTCAGTCCAAAAATCTTTATCAAAACGGATAAGGTCATACTCCTCTTTGAGTTTGAGTAGTGCAGGCATAAGTGTTTCAGGAACATATCTGCCACCAAAAATACCAAAGTGTCCATTTTCATCTGGGTCAAATTTTGAAGCTTTAGGGATATACATTAGTTCACCTCTATAATAGAATAAACGGCTGTTTTTTGTTCGAGATTTTTGATACCGTCTAAAAAGTTTAAGCCTATAATAAAACAAGCTTCAACACAGTTTGCACCAGCTTGATTTACAAGTGTTGCTGCAGCGTTTGCTGTACCACCAGTTGCTATTAAATCATCCATAAGAAGTACCCTTGCATTTTGGATTTTACTAAAAGCATCTATATGCACCTCTATCTCATCTATACCATATTCCAAAGAGTATTTTTCACTGATAGTGGTGTATGGAAGTTTCCCTTTTTTTCTAATTGGGACAAAACCAAGACCAAGCATTTGAGCTAAAGTTGCACCAAAGATAAAACCTCGTGCATCAATTCCAGCTATATAATCTAGATTGTATTCTTTGTATTTTTCATAAAGATGATTCATTAAAATAGAATACGCCTCTTTATTATTTAAAAGGGTCGTGATGTCTTTAAAAATTATCCCTGGTTTTGGAAAATCTTTGATATCTCTAATAGAGTCTTCAATTATTTTTCTATGTTCAGAACTGAGTTGCATGTTATTCCTTTATATAAGAGCATCTATTCGAGTCTCTAGTGCTTTAATTTTACCATTGAGGCGTTCTGCCTCTTGGCGATGTTTTGTATTTCTTGATTTTAAAAGTTTCAATTCATTTCTTAGTTTTGTCATCTCTTCACTTAAAATATCAACATTTCCAAGTGCCCGTTGTAACTGTATTTGATATTTTCGTATAAGTATTTCTGCTTCTTGCAGTGTTAATTTCATCAAATCATTACTTCTTTGCTCTTTATTTGTAATGCTTTTGAAGTAAAACATTTTCACAAAGAGATAAATAGAAAGTATAGATAAAATTGTTAAAAGTGACCATTCCCAAAACATAAGCTTTCCTTTAAGCGGGTTGTATAGCTTCTATTTTTGCAACTCGTTGGATATGTCTACCGCCATCAAAATCTCCTGCAATCCAAGCATCAAGTATTGATTCTGTAACACCTTTTCCAACAATTCTCTCACCAAAACATAAAACATTAGCATCATTATGTCCACGAGCCACAGTTGCTGTATAAGCGTCATGGCATAAAGCTGCACGAATACCTACATGACGATTTGCAGCCATGCTCATACCAATTCCAGAACCACAAATGAGAATTCCTTGTGCATCACTATCTTGTAAAACAGCTTGTGAAACTTTAACTGCATAATCAGGATAATCAACTCTATCTTTTGAAAATGGTCCTAAATCTATAATTTCATGCCCTTTTTCTTTTAAAAGTTCGACAGTATAATCTTTGAGGTCAATTCCAGCATGGTCTGTAGCGATATAAAATTTCATATTTTTTTCCCTTATTATTTTATGATAGTAGTAGATGTAAAATTGTTTGCACTGGAAGGAGTAGCAAATAATCTTTGAGTGGGGTCATAAGAACAATTAAAACGATAATAATCCCATATCTCTCAGTTTTATAAAAAAATTCTGCAACTCCATTGATTTTGTTTTTGAGTGCCAGATGCATTACAAAATGTGCACCATCAAATTGTGGAATTGGGAGTAAATTAAAGACTCCTAAAACGACATTAATTACAAGTAATTGAAAGATGAAAATATAAATAAAGATATATATTAAACTATCTGCATTGGTCGGATTATCCATGCTCACTACTGCAATAGAAGCAAAAACTGCAAGGGTGAAATTATAAACTATTCCTGCTAAATCAACTTGTATAGCTGCATTATAGCCACCTCTATTTATTACAGTTGCCATGTTTACAGGAACAGGTTTTGCCCAGCCAAACAAAAATCCACTATCTCCACCAAGAAGTATTGGTAAAAAGTACATGCTTAATGGGACGATAATTGTACCTACTAAATCTACATGAGTCAGAGGATTAATAGAGAGTCTTCCAGCATTTTTGGCAGTCATATCTCCATATTTATAAGCCACCCAACCATGCATAATCTCATGTCCAATAATAGCAACCGCTAAAGCCAAAACTGTTCCCGCAATTTTTAAAATATCAATAGATTCCATGGTCAGCTTTATCTTCTTTTATTCTTATATCTCTAGCCAAATCTAAATGTTCGGAAGATTCTAAATCCGTTGGAGTTTTGCCAACTCTATCCCATCTAATTTCCCAGTTTTCATCAATTGAAAAGTAGATAAACCAAGGTGTACCTTCAATATTGTCATAAGGAACACTTCCCCAAAAACGGCTATCATTCGAATGGTCTCGGTTATCACCCATCATAAAATAGCTATTTTTTTCAACTTTAATTGGAGCAAAATTAAAGAGTTGTTGTGGATATTTTCCATTATTGGTAATTTTATTATCATGGTGGATTCCAGGATGTTGTTTTGTATAAGGGTTTTTCACCCATATTTTGCCATCATAAACAACTCTATCTTCTTCTGGAAAATTATTTTTAATCCATTCATCACCTTCACTCTGGTGAAGATATAAATCTTTGTTTAAAACAAAAAGCTCATCATCTGGAAGTGCTACACACCGTTTTACAAAGTGTTGTTGAATATTATTTGGATAGCGAAAAATTACAATATCACCTCTTTGGGGTTTATCTCCATCTATAAGACGAAGTTTATCGCTCCATGGCATAATGGAAAGTTCTAAAAATGGGATATGTGGCATTGAAATACCATACGCAAATTTTTTTGCAAAAAGGTGGTCTCCAATTAAGAGTGAATCTTTCATAGAGCCTGAAGGGATTCTAAAAGCTTGTGCTATAAAAAAGATAACAAATAAAACTATAATGATAGTTCCAGTCCATGAATTGGAAAATTTATACGATTTTTTTAAAAACTCTTTCATTTACTTTATTTTCTCTTTTGCGTTAATTTTTGCAGCTTTGAGTGAATTACTTAATAACATGGCAATTGTCATAGGTCCAACACCACCTGGAACGGGAGTAATATAAGAACATTTTTGGCTCACATTTTCATAATCTACATCACCTACAAGTTTTCCACTTTCAGTTCTATTAATTCCAATATCGATGATGATAGCGTCTTGTTTTACCATATTTTCTTTGATGAGGTTAATCACACCTACGCCAACAAATAAAATATCTGCACCCAGCGTATGTTTTGTTAAATCATCTGTAAAAATATGGCAAATTTCAACAGTTGCATTTGCATTTAAAAGTAAAGATGCCATAGGTTTTCCAACAATATTTGAAGCTCCAACAACAACGCAATTTTTCCCTTTTACATCTATGTTGTACTCTTTTAAAAGTTCCATAACACCAAGTGGCGTGCATGGTACAAATCCATCAAGTCCTGTTGTTAATCTTCCCACATTATAAGGGTGAAAACCATCGACATCTTTGCTTGGGTCTACGAGTTCTAGGATTTTTGTTGTATCTATTTGGGCGGGGAGTGGAAGCTGGATAAGAATACCATCAATATTTGGATTTTTATTCATCATGGTAATTGTGTTTTCTATCGCCTCTTGAGAAATATCTTCAGGCATTTCATGTGTTACTGAATAAAAACCAACTCTATCACAAGCCTTTTTTTTCATACTCACATACGCTTGACTTGCTGCATCATGACCTACTAAAACGACAGCTAAACCTGGAACTGAACCAGTAGAAATTTTGAACTCCTTTACACCTTTTTTGACCTCTTCTTCTATTTTTTGAGAAAGTGCTTTACCATCAAGAATTTGCATTTAACCCTCATAAATTATATTTTTGGTATTATAGCAATCAAATAATAATAGGTCGCTTTACCATGAAATATTTAATATTCCTCCTTTTTCCATATTTACTTTTTTGCGAGACCTCTTTTATTACACCGCTTGAATATGCTGCTAGACTTTATAAAGACCCTCGTGGAATAGGCTGTCAGCTTTGTCATGGTGATAAAGGTGAGGGGAAAATTGTTGCAACTTATATCCATAAAGATGTCAAAAAAAGTTTTGGTGGTTCTGCTATAAATCAGTTACAATACGAACATTTTTATAAAGCTCTTAGCAGTAGAATAGGTGGGATGCCACGATATTTTTTGACAGATTTAGAGATAAGTTCATTGTATCTATTTTTGCATCAAGATGATGAAAAAAATTCTAAAAAGGCAAAAAAAAGTGTCAAATGATTTTTTAATTTTAGTTCAAAAAGCGTATCAAAAACGAGATTTAAGTGCGTTGGATAAATTAGCAATACCACTCTTTAGAGAGGTTAATAAAAAAAATAATTTTCGTTCTGCTTTAATGCTTTCATGTAATAATATAAAACATTTAATGAAGATAGAATCACTTGAGGCTGATTGTATTATCTTAAATCTTGAAGATGGAGTAAGCAAAGAAGACAAACCGTTTGCACTTGTATTGTGTGCAATATTTTTAAGACATCATAGACAAAGTAACAAAAAACTTGTAGTGCGGGTAAATGCTCTTGATGAGGGTGGTTATGAGGAGATTACTTATTTAAATCAGTTTATGCCAGATGCGATTCGGGTGCCAAAGATTAGAAATCAACAAGAGGTACGAAATATTTTAGCACTCTTACATGATGAAACAGAGTTACATCTCTCGATTGAAACAGCCTCTGCATGGCATAATCTGGCTTCACTGAGAGTCAATAAAAAAGTGACTTGTATGTATCTTGGTATTTTAGACCTTTTTGCTGATATGCAACTTCCGCAAAGTCTTATTCAAATAGAGAATCCAACTATGCTTTATATGCTTTCTCATTTTCTTATCACTTGTAAATCTATGCATGTAAAGCCTGTATCATTTGTGTATCAAGAATTTTTAAACCTTGATGTTTTTTTGGCATGGATAGCTTTGGAAAAGCAGATGGGATATGATGCAAAAGGGTGTATTTCACCTAAACAAGTATTACTTGTGAATCAGGTTTTTGTGAATGAAGAAAAAGAGATACAAAGAGCAAAAGTGATTATCAAACTTTTTGAGATGCATCAAGCTGAAGGGATTGCTGGTTTTGTGGATGAAGAGTATGGCTTTATAGACGAACCAATTTATAAAGGTGCTTTAGCTTTACTTAATATTTAATTCTGGCAAGATACAAACCATTTGAGCATGCAGGTTTAATTTTATGGATTTTATTTCCCTCAATTTGCTCTTGTATTTGTGTTGCTGTAAGTTTTAAAAGCGCTCCCACCATAAGCCTGATTTGGCTTCTTAAAAATCCGTTTGCTTCAAAATTTAAAATGAAAAAACCTTTGTGTTTATAGGCAAAAGCTCGATAAATAATCCGCGTTGTACTTTTACTATCGCTTCCCGTTTTCATAAAGTATTTAAAATCATGTTCACCTAAAAAAAGTTTGATATTTTTTTCTATTTGCTCAAAGTTTACATCTTCTAAAAAAGTTACAAAACTCTCTTCAAAAGGGTTGCTTTTTGCCTCTTTAATAATATATCTATACACTCTTTTTTTTGCACTGTATCTTGCATGGAATGTATCATTTACTTTTTGAATTTTTTTTATTTGTAAAGAAGCAGGAACCATTTTTTCTAAAACTTTTTTGAATTTTGCTATATCATCCCAAAATGGAGGTAAATCAACATGACACACCTGTGCAGTTGCATGAACACCTCTGTCTGTTCTTCCAGAAACGACAACTTTTTCATCAATTCCAAGTTGTTTGAGAATATGTTCTATTGTTCCAAATACAGTATTATTTGTCTCTTTTTGTATTTGCGAACCAAAAAAGTTTGTGCCATTATAAGCAAGAGTAATTGCGTATCTCATTAGAATCTACTGAGTACATTTTTTTTATACACTATGTATGCAAGAGCCATCCAACTGATAGTAACAACGGGAATTGTATAAAAAGATAAGAGATTTTGAAGACCAATAACGGCACTATAATAAAGAGCTAAACTTAAAAACATATAGAGATAAACTTTGCCTTGTTGCTGTCTTATATGGACGATACTTATTCCCGCTATTAAAAATAAACTGATAAGTGGAAAAATACTCAAAAGTGTATCCGTGATAAACATCTGCTTTTTGCTCTCTTTTCTATCAGATGAGAGCCAATATTCTATTGGTGTTCTATAGATTGTAAGGTCAGTCGTTAGTGTATCATTAATAAACATGGTCTCAAAATTTATTTGGGAAAACTTTTCTTTTGAGTAACTATACCCTTCGCCTTGGCTGAGTTTGAGTCGTAAGATACCGCCATTATTTATAATTTGTGCATTTTTTGCACCAATGAGAATCTCCTCTTTTTTGTTTTTGTTGAACAAAAATATATCGCCATAAGTGCCATTAGCGTTATTCTTACCTACATAAAGTAGCCAATTTCCAAAACTATGTCCAAATTCTGAAGCTGAGAGATTGAATTTTGCTTCACTTGTTTTATAAGACACAAAGTTACTGGATAAAACAGTGGCATGTGGAAAAAGGATAAAAAAATCAAAAATCAAAAGGACACATAAAATGAGAGCAGGTTTGATGAGTGTTTTGACAATAAATGAAGGGTGAATTCCAAGTGCAAAAAGGACAACAATCTCATTATCTGTCGAGAGTTTAAAAACTGAAAGTGTCGCCGCTACAAAAAAAGTGACAGGTAAAGTATAAAATAAAATCTCAGGTAAAATGAAAAAATAAAGTTTTGTCATCTCCCAAATGGTAAGTTGAATTATTGAGGTATAAGTTGCAAGTTTTATTAAAAAAATAACAGAAGCTATAGAAAAAAGGGGTAAAAAAATTGTAAAAAATAAGAGTGAGAGATTTGCAATAATATATTTTTGGAGTCTTTTCATAATTAATAATTTGCCTCGATGTAAGATAAAATTGGCGTATCAAAGAGATAAACTAAAAATGTGGCTAAGGCTAAAAAAGGGACAAAAGGGATTGTATTTTCTTCGCTTACTTTTCTTTGTACAAGCATAATAGGAAGTGCTAAAAGAGCAGAAAAAAAGATAGCAACAAGTGTGAGTTTGAGTCCAAGAAGTGCACCCATGGTTGCGCTCACCATAATATCTCCTTCGCCCATAGCTTCTATAAAAGGGTAAGTATGGTAGTTTTTTGTCCATGAAGTTATTGTTTTTTTGGCATGTCTATGTGCAGATGAGGTTAAAATATAGGAAAGTGCAAATCTTAGTAGCGTAAAACCACCTGCAAATAACAAGGCATTTTGAAAGTTTGTAAATAATCCTTCAATACTCCAAGCTCCAAATATAGCAAAAAATAGCGCTAAAAGATTGAGGCTATCTGGAACCATTTTATATTTTAAATCTATCATGGAGAGTGCTAAAAGCATTAAAAAACTCAAAGCAACTAAAAAAATATTAAGATTAATTCCAAACTTATTTGCCAAAAGTACAAAGATAATCCCTGAAAAAAGTTCGATTAGAGGGTATTGGAGAGATATTTTTGCACTACAATAAGCGCATTTTCCCCGTAAAAAAATCCATGAAAAAATTGGAATGTTATACCAAGGTTTGAGTGTATTGCCACATGTATAGCAGTGTGAAGATGGAAAAACAATAGATTCATCTTTTGGTATTCTTAAAATTACTACATTTAAAAATGAACCAATTACCGCTCCAAAAATAAAAGCAAAAACTAATTCCATTATTTTAAACCTCCAAAACGGCGTTCAATTTTTGTAAATTTTTTGAGTATACTTTCTAATTCACCTATAGTAAAATCTGGCCATAAAGTGTTGGTAAAAAAAAGCTCTGCATAAGCTGATTGCCAAAGTAAAAAGTTTGAAAGTCTATGGTCTCCACCTGTTCGAATGAGAATATCAACATCTTGTTTACAATCAAGTGCATCTGAGAGCATAGGAAGCGTTATAGTTTCTTGAGTATTTTTGAGTTTATTTATTGCTCGAAGCATCTCATTTTGCGCTCCATAATTGAGTGCTAAAGATTGTACTAAACCATCACAATGAGCAGTTTTTTCCTCTACATCTTTGATTGTTTTTTGTAAAGATTTTGAAAATGCTTTAAGGTCGCCTATTGGCTCAAAACGGACATTATTTTCAAGATACACAGGGAGTTCTCTTTTGAGATATTGTTCTAGAAGTTTCATTAAAAATTCAACTTCCAATTTTGGTCTTTTCCAATTCTCAGTTGAAAAAGCATAAAGCGTTAATCTTTGTATATCTTTATTGTTTGAGCAATAGGTGGTTATCTCTTTGACAATTTGCGCACCCACTTCATGCCCTTTGACCCTATTTTTGCCTTGTAATTCGGCCCAACGCCCATTTCCATCCATGATGATTGCTATATGTGTTGCTGTATTCATATACTTATATCCAAAATTGAGTTGTTAGTTGTAATGTAGAGCGGTTGGATATCTTCAATAAGAGATATATTTACATTATAAGAAAAATTTTCCATATCGTTCTCCAAAAAAATTTTTGTTGTACTAAAAGCAACATGTAATGAAACATCGATACAACCATCTTCAAGTGTTACAACACCTGAAATAGGACCTAAAAATTCAAGTGCTGCATAAAAATCAAGCTGAGTTGTTTTTGATTTCTTATTGTACCTTTTTTTAAATTGCAAAATAGCAAAACGGTTCTCGTGGTACATGGGAATTGTAAAAATGTTGTTTTGTAATGAGAGTAAAAGATTCGAAGCATTTGAAAACTGCTCTTTTGTTTGTGCATTGCTTAAATTTTCTAATAAATTTTGTTTTAATATGGTCTCAGGTTTTGGAGATATTATTAGGGTTTGTAGCTCTTTTAGGGAATATCTAATATTTGAATTTTGAATATTTTCGAGTTGCTGTGGCATTTTTTGTGGATGTAAAAGCTGTGCATGGCTATTTTTTGGTTGTGTGAGTTGTGACCAGTATTTTACCCCTTCAGCGAGAGGTTTTTCACTTTGGGCTGTGAGTGTTTTATTATCTACTAAAACAGTGTATTTTGCCTCTCCAAGTGATTTGAGCACATCAACAGAAACTAATTTTACAAGTGCTTTTACTTCATTGGGATTTGTTGCAAGAAGCTTTGTTAAAGATGTAAGTTGAGATAAAGAAAAACTCATAGATTTTTTGCGTACTTTAGTATCTCAAACGCTACACTCAGTTTATCTGCTTGAGGAATTGATTCTTGTTTTTCTTTGCTTATAAACTCTATTGTATTTGTATCGCTACCAAAACTTGAAGAGTCTTTGAGAATATTTAAGCAGACGGCATCGAGTTTTTTATTTTCTAACATTTTTGAAGCATTTGCAACTGCATTTTCTATATCCATTTCCGCTTTAAAACCGATAGTTACAATCCCATCTTTGTCAAGTGTACTTAAAATATCTCTATTTTTTTTCATTTTAAGTTCCCAGTTTTCTCCAAGCATCTCTTTTTTAAGTTTTCCGCTTTGTACAAATTCTGGCGTATAGTCACTCACAGCCGCTGCCATGAAAAGATAGGGCTTTTTTTGAATAAGATGGATATGCTCATCTCGCATGAGTGTTGGTTTGGAGAGTTTCCCTTTTTTTGCGATGCGTATCGAATCAACCAAATATTCTAGCATCTCTTGTGTATTTTCTACCTCGATTTTGTGCATCTCTTTGGGTAAATCTGATTCAAATCTTGTTGCAATAAGATTGACATCAGCACCTTTGCAATAGAGTGCAGTGGCAAGACTCGAAGCCATTTTACCGCTTGAAAAGTTTGAGATATAACGCACTTCATCTATCTTTTCTATTGTTCCGCCACCTGTGACTATTACCATTCTACTCTCCCAAAACTCTTCATGAAGAAGTGCTTTTGCGGCTTTGTAAAAAATGTCGAGAGGTTCAGCCATTGCACCATCGCCTGTAGTTTTACATGCAAGCTCTTTTGTTTGTGTACCCAAAATTTCATAATTTGCAATAGCAAGCATTTTGAGATTTGCTTGTGTGATTGGATTTTTTATCATGTTGGTATTTGCTGATGGTGCCAGAATTTTGAGATGCGGATAGGCAAGGGCGCATTGTAAAAGGATATTATCTGCTATTGCATTTGCAAGTTTTGCAATAGTATTTGCAGTGGCTGGAGCTATCACAAATAAATCTGCCCATTGGGTTATTTTGATATGATTATGGCTATTTGCCCATGATTCGTTGGTGTCATCTAGCACTTGGTTTGAGCTGAGTGTTTCAAAGGTAAGCGGAGTGATAAATTTTTTTGCTGATTCACTCATGACAACTTTAACCTCTGCTCCCGCTTTCACAAAAAGTCGCACTAATTCTAAGGATTTGTAAATAGCAATAGAACCAGTTACACCTAAAAGTATCTTTTTATCTTTTAATAAATCAGTTGGAATCACCATGGTAAGCCTTTTATAATATTAAATTTTTTATTAATTTTGAAAGTGAATTTTAATTGAATTTTTGAGTGCAATAGATAGGAAAGTAGGTACTGCATTGCCAATTTGTAAATTTTTAGAACTTCTTGAACCATAAAAAATATAATCATCAGGAAAACATTGTATTCTTGCTCCTTCTCTCGTAGTTAAAGGTCTTGCTACCTTTGGATGGATACATCTTGATGATGATGGAGTACTTAAATTTCTTGTAATTGTCGGAGATGGTCTCTCCCACCATAACCTGCAATAGGTATTTTTAAAACCACTTGTAGGTCGTAACTCTTCTGGTACATCTTCTGGACTTCCTCCATCTGGTAGACATTCCATAAGACGAATTAATCTATCATTATTTTTAGGTGAATTGTGGTCCATTAATTTTTTTGGTGCATTTACTCTCATAAGTTTTTGAAATTCATTTTTTTCTTGACTACTATATTCAAAACTCACTGCATCGCTTTTAATAAAAGGTAAGTCACTTATAGCTTCTGAAAGTGTTAGATATGGCTTTAAATTTTCACTAAAGAGATTATTCTCTTGATTTGAATGTGTTTTTTTTGGGTATTGGAATTCTGATTTTAGCTTTGTACCAATAATAATTAATCTTTCACGAACTTGAGGTACACCATAATCTGCAGCGTTTAAGACCTGATATTTTACTTTATAACCAAGTGATTCAAAAAGGGATAAAATTGTTTTTAGTAATTCCCCTTTCTGCATTGACAAAAGTCCTTTTACATTTTCAAATAAAAATATTTTAGGATTTAATTCCTTGAGTATCCTATAGTAGTCTTGAAAGAGTTTTCCTCGTGGGTCATCAATAAGTCTTTTGCCAACGGTTGAAAATGCTTGGCATGGTGGACCACCAATAATTAAATCAATATCATTTTTTTGAATTTTGAAATCAGTTTGAAGATTAAGAAGCCCGAAATCTTTTATGTCACAATTATATACTTTTACTGATGGATGATTCAATGAATAAGCCTTTGCCATGTCTGGTAAAATTTCATTTGCTGCGATTATATGAAAATTATCATCATGTGCAAAGCCATAGCTAAGACCTCCAACTCCTGCAAATAAATCTAAAACTTTGATTGTTCGCATATTTATTTTGTAAATATATCATTAAATTTTGGTAGATTTTCTGTAAGTTTCCATACAAAATAATTTTGATCAATATTAAAAACAGTTTGACCTTCCATTTGTTGTCTTGTAATCCAGTTTACACTGTCATCTTCAATATTATCGAGAGATAGAAATGCAACTTGTCCATTAAATAAATCAAAATGAATCGCTAGAGAAGAGATATTTTTTTCTTGAGCTATCTTTTTTGCTTCAAGAACTTTATGTTGCTTGATGTCATTAATCCCTTGAAATCCTGATTGCACTTCTATTCTTAATTTACTTTTATCTTCTAATATTATTTCCAAATCAGCTGTAGGAGTTCGTTTAAATGATTCTATATTTATCAAATCATCATCCCCAATTAATGAGATATTTTCGAGAGGAACATTAAAAAATTTGCTGACTGCTTTTAAAAAATAGCTTGAAATTATATACCCTCTCATCCAAGAAAAATATACTTGTTCAGGTCTTCTACCTTGATTATTAAGTCTTTCAATGATATTGTTATCTTTTAATTTTTGAAAAATATTGTGAATATTTTCTGTACAAAATTTTTCAATATCAGAGAGAAATATTTCTTTAGTCACTAAATTATTTAATTTTTTGATTATTTCTATAAGTCGATTATTTAAAAGCTCTATATAATTAAAATCAATCGTTGGCATTATATCTTTGGCACCAAAAAAATTTTGACATCATCTTGTCTACTAAATCCAAGCTCTTTTCTATACTCCTTAAAATATTGAGTATTTATTAAATCATTCATAAGCGGTATACCTTATTTAATATAAAAATAGATTTTATCTAAACTAAACTTTTCAATTAATGAAGAGTATTGAAACATTAATAATACGCCGCAATAATAACATACGCCGCAAAAAACATGAGATGGGAAATCCCTTCAAAGTAGTTGGTATGTCCATCATCTGTAGTTTTGGAAACAAGTAAAATTGTTAAAATTAATGCTCCAATTTCGAGTGGGTTGAAGTCAAGCGAAAGTGGGATATGGCTATAAAATGCAAGTAGCATTAAAATAGGAACTGTCAACAAAATAGAAACAGTTGAAGCTCCCATAGCGATATTCACAACTCTTTGAATCTCATCATTTTTGGCAGCTTTTATAGCTGTTACTATCTCTGGAGAGACTGCTACAATGGCTATAAGCAAACCAGAAAGACCAGCTGATACTCCATACTCTTTTGCTAGTTTTACTCCATCATTTGCGAACACTTCTGCACCAAGAGCTATAATTGCTATAAATATAAAAATAGAGAAAATAAGTCCAAAATTATTAAATTTTTCAAAAATATAATCATCTTCTTGATTTGTATCTTCCTCTTTCATTTTTCGTTTAAGTCTAAAAATTCTGCTTCTAGCCGTTTGCTTAAAAAAATGTGTATGTGTTTTTGTTTGAAAAATTACAATGATGACATAAAAAACAAAAAGGACAAAGGCGATAAGTATCGAAGCGTCTAAGACTTGTTGGTGCGTATGTTGTGCTGATTGTCCAAGGAGGCTAGGGACTAAAAGAGCAACAGAGGCTACAAATAGAATAGTTGTGTAAGCACTTGATGTTTCTTTGTTGTGTTCTTGTTGTCTAAATTTAAGCCCACCTAAAAAAACTGCAAGACCTAAAAGTACATTCATGTCTACAATAACAGCGGAGATTATTCCGCCTTTGACGGTATTTAAAACTTCTGGTGATTGATGCACTTGTAAAAGAATGAGATAAAGAAGGATTATTTCTACAATAACAGCACTCAGCGTTAAGACAAAACTTCCATAAGGCTCTTGTAATTTTTCTGAGAGTATCTCTGCTATTTCTGAAACGGTAATTGATAAACTTCCTATACTTATTGCGGCAAATAAAGTTGAAATAATCATTTTATGATGCTCATGAAAATAAAATGCTAAAACTATAGAAATTATTCCTAAAAAAATATCCCAATAATCATCTATGAAATATTTAAACTTATTTGCCTTAACCTGTTCGCCATCTTCCATTTTTTTTATTCCTTTTATAATAATATAAGTGTTGCAAGCCCTAAAAAGCTAAAAAATCCTACTATATCTGTCACTGTTGTGAGAAGTACGGTACTTCCAACTGCGGGGTCAATATCTAGTTTTTGTAAAATGAGAGGGATAGATGCTCCAAAAAAACCAGCACTAAATAAGTTAATAATCATAGATAATGCAATTACGACTCCAAGTAGAGGGATATGAAACCAAAAATAGGAAACAACTCCAATAATAACCGCAAATAATAAACCATTTATCAATGATAATAATACCTCTTTATAAATTGTTTTTTTTGCATCACTCCCTTCAATCTCACCTAAAGCCATTTGTCTAACGGTAACTGTAAGTGTTTGTGTTCCAGCATTTCCACCCATTGAAGCAACAATTGGCATAAGCACTGCAAGGGCTACAATAGATTGAATAGTTGAATCAAACAAACTAATAACGAGTGAAGCGGCTATAGCTGTGATGAGGTTAATTCCAAGCCAGATAGCTCTTGTTTTTCCGATTTGAAAGAAATCTTCCTCTTGCTCTGCATCATCATTAACACCTGCCATGTTATAGATTTGTTCTGTTGCACTTTCTTGGATAATATCGTAAATATCATCTGAGGTGATTCTTCCCAAAAGCTTTTCATGTTCATTCACAACAGGAAGACTTGATAGATTGTAGTTTGTAAACATCTCTACAGCTTCATCAATATCTGCTTTATGATTAATATGATAATTTTTAAATTTATCCGATGGTATATCACTAAATTTTAAATCATGTTCAAAGATAATAAGCTCTTCAAGACCAACAGAACCTACATAAACTCCATCATTATCTACTAAATGTGCATGCCAAATATTACTGACTTCATCTGTTTCTTTGAGCTTTTTTAATCTTTTTAATGAATCGCCAATTTTCTCATTAATATTAGCACTAAAAAGCTCTGTTTGCATGTAAGAACCAGCTTCATCTTCGCTATAGGCAATAAGTTGTTCAATAATTTTTTTGTCTTCACTATCGAAAGTCTCAAGGATTTTATTGGCAGTATCTTCATGCTCATCACTGATAATTTGAAGGAAAGTAGCTGCATCATCAGTATCCATTTTGGAGGTAATATCTGCTAGTTTTTTAATGCTTAAGAGTTCACTTATCTCTTCTTGTACATAATCAGGCATTTCCGAGAGAACTTCAGCAAAGAGTTCATGCGGAATTTGTTTGATAATTTTGAGATATTCAATATCGCTTATATCTCTAAGTTCTAATAATAATTCAGATATATCATAAGGGTGAATAGTTGTATTATCAGCGGAATACTCTTCTAATTCATAAGATATTTTATTGATTAATTCAATTGTGTCTATATTTGAGTTTTCTGCCATTTTTTCCCTTTTGTAAAAGAAATCTTTTCAATTTTGAATAATACACTCAAAAACTTAGAATCAAATAATGTTAGATAGCCCTTTTTATCTTTTAAAATTTCTAATCCTCATTTGATTTTCGCTATACTTTTTCATAATAATCTGGATTTGATAATCTTTCTTAATTAGAATCGATAATAAAGTGATTTAAAAGAAGTATACAATTCAGGTTAATAAGCAATTAAAAAAAATAGTAAAATCATGGAGGCTGTGTGAGATATGAATATTTCTGTTGAATTAAAAGTTTTTGCAAAAGACTTAACGCTCTTAATAGTAGAAGACGATAGAAGCTTAAATGAGGAGCTTGTCGAGATATCTAAAATGTTTTTTAAAAATGTTGAGTTTGCATACAATGGAAGAGAAGGTTTGGAGTTATATAAAAATGGGAGTTTTGATATTGTCATGAGTGATATAACAATGCCTTTTTTGAATGGTATTGATTTGAGTCGTAAAATTAAGGATATTGATGAACATCAAAATATTATAATATTAACTGCGCATAGTGAAGTCTCTTATCTCGTTGAGCTTGTAGATATTGGTATCCGTCAATTTATCCATAAACCTTTTGATGACCATGAGCTTTTATACCGTTTATTAAAAGTTGCAGAAGAGATAGTTTTATCTCGAGCATATAAAGAAAATCCAACGGAGTTGTTTAGTTCAAAGAATGAAAATACGCTAACAGTGAAAAATTCAAAAATTATTCCACGAGGTTTGGGACATGTGCCTATGACTGGGAAAGATTTTGCGAGAACACTTGAAGAAGATGAAGTTCTTTGGGCGGCTATTTTAGACGAGATTATTATTCTTATAGAACTTAAAGAAGAGTTTGGATATTTTGTTGAACTTATATATACGAATAAAATTACAAAAGAAGTTCTGCATGAAATAAGTGCCGTTTTACGAAAGATGCATACAATACTTTCTCAAATTGAAGCTATGAAAAATATGACGCTTTCTCTTTTTGAGCTTGCATCTTTTATAGAAACTTTAGATTATTCAATACTGAGTGAAAAGCAAATGAATCAGTTTAAAATTTTAGAGTTTATTTATGATGATATTTCAAGGTTTATAGATAGCACTTTTATTTATAAAGATTCTATAGACATTCATTATTTGGAAGATTCTTTAAATAGTTCTATTGAGCAGTTAAAGCATAATGTTTTAAATATACATCTTAGCGAAGAAGCATTGGAAATATTTTAATGATGAGAATTGAGGATAAATACTATATTACTAGCACGACTGATAAAAATGGTATTATCACAGATGTTAGTAATGCTTTTTGCACTATTAGTGGTTATACAAAAGAAGAACTTATAGGCAAGTCACATAATATTGTTCGCCATCCTGATATGAAGAGTGAAGTTTTTAAAGAGCTTTGGAAAAGTATTAGCATGGGTAAAATTTGGAATGGTGAAGTAAAAAATAGAAAAAAAGATGGTGATTACTATTGGGTTGAATCTACTATTGAACCACTTTTTGATATTAGCCATAATATAGTTGGGTATAAATCTATCCGTTTTAATATTACAGATAGAAAAAAAATGGAACAATTCCATAAAGCAAATTTGGAATTACTTGAAGAGTTTAGGCTTGTGATAGAAACTGTAAATACTGGGATTGCTTTTGTAGATAATACGGGGTATTTTTTAGAAGCAAATCCTTATATTTTGGATTTACTTGGATATACACTTGAAGAGATAAAACAAGAGCGATGTTCCAACCTCACTGTATCTGAATTTATACAAGCAAATTGTGACACTTTGGCAAAAGCAAGAACAACACAAATTGCACAAAAAATTGAAAAACAATGTATTAGAAAAGACGGTTCATTAGTCTGGACAGAAACTATCTTTCAATATTTTAATGAAACAAAAATGCTTATCGTAGTGAAAAATATTGAAGCATTTAAAGAGCTTGAAAGAAAAAATAAACTTTTTCTCGCTCAAGCAAAACAAGCTTCTATGGGTGAGATGATAGCTATGATAGCGCATCAATGGAGACAACCTTTAACCACTGTTATCACAATACTTTCAAAAATGAAGATTCAACATGAGCTTGGTGTTTTGAGTAAAGATAGTTTTGTTATTGATTTTAATAAAACAAAATCTATTATTCAACATCTTTCAAAAACAATAGATAATTTTCAAGATTATTTCAAAGAAAAAAAAGGGAACCCTATTTTTGTTGCAACTTTATTTAATAATGTAAGTAATATTGTATTACCAATTTTAGAAAGTGGTTTTATTGAATTTGTTTTTGAAAATAATAGTGGTGATAGCATGGTGGACGATAGATTGGACCAAGTGCTACTCAATATTTTTCAAAATAGTGCGGATGCACTCAGAGCCAATACAACTATTGAGAAAAAAAGAATCCTAACTTCAATTCATATAGATGAAAAAGAACAAATCGTTATGCGTATTTTAGATAATGGTGGAGGGATAAGTGATGAAATAATTGATAAAATTTTTATACCATATTTTTCAACAAAATCAAAAAATGGTTCAGGACTTGGACTTTACATGTCAAAAGATATTGTTGAAAATCAGATAAAAGGGAAGATAAAAGTTTTAAATATCGATGGTGGCGCATGTTTTGAAATCACAGTTCCACAAATAAGTAAGAAAAATTAAACTAAAGAAAAAGGAAAGATAATGGCAAAAAAAGTAGTATTTGTAGATGACAGTAAAGCAGTTTTAGCTTCAGTAGAATTAGCAGTCCAAGAGTTGGTGGAGAATGGAAGTATAGTCTTTTCTACTTTTTCAAATCCAGTCGAGTTTTTAGAAAAAGTACAAAGGGGTGTCATTGAATATGATATGCTTTTTACAGATATAAATATGCCACAGATGACAGGTCTAGAGTTGGCGCAAAATTTAAAAGCTATTGATTCTGTAAGACAAAAACCAATTTTGGCACTTACAACTGAAAACTCTGCTGAGATAAAACAATCAGGCAAAGAGATAGGTATCGCAGGCTGGGTTGTAAAACCTTTTAGTAATGAAAAAATAGTGATGGCAATCAAAAAAGTTTTAGGGATTTAAGATGGCTACACTCCAAAAAAAAACAGATAAAAAGAAGGTCAATGTATCAAGTGCTGAAAAGTATTTATCATTTGAAATAAATGAAGAGATGTATGCGATTGAAATTTTAGATGTTAAAGAGATTATTGCCATGATGAAATTTACAAAAGTGCCAAAAATGCCATTTTTTGTAAAAGGGGTTATTAATCTTAGAGGTTTAGTTATTCCAATTATAGATATTCGTTTAAAATTTGAATTACAAGAGTTAGCATACAATGAAAGAACTACCATTATTATAGGGATTGTGGATGAGAATTTAATCGGTTTTATTGTTGATAGAACCGCTGATGTTCTTAATATTAGCCAAAGCGAAATGGCACCACCACCAAAATTTGGAACAGCTATTGATACAGGTTTTTTAAAATATATGGCAAAAACAAGTAATGGTGTAGTTATGATAGTTGATTTAAAAAAGATATTTTCAGAGGCTGAACTTCACAATGTGATAGAAATAGAAAAAAATAAGGGATAGAGATGAATATGACATTTACTCAAAAGTTAGTAATGATTGTTGCCGTATTAGTCGTGGTAAGCAGTACGATTGCGTGGTTTGGAATAAGAGGTGCTGGAAATATCAATGACAGTTTAAATTCTCTTGTTGACAATGAAGCAAGAAAAGTTTTTTTAAGTGGTAAAGTGCAACAAAATCTTATAGAGATGCAACGAGCTGAAAAAAATATGATTTTATCTGATACAGAAGAGGAAATGGATACTTATCAAAAGAATTTTGATTTAGCTAGAACTTCACTAGATACTTATAGTGTTGAATTGCGAAGTTTGGTTTCAAATGTAAATAAGGCAACGCTTGATGCTTTTAAGACAGAGTATGAAAATTATATTGAAGTTTTTAAAAAAGTAGCAGCTTTTAGTAGAGAAAATTCAAATGTAAAAGCGAAAAAGCTTTTAAATGGTGATGCTAAAAAATATATCATGATAGTTGATGAATTGACGGATGATTTAAAAACAAATGTTCAAAATGAACTCAATAAAAAACTGGATGAAAAATCAAGAAATAGTCTTAATCAACTTGCAATTATCTCTTCAATGGAATCGAATATTTTAAAATCAGTGAGAGATGCAGGAAGAGCATTGATTGAAACTAATGATAAAGAGATGCAAATTTTAGTGGATAGGTCAAATGAATTTTTAAAAGATGCCTATGAAAATACAGTAAATCTTAAAAAAATTATTAGTAAAGAGCAAACAGAGCAATTAGATTTATTGGATAGAACTATAACAGCATTGGGCGAATTTGATACTATTCAATCACAAATATTAGCATTGACACAACAAAATTCTAATCAAAGAGCAATAGAACTTTCCCAAAATCAAGCAAGAGAATTTGTAGAAAGTGCAAGAGCAAAAATTGCAGACATCTCTCAATATAACGAAAAAAGTATGGATGAGGCAAAAGTTAAGAGTGATATTAATTATAGAGAAATTAAAAATATTAATATAGGCGTTGCAGTCGGTGGTATTTCTTTAGCAATTGTTATAGCATTTTTTATGGTAAGACAGCTTATGAATCTTATTAGAGGAAGTGTAAATGATGTAAGTGAAAATGCTGAACAAGTAGCAAGTGCTGCAAATCAAATCAGTTCATCATCACAACAATTAGCAGAAGGTGCACAAGAACAATCTGCTTCAGTAGAACAAATTACAAGTTCTCTTACACAGATAAAAGCAACCATTGAGCAAAATAGTGAAAATGCAAGAGAGGCTGACATGCTTGGTAAAGATGCAAATCAAGCTGCAAAAATGGGATATGAGCATATTCAAAAACTCAGTATTTCCATGTTGGAAATTAATGACAGCAGTAGAAAAATATCCAATATTATTAAAACAATTGATGAGATAGCTTTTCAAACAAACCTTTTAGCATTAAATGCAGCAGTTGAAGCAGCAAGAGCTGGTGAACATGGTTTGGGCTTTGCAGTCGTTGCAGAAGAGGTGAGAAACCTTGCACGAAGAAGTGCAGAAGCGGCAAAAGATACGGCAGCAATTATCGAAAAATCAATAAATGATGTGGGCAAAGGGAATCAAATCACGGAACAAACAAATAAAGCTTTTATTGAAATTTTGGATAAAGTGAAAAAAACAGGTGATATTGTAGGTGAAATTGCAATTGCATCAAAAGAGCAAACTACGGGTATGAATCAATTAAGTGAAGCTATGAGTCAAGTGGATTCTGTCACACAAGTTATTGCAAGTAATTCTGAAGAGAGTGCAGCAGCAAGTGAAGAGATGAGTGCACAAGCGGTATCTATGAAAGCAACTATTGCAGATTTGGCAGATATTTTTGGGATTAAAACTGACACAACTTTTGGAGCTAAAAGTGTAATGCACCACCAACAAAATCAAACAAAAGGTAAGAATACATTCTCTACTTTTAAAGCAACAAAACCTCGAAATCTAACAGTAGCAACAGTAAAAAAACCATCGCAAATTTTACCACTTGATGATGATGATTTAAGAGAATTTTAAGATGAATTTAAGGGATGATATACTGACAATTAATGGCAAAACAGATAATAAAGAATTATCTGCTTTGGCAAAAGAGATATTAGAGCATATCGATACAATCAAAGAGATTGTAGTTAGTTATGAAGATGGTATTGAATCGAGTGCTTTATTCTCACTTTTGTATTCTATACGAAAAACAAATCCAGATATAAACATACCTTTTCTTGCTGAAGTTGTGAAACATATTAATGGAATTGGTTCCATGTCATTAGATATCAGAGGATAAAAAATGAACAAAAATGATAGAGTCATGGAAATTTTTTTAGATGAATGTAAAGAAATCTTATCAGAAATAGCACCAAAACTTTTAAATCTTGAAGAAACTCCTAATGATAAGCATATTATTAATGATATCTTTAGAGGAATTCACACTTTAAAAGGGAATGCAAACTCTTTTGGTTTTACTAAACTTGGAGGCTTTGTCCATTATTTTGAGGACTTACTCTCTATTTATCGAAAAGAGGGAATGGTTTTAGAAAAAAATGAAGCAGATTTATTTATCCGTGCTTTTGATATTGTGGAAAATGTTTTTGCTTACGAAGAAGCGGGGCGTAACGAATATCCTCAAAATTATGACAAAATTTTAAATGAAATAAAAGTCGCACTTGCCATAGAATTAAATCCACAAGAGATTATTCCTGTTGTAGATATTTTAGAAGATATTAGTCCATATATAAAATATGAACATAATGAAAAAATCAACATTGAAGAATTGTCTGATATGTTGAAAAAAAGTGGATTTAATTATGAAGATAAAGCGATAGAGAATCAAAAAATTTATAATATTGTCATGAACCTTGACCATGATATTTATCTTCGAGGTTATAATCATCAAATATTTTTTAGACTTTTAAAAGAACTCGGTGAAATACTATTTTCTTATTATGTAATAGATGAAAATGTTCCATACTTAGATGATTTTAATACAGAAGTCTCTTTTGTAAAACAGATTAGCCTTTATTTGTTGAGTGATGCCGACGAAATGGATATTCAAGATGTTTTTGAATTTATTGCAGAAGAGCATGAGATTAGTATTACCACTATTACACTCAATGATATTCAAAATATTATGCAAAAAAAAGAAACTAGACCAAAAGAGCTTATTCATGAAACAAAAGTGATTGTAGAGAATAAGAGTTCTCCAGCGGTGATACCAACGGAAGAGCTTTTTGTAAAATCAACCGATAAAGTCAAAAGCACAATAAGAGTTGAATCTATAAAACTGGATGAACTTTTTGATTCTATTGGGGAGCTTGTGATTGCTCAAAGTTATATTAGTCAAAATGAGCAAATTCATGCACTTAATAATAATGAATTAAATCAATACCTTGACATGCTTGGAAAATCAACACGATTAATCCAAAGTAAAGTGATGGGTTTACGCATGGTTGCGATTAAAGATACTTTTTTGAAAATGAAAAGAGTTGTTCGTGATGTGAGTATTAAAACAGGTAAAGAGATTGAACTTATTTTGAGTGGAGAAGATACCGAAGTTGATAAAACAATGGTTGATAAACTCTCTGAACCACTTATCCATCTTTTGAGAAATTCAGTTGACCATGGGATTGAACCTTCAGCTGAACAAAGGGTGAGTGCAGGTAAAGAATCAATTGGTAATATTTGGTTGAGCGCTTCGCATAGAGGAAGCTCTTTTGTCATAGAAATAAGAGATGATGGCAGAGGGATTGATACAAAAATAATTTTACAAAAAGCTTTAGAAAAAGGGATAGCAAAAGCAGGTGTTTATTATACAGATGATGAGATTATAGATTTTTTATTTCTGGCTGGTTTTTCTACTGCAAGTACTATCACAGATATTAGTGGAAGAGGTGTTGGACTTGATGCGGTAAAACAATCTATCGAAGAGCTAAGAGGAAAAATAACAGTAGAAACTGAGTTTGGTATTGGTTCGATATTTAGAATTATTTTACCTCTTACACTTGCTATTATAGATGGTCTTACTGTTAAAGTGGGTGATGAGGTATTAATTGTTCCAATATTATCAGTTGTGGAATCTTTTAGTCCTATTTTATCTAATATACATCATGTCAAGGGTCGAGGTGAATTTATTAACTTTCGAGGTGAAATTTTACCAATTGTAAGACTCAACCAATTATTAAATCTTTCTCAAGAGATAATACCTTTTGAAAAATCAACTCTTATTTGTATAGACCATGACAGAGGTCGTTATGTTTTACAGGTGAGTGAACTCACTGGAAGACAGCAAGTTGTGATTAAATCTCTTGGACTTTTGAGTAATAATATTAAAGAGATTTCAGGAGTCGCTATTTTAGGTACTGGACATATTGCACTTATTCTTAATATTGAGGGGATTAGGGATTATTTAGATTCAGGAGCGAATACATGAAAATGTCAGGGTATGAAATTTCAAAATCTGAGTTTAAATCATTAAGCGAATTCGTTTATAAAGAGGTTGGAATTCATCTTGCAGAGCATAAAATCATGCTTGTTAGAAGTAGACTTTCAAAAAGACTCAGAGATTTAAATCTAGACTCTTTTAATGCCTATTTTGAATATCTATCAAATGATGATACAGGCGAAGAAATTATTATGCTCATCAATGAGATAAGTACAAATGTGACAAGTTTTTTTAGAGAACAATCTCAATGGGATTTTTTAGAACATGAAATAAAAAAAATAGAATTAAAAGATAAAAAAACACTTCGTATTTGGTCGGCAGCATGTTCGAGTGGACAAGAGCCGTATACAATTGCTATTTTTTTACTTTCAACTCTAAAAAATCCTCAAAGTTGGGATATTAAAATTTTAGCAACTGATATTTCAGAAGAGATTTTAAAAAAAGCTATAGATGGATTATATACAGAGCAAGAGATTGGTGCTTTACCAAAAGTTATGCTTCAAAAGTATTTTGATAAACGAAATATCTCTACCAAGAATGGAATGCAACTTTTTTATGAGATAAAGCCATTTATAAAAGCTATGGTTACTTTTAGAAGTTTTAATCTTGTGTATGGTGATTATTCTATATTGCCACCGAGATTTGACAAAATATTTTGTAGAAATGTGATGATATATTTTGATAAAGAAACAAAAAATGCAGTTGTAAATAATTTATCTACCAAACTTTTAAAAAATGGACTTTTTTTTATAGGTCATAGTGAAAGTTTGGTCACGATGAAAGATGGAACTTTAAAACTTGAACAACCATCTATTTACAGAAAACAATAAATAATGAGGATAAAAGAAATATGAATTTAAGTAAAATTTCCAATGAGATGCTTTTAGATGAGATAAAAAATAGGTTTACTGAGCGAGATACAATTATAGCAGACAGTAAAAATATGATGAAAAATCTTGAAGAGATTAATAAAAAATTGTCAAAATCAGAAGAAAATCGTAGTAAGTTTATGTCAATCATCAAAAACGAATTTAATAATCCACTTTTTAGCATGATAAGTTTATCTAAATCACTTATTAAATCAAGTAAAGATGAAAAAGTTCAATTTATTGGACAATCTCTTTATGAAGAATCTTTGATGCTGAGTTTTCAGATAAAAAATATTATAACAGCAGCCGATATAGAATCTGGAACTATGGATATTCAAACTTCAAGAATAAACTTTTTTGATATTTTACTCCAAATAAAAGAGGAGCTTCAGTATCCAATTTTATATAAAAATATTATTCTTTTATCTAATATTGCTTGTGAAAGTGAACTTTATTTAGACCGTGAAAAATTGTATCTTATTCTTCTAAATCTTATCTCCAATGCTATTGAATTTTCTCCCGCCAATACTAAAGTTATAATAGAAATATTTGAAGAGATAAATGATATTAAAATTATCGTCAAAGATGTTGGTGAAGGTATTAGTGAACATGAAAAAGAAAATATTTTCAAACGCTTTTATCAAGCACATAGTGGCATGAATAGAATTCATAGAGGACAAGGTCTTGGTTTGTCTGTTGTAAATGATTTAGTTACCATGTTAGATGGAACATTAAACTTTGAAAGTGAGCTTTCAAAAGGTACTACTTTTGAGATTAGTTTAGCAAAATCGGTAGTAGACGGATGTGGACTTTTTGGCGATGATGACTTTTTATTTGCAACAGATGAGTCATCTGAGGAATTTTAATGCTAGATTTAGAACGAAAATATATTCATTCTAGTCAGCTTTTTGTAGCAGTTCGTCCTACTGTTATCCAAACAGTTCTTGGCTCATGTGTGGCAGTATGTTTGTATGATGCCAAAATGCAAATTTCTGGAATGAATCATTATTTATTACCACTTTGGAATAATGATGGTTTAGCGAGTCCAAAATATGGAAATATTGCAATCGCAAAACTTGTAGAAGCGATGGAAGCGGTTGGTTGTGAGAGAAGAAATATGATTGCTAAAGTGTTTGGTGGTGCAAGTCCTAATAACTTTGATTCTTCAAAAAATTTATTGGTTGGAGATAAAAATATTCAAATAGCCCAGCATGTTCTTAGTGAATATAAAATAAAAATTTTAGCAAGTGATTTGGGTGGTACGAGAGGAAGAAAAATCTCTTTGGAATCACATACGGGTCGTGTAATTCTAAAATATGTCCAAAAAACTGAATCATAGGGAGTTTCTAAATGGCAATTCGGGTTCTAATAGTCGATGATAGTGCAACTGCAAGAACAGTCTTAAAAGATGTTTTAAGTAAAGACCCCGAGATAGAGATAATAGGAACTGCCCCTGATGCTTATGTTGCAAGAGATAAAATAATTCAGCTAAAACCAGATGTTGTTTGTTTGGATGTTGAGATGCCTCGCATGGATGGAATCAGTTTTTTGAGAAAACTGATGAAATATTTTCCAACTCCTGTTTTGATGGTTTCATCTCTAACTCAAAGTGGCGCACAGGTGACATTTGATGCTTTGGAGGCTGGAGCTATTGATTACATCGCAAAACCCCATTCAAACATTTATGATGGGATTGATAAAATTCAAAAAGAGTTGATTTCAAAAGTAAAAATGGTGGCGAGTTCAAATATGAACGCCAGAATTATGGCTAGAAAAGAAAAGGCTAGTATCTCTACTATGCTCATAACAAAAAGCTACGCTTTAGCAGAGACAACAAATAAACTTATTGCAATTGGTGCATCTACGGGTGGAACAGTTGCTTTATCTGAGCTTATAAGTAAATTCCCCAAAAATATTCCTGGAACTATAATTGTTCAGCACATGCCTGGTGGTTTTACAAAAGCATTTGCCGATAGACTCAATAGTATCAGTGAAGTTGAGGTTAAAGAAGCGGAAGATGGAGATATTATAGGTCGAGGAAGAGTGCTAATAGTGCCAGGCGAATTGCATGGTGTTGTGCGTCGTGATGGTGGAAATTATAGAATAAAACTTGGAACAGGCAAAAAAGTGAGCGGACATAGACCCTCTGTAGATGTGCTTTTTAACTCTGTAGCAACGCATGTTGGCGCAAATGCTATTGGAGTGATACTCACAGGCATGGGAAGTGATGGAGCAAAAGGTATGCTCAACATGAAACAAAATGGAGCCATGACAATAGCACAAGATGAAAAATCATCTGTAGTTTGGGGTATGCCAAAAGTTGCTATTGATATAGGTGCTGTAAGTGCTGTAGAACCATTAGATAACATTGTAGAATCTATTGTGCGAGTACTTAATAAAAAATAAATAGGGGGAAATGAATGCACAATATATATAATGTTTTAATTGTTGATGACATAGAGATAAACTTAATTATTATGAGTACGATACTTGAAGAGAATTTTGGACATAATATTTTAACGGTACAAAGTGCTAAAGAGGCTTTAGCGATAATTGAAACAAAAGAGATAGATTTGATAATCAGTGATGTCTACATGCCACAAATGGATGGATTTGAATTTACAAAAATTATTAAAAGTACGCCTAAAACAAAAGATATTCCTGTGATTTTACTCTCTGCGATTGAAAATGCTGAAGAGTTTCAAATTCAAGGTTCAAGAGTTGGTGCGATAGGTTTTATCTCTAAGCCAATTAATAATGAATTATTCATATCGCAACTGTTGAATTATTTTGAATCAATTAGAGTAAAAAAAGAGCTTCAAAAGAGAAATAGATTCATAGGTTCATTATTAAATGCGTCCAAAGAGGCACAAATAGTTGTTGACCCATTCTTTAATATTTTTGAATCAAATAATAGTGCTAAATTAATGTTTCATAAAATAGAAGATACAAAAAAATTAAATACATTTTTTAAAAATGATGAAATTTATGATTTTATTATAAATCATAAATTTACCAATAATCCATTAGATAAAATCTATAAACATGAACAAAAATACTATTATGCGAGTAGTACAGAGTTGGAAGGTGGATATAGTTTATTCTCTTTTAATGATATTACATCTTCTCACAAAGAAACAATTAGGCAAGAAACAATTTTTAATTCTCTTCATACGATAGTAGTAATAACAGATGGGAAAAATCTTGTGAATATTAATAAAAAATTTTTTGATTTACATGACTATAAAGATATAAAAGATTTTAAACAACACTATCACTGTATTTGTGAGATGTTTATAGAAAAAGAGGGACAAAAATATCTTCAACCGATAATGGAAGGGATGCGATGGAGTCAATATATTGTAGCCAATAAAACTAAGATTCATATCGCTTGTATTATCGATAAATTCGGAGTAGAAAGATATTATGAAGTGGTGTCAAGTGGTCCTATATTTGAAACAGGACAAGAGAGAGAAGAGGTTATAGTTTTTAATGATATCACAGAGATAAAAAAACAATCTGAATTATTACAAGAGCAATCAAGACTTGCAAGTATGGGTGAGATGATTAGCATGATTGCACATCAATGGAGACAACCTTTAACCATTTTATCGTCTATCAATCTTAAATTGAAAATACAAGCGAGTTTAGGAGAGTTAAAAAAAGAGGATTTATTGGCTTCTAATGAAAAATCAAATCAAATTATCCGTTATTTAAATAAAACAATTGATGACTTTAGAAACTTTTTTAAAAATGAAGAGAATGAAGAGAGATTAAGTTTAGAAGCTATCTTTCAAATGAGTTTGGGACTTCTTGACTCAGTTATTAAAGATGTGTATTGTAATATCATAATAGAGTATAAAAACAATTTACAAGCAGATACCCAAGTCACTTTATCACAATCTAAATTTAACCAAGTTTTACTAAATATAGTCAAAAATTCTCTTGATGAATTTAAGCGTTTTGAGATAGAAAATCCCAAAATAAAGATTCTATGTTCACTGAATGAAAAAGATTTTAATATAGATATTATAGATAATGCTGGTGGAATTCCAGAGAATATTATCAAAAAAATTTTTGACCCTTATTTTAGTACAAAAAGTAAAAATGGTACAGGAATTGGACTCTACATGAGTAAAATAATTATTGATGAGCAGATGCAAGGTAGATTAAGTGTCCGCAATATTAAGGATGGAGCATGTTTTAATATTGCTCTTCCAAGAAATTTATTGAGTGTTTCTACTGAAGTAAATCAAAAAATTTAAAAACAAATAAGTCTCTAAAAGTCAGTAACATTGTTTTTTTAAGAATGCTACTATAATTCATATATTTTAAAAAATAATAATATATTGTGTCGAAAACATTTTATTTTGAAATTATTAAGTCGTGATATAATGCGATAATTTTTTTTAAAAGTAGGGAATTATATGGTAGAAAATCTTTCTAAAGTTTTGTTTGCTCTTTTGTTGTCGTTTTCTCTTTCTAACTTGTTTGCTGCAGAAAAACCCGCTGAATATGTGGATGAAGATAATGCCATTAACAACAAGTCAAAGCAAGTTATAGGTAAGACTGAACCAGTTGTATTATATCCAGAAAATATTCTAGTAGAAGCCAGAATTGATACAGGTGCTAATACAACATCACTAGATGCTGAAAATCTACAGATTATTAATGAAGATGGCGTAGATTGGGCAGTTTTTGTACTTAATGGAGTATTAGTAAAGCATAAAATTGTAAATTTTGTTCTTATAAAACAGCATGGTTCAGCTTCGATGCGAAGACCTGTTATTAAGTTGAAAGTGACACTTGGAAATGTGACTCAAGTGGTAGAAGTGACACTTACTGATCGTAGTAACTTTAACTATCGCATGTTGATTGGTGTCAATTTTTTGTATGACCATTTTGTTGTGGATGTAAGTCAAAATGATATTACAAAGCCAACGAGAGAGGTGCAATAATGTCATCAAAATTTCAACTTTTTTTTATTGTATTTATTCTTTCCATGTTAGGTATTTCTATAGCTTTTTATAAAGTTGTGTACTTAGATGTTCCTTTGACTCCACATGAAAAAAAGTCACTTTTTACTGTTACATCTTCAATAGAATTACAAAAAACAAAAAACCCTATTGTGGTTTCACTTTCTCTTCCAAAGCCTCAAGATGGGATGAAAATTATTTCAAATGAAGTGGATTCTGGAGATTTTGGATACACAATCTCTCATGATAACAATCTTGATAGAGCAACTTGGGCAAAACGAGAGTTGGACAAAGCAACAAAGATTTATTATAAAATCACAATTTTATCAGACACTTTGTATACTGCTTCATCTCAGGAATTAGAACTTCTTTCTAGTGGAATAAAAGATTCTCAAATAGGGTTATGGGACGAATCTGAGCAAAATGCAGTCAAAACACTGATTGATTATGTCCATAAACACTCTGCCGATGATGTTACATTTGTTGCAGAATTGATTACACTTTTTAATGCAAAACAGACAATAGAACCTATCAACACACTTTTGAAAATTAAAGGTGAAACAAAAATTTCTCTTATAAGTGCAATTTTACAACATCAAAATATTGTATTTCATAAGCTACGAGGGATTGAGTTATTAGATGGACAAAAAGACCGTATGCTTATCACTATGCTTCGAGTAAAATTTGCAAATAAATGGTATTTATATAGTTTAAAAGATGGTCAAATAACCCAATCTAGCAATTTTTTTGTTTGGCATGAGGGAAATTCTCCACTTCTTATTACAAAAGGTGAGAGTAAAGCAAAACTTAGATTTTCAGTCACAGAAACAAAAGTTTCCGCAACAACTATCGCTAAAAATATGATTAAAGATGCAAATGCAGAATTTTTAAATTTTTCCCTTTATACGCTTCCATCATTACAGCAAAATGCATTTAAACAGATACTTCTTGTTCCGATTGGTGCTTTAATCGTTGTAATTATGCGTATCCTGATTGGCTTTAGAACTATGGGAACTTTTATGCCTATTTTGTTCTCTTTGGCGTTTATTCAAACAACACTTTTGAGTGGAATATTGTTATTTATTGTAATCATCGGAGCAGGTTTATTTGTTCGAACTTATCTTTCAAAACTTCAATTATTACTTGTTGCGAGGATTTCTGCTGTTATTATCGTTGTGGTCGCTATTATGTCAATTATGTCTATTGTAAGTTATAGATTGGGGATGGATGAGGTGTTGAAAATCACTTTTTTTCCTATGATTATTTTGTCATGGACAATAGAAAGAATGTCAATATTATGGGAAGAAGAGGGTAGCCATGAAGCACTTACACAAGGTGGAGGTTCTCTTATTGTTGCAGTAATTGCTTATTTTGCTATGGATAATGTGATGGTGAGATATATTACTTTTAACTTTCCAGAACTTTTATTAGTTATCCTTTCTATCATTATTCTTATTGGTAGATATACAGGTTACCGATTAAGCGAACTTATCCGTTTTTCACCTTTAGGCAAATAACATGTGGTTCACATCGTTTGCAAAATTGCAAAAAAAAGGTGTTGTGGGGATGAACTACAGAAATGTAGAATTAATTGGTAGATATAATAAACGAAGTAGTTATCCTCTTGTGGATAACAAAATAATAACAAAAAAGATTGCTCATGATGTTGGGATAGCAGTGACAGAACTTTACTCCACAGTGGAATCTCAATCTCAACTCAAAAACTTACATGACATACTCCTTCCATATGAAAATTTTGTAATTAAACCAAATCATGGAAGTGGTGGTAAAGGGATTATTGTTATTACACATAGAAATGGTGACCATTTTGTAAAAGCAAGTGGTGATGTGCTTACTTTAGAAGATTTAAGACGACATATTTCCAATACACTCAGTGGTCTTTATTCTTTGGGTGGTCGTTATGATATAGTCATTATCGAAAAACTAGTTGTTTTTGATCCAATGTTTGCAAAGTATAGTTACGAAGGTGTACCAGATATTAGAATTATTGTATATCGGGGCTATCCAGTCATGGCGATGATGCGTTGTCCAACCCGTTCTAGTGATGGAAAAGCAAATTTACATCAAGGTGCTGTGGGTGTGGGAATTGACTTAAAAACTGGAAAAGCGATAAATGCGGTTGTGCGTAATCGACCAGTTGAAAAGCATCCAGACACAGGTTACGATTTTTCTGGTTTACATATCCCAAGATGGGAAGAGATTTTAAATATAGCTTCATTGTCGTATGACATGACAGGTTTGGGATATTTGGGTGCTGATATTGTGTTTGATAAAAATATGGGACCATTGTTATTAGAATTGAACGCCCGTCCAGGACTCGCTATTCAGATTGCTAATGACAAGGGGCTTCGAGGAAGAATTAGTTTTATAGATGCCCAAAAAGATATTCGCAATGCCAAAGAGAGAGTAGCATTTAGCATGAATAGTGTCTCGTTAATTTAAAAAAAAGGTGATAGATGGAAAATTATATTTTGAACGAAAAACAGCAACAAGAAGCGCTTACTTTGTACGCTCAAAATGTTGAACTTGAATCATATCAAGCAGAACTTGTAAAACTGCAACAACATGTAGAAAAAAAGAAGTTACGATTAATCGTTCTTTTTGAGGGTCGTGATGCTGCTGGGAAGGGAAGTGTAATAGGGAGTGTAAGCCGTTACATGAATCCAAAACATTACCGCATTATTGCTCTTGGAAAACCAACTGAACAAGAGCGTTCTCAATGGTATTTTCAACGCTATGTCAAACATTTTCCTCACAGTGGAGAGATTTTATTATTCGATAGAAGTTGGTATAACCGTGCCATGGTAGAATCTGTTTTTGGTTTTTGTACACAAAGAGAATATGATGTGTTTATGAAAAATGTTATGCCGTTTGAAGAGGCATTAGTGGAAGATGGAATTATTTTAGTGAAATTGTATTTTAGTGTAACTAAACAAAAACAGGCTTTTCGTTTTGAAGAGCGACGCACTGACCCACTTAGACAATGGAAGCTCAGTGAGATTGATTTACAAGCACAAAGCATGTGGGACCAATTTTCAGATGCAAAATACAAAATGTTGCAACAAACAAACCATGAAGCAGCACCTTGGCATATTGTTCGCTCAAATGACAAACATAAAGCTCGAATGGAAACTATGAAACTGATACTTTCACAAGTAGAGTATGATGGTAAAAATGAGAATTTACTTTATGAAAAAGATATAAAAACTGTTTTTTCAGTAGAACAAGAATTAAGATTGATGGATAAGCAACAAGCGAAAAGTTTATAAAGCTGAAATTGAAGGGAACTTAATGGAAGTTTAGTAAAAGTTTGCTAGAATAAACGATTATTATTTATCATTAAGGAACCTTATGTTTGAAGTAGTTATCGGTCTTGAAGTCCATGTACAATTAAATACAAAAACAAAACTTTTTTGCTCGTGTCCAACGAGTTTTAATCATGTTCAAAATACAAATACTTGCCCTACTTGTTTAGCACTTCCAGGTGCTTTGCCTGTTTTAAATAAAGAAGTTCTTCATAAGTCTATTATGCTTGGAACTGCTATTGGTGCTAGAATTAACCAAACATCCTATTTTGATAGAAAATCATATTTTTATCCAGATAGTCCAAGTGCTTATCAAATTACACAGCTCTATACTCCAATTGTTGAGCATGGCGTGTTGCGTATAGATTTTGAGGATAGTTCTCATAAAACTATCCGTATTAATCGTGCTCATATAGAAGCAGATGCAGGAAAAAATATCCATGATGGAGATATTTCAAAAGTGGATTTGAACCGTGCAGGAACACCACTTTTGGAGATAGTCTCAGAGCCTGACATGCGAAGTGCCGAAGAGGCAATTTTGTATCTTAAAAAATTACATTCGATTATTCGTTATTTGGATATCGGTGATGCAAACATGCAAGAGGGTTCTTTTAGAGTAGATGTGAATGTATCTATCCGTCCAAAAGGGGATGAAAAACTTTATACTCGTGTCGAGATAAAAAATATCAACTCTTTTAAGTTTATTCAAAAAGCGATAGAGCTTGAAGTTGCTCGTCAAGTGGAAGCTTGGGAAGATGGTGTTTATGCCAAAGAGATTTGTCAAGAAACAAGACTTTTTGACCAAACAAAACAAGAAACCCGTTCCATGAGAGGTAAAGAGGAAGCTGCGGATTATCGCTATTTTCCAGAACCAGATTTGCTTAAAGCTGTAGTGAGTGATGAGATGCTAGAAAAATTTAGTGTTATTCCAGAACTTCCAGACCAAAAGATGGCACGATTTATAAAAGATTATGGCATGAATGATTACAGTGCAAGTGTTGTGACTTCTGCTGTTGAGATGGCACACTTTTTTGAGACCATGATGCAAGAGGGAATTACTGCCAAAAATGCACTTACTTGGCTTACAACAGAGTTGCAAGGTCGTTTAAAAGGGGAGATGAATATTACAAATTCTCCAGTAGATGCTAAAAAACTTGGTGCTTTAGTGAAGCGAATAGAAGATGGGACTATTAGTGGTAAAGCTGCAAAAGAGGTTCTTGACTATTTGATGGAAAATGCAGATGATGTTGATAGTGTTATCCAGAAACTTGGACTAAAACAAGTAAGTGATATAGGTGCAATTGAAGCTATTTGTGATGCAGTAATTGCTGCAAACGGTGACAAAGCAGAACAATATAGAGGAGGCAAAGATAAGCTTTTTGGTTTCTTTGTAGGTCAAGTTATGAAAGAATCAAAAGGGAGTGCAAATCCTCAAACGGTAAATGAATTACTCAAAGCAAAGCTTGGATAAATATGGGCTTTATAAGTCGTTTTATTGTTGATTTTGCTTATTTTTTAAATACGCTGGAATCATATCAACATGTAAAACGATTTTTTTATGACATTTTAGAAAATGATAAATATCAGTATAAAAAATATTTTGATATTTTGATGATATCCCTTATTTTTGTAAGTGTTGCTATTTTGATAGCTGAGGTGAAGTCTAATGTTCCAAAAGATATAGAACTTTTTAATACTTATGTTATTTCTATTATCTTTTTTATTGAGTATTTATTTCGTTTTTGGATAAGTAGTAGCATTACTGAAATTATTGTCAATAGTAGTGAACATGCGTTTATGCTAGGAAGAGAATTTTCTCTTTCTAAAACTTTTTTTAAAATAATTCAAGTAAAATTGAATTTTATTTTTTCTGTAAAAGCAATTATTGATTTATTAGCGATTTTACCGTTTTTCCATGAACTAAGACTGCTTCGTTTATTTGTTCTTTTTAGGGTTTTTAAACTCTTTCGATATACCAATAGTTTTAAAATTTTTACTTCTGTTTTATCTACAAAAAAGTTTGAATTTTTTATTTTATTGATGTTTGCTTCAATTGTTATTTCTGTTTCGTCTATTCTTATTTATGTCATGGAAGCTAATAACCCAGATTCGCCAGTGAATACACTTTTTGAAGCTGTATATTGGTCTATTGTAACAATTTCGACAGTTGGTTATGGAGATATTACTCCTATTACAATAGAAGGAAGAGTTGTTGCTATGTTTGTTATAACTGCTGGCATTGGTGTTTTAGCGTTTACTACTTCTATTGTTGTTTCGGCTTTAACTGAAAAACTTGATGAGATAAAAGAGGTAAGAACTATTGAAGATATTAGAAAACTCAAACAATTTTATTTGATATGTGGTTACGAAAGTGTAGCCAAGGAGGTTGCTAAAAAGCTTCAAAATGCTCGTAATAATGTTATTGTTTTAGATGAAGAGCCTTTTAGAATTGAAAATGCTAAAAGAGATGGCTTAGTTGCACTCAATTATGACCCAGGTCTTACAGAAAGTTATAAAAAAATAGGAATTGATTTAAAAACGCAAGTAAAAGCAATTTTATGTTTGCGAGAGAGTGATGTTGAAAATGTATATACAACCCTTACTGTTCGTTCATTAAATAAAGAGATAAACATTATTTCCTTACTTATGGATGATATTAATCGTAAAAAACTTGAATTTGCAGGTGTGAGTGAGATACTGTATCCAAAAGGTTTGGTTGGACTTATTTCTAAAGAGCTGATAGGTCGTCCTGTTGCTTTTGAGGTGATTCATGCTTTGAGAAATGATTATTATGGAGTTGCTATTGAAGAAATTTTGATAGATGTAAGGATGAGTGAAAATATTGTATTTGTAACTGAACTTCATAATTCTAAATTTAGAGTTATATTACTTGGAATATATAAAAAAGAGAAGAAGAGATTCCTTTTTAATCCAATTGATAGCACTTTACTTCAAAGTGGTGATTATCTTTTGGTGATTGGGAACTCTATATTTATTCGAGAATTTGAAAAATATTTACATAAAAAGATGAAAGTATGAAAAATACAACTGCTTTAATTTTTGGATATAACGATTATGCTTTTGAAATAGCTAAAAATATTAAAAATAATTATAAAAAAATTTATATTTTTAGTTTGGAGAGCGAGGTTGATAGATTAAAAAATAAATCAGAATTTGAGATAAAAAGCTTTGATTTAAGCGATAAATGGGATGTTATTACAGATGATATTGATATTGAAAACTCTATCGCTTTTAGTGTTTTAGAGGATAATGCGGAAAATATTTTTTTAACTATCTCTTTGCGTTCTTCATTTCCAAGTTTGAATATTATTGCATTATCAAACAATAAAGAAACAGCAAGTAAACTTCAAATGGCAGGAGCAAATAAAGTGATACCTCTTGTTCAAACAACTGCTGAGATGATTACAGAGATGTTAGAAAAACCGATAGTTAAAGAGGTTTTTCATAGAATTCTTTTTGAAAGTGGTGAATTGAAAATTTTTAAAGTAAAAATGAATAATTCTAATTATTATCTTGGTAAATCACTTTCCGATATAGATTGGGATAAAAAATACGGGGTGATTGTTTTGGCTATTGTAGAAGAAGATATGAATAGTGAATTTATATATTCATCAAAGATAAAACATCATATAATAAGTGAAGCCGATATGTTTATAATTGTTGGTTATGAGTCAGATATAGAAGAGTTTGAAAAAGTAGTAGGAGAAAAACATAATGTCGTCAGTTGGAGTCATTGGAGCAGGTAAATGGGGATTGGCATTAGCATTTGCATTCTCTCAAAAAAATAAAGTGTTGATAACTTCACGAACCGTAAGAGAGCTTGAAAATTTTGTAAGTTTACAAGAAGTTTTGAAATGTGAATATTTAGTAATAACAGTTCCAGTGCAAGAGATTGGTTTGTGGCTTAAAAATAATTTTGTATTTACTAATCAAAAAATTTTGGTAGCTTCAAAAGGGATTGAGGCTGGAAGTGGAAAATTTTTAAATGAGATATATGAAAAATATGTTCCCCATACCAATATAGCTTTTTTATCAGGTCCATCCTTTGCTACAGAAGTGATGCAATCTTTGCCCACGGCACTTGTAATCAACTCTTCTAATGAATCACTTAGTCATAAAATAAGCTCTTTATTTCCATCTTTTATTAAAACATATACTTCAACTGATGTCATGGGAGCAGAGGTTGCAGGTGCTTATAAAAATGTAATAGCCATAGCTGCTGGAATTTGCGAAGGTTTAGGGCTTGGTAAAAACGCTGCCGCTGCACTTATCTCTCGTGGTTTAGTTGAGATGCAAAGATTTGGTTTGAGCTTTGGAGCAAAAGAGGAAAGTTTTATAGGTCTAAGTGGAGCAGGAGATTTGTTTTTAACGGCTTCATCAACTATGTCTCGAAATTTTCGCGTAGGAATTGGCTTAGCACACGGCAAAAGTAAAGAAATTATTTTAGAGGAGTTAGGAGAAGTAGCAGAGGGGATTGGAACAGCATACGCTCTTCGAGAGATTTCAAGACAAAAAGGTTTGTATTTACCCATAGCAAGAGAAGTTTACGAGATGCTAGAGGGTAAAAATCCACAAGAGAGCTTAAAAGATTTACTTTCAAAATAAAAGGAAAAAAATGAGATATACAAAAGTTATAATGAGTGGTTTAGTGCTAGGAACAACCGTTTTAAATGCAGGTTTTATGGATACACTCTCAAATGGATTAAATGAAATAAAACAACAAACTGTGCTACCAACACAATCAAGTACTAAAAATGTAGATACGAATTTGTCTTTAACAGATATGAATGGAGCATTAAAACAGGCTTTAAATAAAGGTGTGAGTTATGCAATAGAAGCATTAGGTAAAGAAAATGGATATCTGAATAATCCACTTACAAAAATTATATTGCCAGAAGATATGCAAAAAATGGCTGATTTAGTCAATAAAGTGGGCGGACAAAAATATGTAGATAATCTAGTTTTATCACTTAATAATGCAGCAACACAAGCAGCCCCAAAAACAGCCAAAATATTTGCTAACAGTATCGCTGACATGAGCATAGATGATGCTAAAAAGATTTTATCAGGTTCAAATAAAGCTGCAACAGATTACTTTAGAGCTACAACGACCAAAGATTTAAGCTCTACCATAGCTCCAATTGTTGAAAAAAGTATGGAAGAAAATAGTGTTGCAAAATATTATGATGCTTTTCAAGCATTTTATAAAAATAATGCTGGTGTACTTAAGAATGAATATGTATCTGGTACAGCAAACATGCTTGGATATGGCGGATTGTTACCAAGTGATAGAGAGCAGAATTTAACTGATTATGTAACTGGAAAATCTATTGATGGAATCATGGTGATGATAGAAGATAAAGAAAAAGAGATTAGGAATAATCCACTTCTTCAAAATAGTGATTTAATCAAAAAAGTTTTCTCGGTATTTGAATGATTCATTTTTTTGGAAAAATATATATTAAACTCGTGATTTTAATAAAGTTATAGATAAAATTACTACAAATTAGACGAGGTGTAAGTATGGTTGTTCATATTGTGATGTTTAAGTTTAAAGATGAGAATAAAGCTTTAAACATGGCAGAAGTGCAAAGTCAATTGGAAAAGTTAGAAAAAACAATAGAAGTTTTGAAATCCATTGAAGTTGGTATTAATTTTAACGAATCACAAAGAGCTTTTGACTTATCATTATATAGTACTTTTGAGAATGAAGCTGATTTAAAAGAATATGTGATTCATGAAGAACATTTAAAAGTTGTGAGTCTTATCAAAGATGTTACTGTCGAGTCAAAAGTTGTGGATTATATAATTAATGAATAGTTTCAAATTATCAAATTTTTATATAATTTTAAATAAGAAGTTTGTAAAATCTATAAAAGTATTTTAAATACGAAAAAAAGGGTTAATATGTTGAAAAAAACAGTAGTTGGTTTATTGGTTGGTTTAGGTTTGGTTGCAAATGTGAATGGTAGTGATTTAAAACATGACATGAGTAGTTTGTCAAGCACTTTATCTTCAGTTCGTTATGGATTTTTAACGAATAATAAAGAAAAAGCTGTAGAAGCGCTCACAAATTTTAAAAAATCGGTTGATACAACTTTAGGAAATAAAGAAATTATTACTAAATTATTGCCAGAAGCACTTAAATATAAAGCAGATATAGCAATTAATAGTGCAGAGATGATAGATAAATATATTGAGGAAATAAATGCTATTGCGGTTGATAAAACTATTAAACCGATACAAGCACAAATGCAAGCACAAAAAGCATATTTAAATATTGAAGCTCAATGTTTTAGATGCCACAATCTTGTTCGTGACTGGGAACAAAACTAAAAAGTCTAGGGATTTGTTATGAATAAAATTTTAGTGCCATTGGCTACAGGGTTTGAAGAGATTGAAGCTGTCAGTATTATAGATGTTTTAAGAAGGGCTGGTATTGATGTTTTAGTCGCTTCTTTAGATTCAAAAACTCTAGTTCAAGGTGCAAATGGAATTATTATTCAAACAGATATAGAAATAAATAGTATTCATGTTGATGAATTAGAGATGATAGTTTTACCTGGTGGTTGGGGTGGAACATATCTTCTTGCAGATGACGAAAATGTACAAAGTATATTAAAAGAGATGAATAAAAAAGGTAAAAAAATTGGCGCTATTTGTGCAGCTCCTTATGTGCTTGATAGAGCTGGTGTTTTAAAAGAGAAATATACATGTTATCCATCGGTTGAAACAGAAATAAAAAATGGAAACTATTTAGGTGATGAAGCTATGGTTGTTGAAGATGCAAATATTTTAACCTCTCGGGGACCTGCAACAGCAATATGTTTTGCTTTAGAAATAGTGAGAAAAATTAAAGGTGAAAAAGTTTATAACAACTTAAAATCTGGACTTTTGGCTAATTTTTGTTAGATTAATAATGCTCGGCTAAAAAAGCCAAGCATTATAATTATCCCTCTTGAGTGATAATTGTTGCTAATTCTTTTAAAACAGCTTCAGCTTTTTCATTTGCTATTTGGCATGTTCCAGCAGCATTATGACCGCCACCACCATATTTAAGCATTAATTCACCAATGTTTGTATTTGAACTTCTATTTACAATTGATTTTCCAGTTGCAAACACAGTATTTTGTTTTTGAAATCCCCATAAAACATGGATAGATATATTGGTTTCAGGATGAAGTGCATAAATCATAAAACGGTTTCCAGGATAGATAATCTCTTCGTTTCTTAAATCAAGAACTATAAGATTGTCATAAATAGTAGAACATCTCACTACTTGTGCTTTAAAATCATCTGCATATTTATTAAAAAGTTCAACTCTTTCAACAATATCTGGAAGTTGCATAATTTCTTCGATAGTATGATTTATACAGTAATCAATAAGATTCATCATAAGTTGATAGTTGGATACTGTAAATTCTCTAAATCTTCCAAGTCCAGTTCTTGAGTCCATGAGAAAACTAAGAAGTTCCCATCCTTTTGGATTTAATATATCATCGATAGTAAACTGTGCAGAATCTGCTTTATCAACAGCAATCATCATGTCTTCTTTAATATTTGGAAGTTTTTGTGCACCACCGTAATAATCATAAACAACTCTTGCAGCACTTGGAGCATCTGCTACAATAATATGATTATCTGCTTTTTTATTTCTGATTGTTTCACTCTCATGATGGTCAAACACTAAATGCGCTTGTGCTACATAAGGAAGATTTGTGATAATGTCGTTTGAAGTTATATTGATTGTTCCATCTTGCATATCTTTAGGATGCACAAATGTAATTTCATCGATTAAATTAAGTTGTTTTAATATAACTGCACACACTAAACCATCCATATCACTTCTAGTTACAAGTCTAAATTTTTCTGCCATTCTAGTTTCCTTATTATTATAATTATTTTAATTTGCTAATTTTATCTTAATTTCATTGAACTTTTCTGTATAGAAGCGAAAAATAATTTTATTACAGCGATTGTAATAAAAATATATTATATTTATTATCATATTGACTTATTTAAAAATATCAACTATAATTTTGGCGTATAAAAAATAAAAAGGATTAATATGAAAAATATTTCAAAATCAATGGTTTTATCAGTGTTATCTTTGATGTTTACATCAGATGTTTTTGCATCTTCAACGACTAGTTCTTCGAGTGAAAAGCAAAGATTATGTGGAGTATTTCAAGAAAAAATTGCAGTTTATGAGCAAAATATGCGTACTGATGCTTATGCTCAGAAAACACTAAAATCATATGAAAATAGAGCAAAGCTTTATTGTTCTAAATAGTTAGTCAATAATCTGATGCATTTTAACATCAGATTATTATTCTATAATATAATTTATAATTTTTTTACTTAACAATTTTATGAACTTAACAATTTTTAAACTTAGATTAGTCGTTATTTTATATCTTCAATAAAGTGCTTGATAAAGTCATTTTTTGAGGATAAAAAGTAATGAGAAATCTGGGTAACTTTTAATTCTTTAATAGAATACCTCTCATAAAAATATCTTCTTACAAATCTATTATTACTCTTATTTAAACTTGTTTGAACAGCAAATTCCTCAATCTTTTGTCTTATTTTTATTATTTGTGTAGAAAGGTATGGATATAATTGCGCAAATAAACATAGGTAAAATAGATGATTGATTTAAAATTATTACAAAAAAACTTTGATGAAGTAAGTACAAAACTTATTCGAAAGGGCGTAGATGAAGAGCTTCTCAAAAAACTCAAACTTAAAAACGAAGAGTTAAAGGTTGCTAAAATTGATTTTGAGACACTTCAGGCAGCACAGAACACGATGAGTAAAGAGTTTGGTATTTATAAGCGTGAAGGTAAAGATGTTAGCGAACTCAAAACGAGAGTTGATGAAAATAAGTTGCGTATTAATGATGCATTAGAAGTTCAGAGAATTTGTCAAGAAGAGTTGGAAACAATTGCCATGGCGATACCAAATATACCGGATGATGATGTTCCAGATGGAATTGATGAACATGATAATGTGGAAATAAAAAAAGTTTTAACTCCACGAGAATTTACTTTTGTCCCAAAAGAACATTGGGAATTGGCAGAACAAAATGGTTGGATTGATTTTGAAAGAGGTGTAAAATTGGCAACGAGTCGTTTTAGCGTTTCTTTTGGTATGGGTGCAAAACTTGAGAGAGCACTTATTAACTTCATGCTTAATTTTAATTCAAAAAGAGGTTTTGAAGAGGTAAGCGTTCCTGCGATTGTAAATCGTACAGCACTTGAAGGTACTGGACAGCTTCCAAAATTTGAAGATGATTTATACAAAATTGATTCTCAAGAGCTTTTTTTAATTCCAACTGCAGAAGTTCCAGTTACAAACCTTTATCAAAATGAGATACTTTTAGCTGAAGAATTGCCTAAAAAAATGACTGCATATACATCATGTTTTAGAAAAGAAGCAGGTGCAGGCGGTCGTGATACACGAGGGATGATAAGACAACATCAATTTCATAAAGTTGAACTTGTTGCATTTGCAAAACCACAAGAGAGTGATAAAATTTTTGAGGAGATGGTTGCATGTGCATCAGATTTATTAACTGCCCTTGAACTTCCTCACCGTTTGGTTACTTTGTGTACAGGTGATTTAGGTTTTGGAGCAGCTAAAACTATTGATTTAGAAGTGTGGTTACCAGGGCAAAATACTTATCGAGAAATATCATCTGTTTCAAATACACGGGATTTTCAAGCAAGACGAGCAAAAATTCGTTATAAGGATGGTAAACAAAATAGTTTTGTACATACTCTTAATGGCTCTTCTTTGGCGGTTGGGAGAACTATGGTTGCTATTATGGAGAATTTTCAAAATGAAAATGGAAGTATAGATATTCCAAAAGCTTTAGAACCTTATATTAATATATCTTATTAAATTTTTATTAACGCTCTTTATATTATTGTCGATATTAGAGACGCTATAATATTTATAGTTAAAAAAAAGGAGGTTTTAAAATGAAAAAAAGTTTCATTTTACTTATAGGATTGCTTATGTTTCTAGTGTCTGGTTGTACTATACAGCCGATGGATTTAGGTAGAGATGATGCGCCTATTATTAAAACAACTCAGGAAATTAATTATAATTTTCCTTCTGGTATGCAGATGCAAAATGAGCCGTCGGTTAATTATGCAAATGATGGTTGTACTAATTCTTATTCTACGAGATGTGTTCAACAACAAGTAAGACGGATTGATAATTGTAATACCTCTTGTTGTTCTACAAGATGTGAAAGACAAATTAGAGAGTCTAGATGTGTCCATAATTCTTGTGGTTATACTAATTTGAGAAGTTATTATTAAATAATTTTTAGAAAAAAATTGGAGGGTTTAAATGAAAAAAAGTTTTATTACATCTAGTTTATTGCTGATATTTATGATGTCAGGTTGTTCTACAGGTTCTAGAAATATAGCAGTTTCTACGCCTATGAATGTATCGACCCCAGTGTCAGTATCAACACCTGTGAGTGTTTATATAGATAAAGATGGAAGAATGGAATGTGATTCTTGTGAAAAAGAAGAACCTGTTAACAACTGTGCTAAAAAAGTTCGCTTTGTAAATTATAATGATACATGCCATGGTCTTTGTGGATTTACAGTAACGGAAAGAAGAGTTTCTAATTGTAATAGTGACATGCAAAGCACAGGTTGTGATAACATATCTAATTGCAATGGAGGAAGATAATGCGAAAATTATTCTTATTAATAGTTACTGTACTGTTTTTACAAATAAATCTTAGTGCTAATGAGATGATAGAAGCTCGTTATATCCGTTCATCTGATAATGATGCAGGAATTTTAAATCAACTCGTAAGTACTTTAGCTGACCAATTGACACAAAATAAAGATTTTGGAGATATTGAAAAATTGATTATTGCTATCACTTCTTTTGTTTCTGTAGATAATTTAAAAGCTACATCTCGTATAAGTAATATATTAAGTGAAAACTTAATTCATGAGATGCAAGTAAGAGGATATAAGGTTATCGATTTTAAAACAATGGATAAAATTAAAATTGATCCACATGGAGATTTTTTATTTAGCCGTGATATATCAACACTTCAAACTAGTTTGAATGTAGATTATGCTTTAACAGGTACTTATACAGAGTTTAAAACAGGTACAGTCGTAAATGCTAGAATGATTAATCTTAAAACTCATATTGTATTTTCTACTGCTCAGATATTTATACCTAAAACTTTAGTAAGAAGAATTTCTCATGCAGAGAATCGTATTTTAGATTTTATGCCGAATAAAATTTCACTTTCTAACTAAACAATTTCATATAGCATAAAATCCCTTTTTCGGGATTTTTATGGCTAGCTAAATCTTTGATTGAATCGTTACTTTTGTAGCTTCAAACATCTCAATCGCTTTTTGTACCATAGGCTCATCTCTTATATCTGAACCATTAATCTCTTTTATTGATTCATCACTTGAGCAATTTGTTATACAGCTTTGGCTTCCACCTATCTCTACTTCTTCTATCATGGAAGAGATTTGAGGTTCTTGCATTTTTGGTTGCTCTATTGCTTTTTCTGATTGAAAAGGTGCGGGTATAATATTCTTTTCCTCTTTTGAGCAAGGAATATTCTTTATACTTGTTTCAAAGCCATAAACTTCTTTGACAAATTGTTTAATGACACCATATCCATGTTTGAGAGAAGTTTTACATTCTTCATTTGCACAACTTTCCCATGTTAAAATATTATTTTCATGGGAAATAAACGAAATACTTTGAGTAAAACATTCTCCAATTTGGGAATTTTTATCTTTTATTTTATATATAAGAGTCTGAAATAATGTATCTTCATTTTTTATTCCTTTTACAACTTCTGGAATTGGACTTTCTTGTATTACTTTTTTTGTGTTGATTGCTAATTCTGGTTTATGCAACTCTTTTTGTAAAGACTCTATCATTTGGTCAACTTCTTTTATGCGAAGTGCTTCAATCATTTTAAAAAAGATAAGTGAGAGTACAAATGAGCCATCTGCATTAATACTAAAGAGATATTTTGAATCACTCAGTATTCGAAAAAATCTATCCAAAATGAGTGTAGAAAAAAGTGCGTCTTGATTGTACATTCGTTCTTTTAAATAAGCAATGAGTTCATCTACAACCATCTCCGCTTCATATTCTTCCAAAATTTTTGTGTATTTTACTAACTGTCCATAATCTTTTGCAAATACTGCACTAAAAAGGTCTGTAATAAATTTAGGGTCAACGAGACCGAGCATGTCAGTTACGGTGAGAACATCTACATGATTTTTGGAATATATAATCGCTTGGTCAAGGAGTGTAAGGGTATCTCTTAAACTTCCATTACCACTTCTGGCTAAAATTTCTAAAGCATTCTTTTCGTATTCGATATTTTCAAGATGAAGGATATGTGCTAAATGGTCTACGATTTTATTAGTTGCAATACTTTTAAATCTAAAATGTTGTGTACGACTCAAAATTGTTGCTGGAAGTTTGAGTGGGTCGGTTGTTGCAAGTATGAATTTTACATATGATGGAGGCTCTTCGAGGGTTTTGAGTAGAGCATTAAACGCCTCTTTTGTAAGCATATGCACTTCATCTATAATAAATATTTTAAATCGAGCAGTTGTAGGTTTGTATTTGGTTTGTTCGATTAAATCTCTGATGTCGTCAATTTTTCTTGAAGATGCACCATCCATCTCCACAATATCCATATGACGGTTTTGCAAAGATAAAACACAGTTTTGGCAAATGCCACATGGTTGATGTGTTATCCCCTTTTCACAAATGAGCGCTTTTGCAAAGATGCGTGCAGTAGAAGTTTTTCCACTTCCTCTTAGACCAGAAAAAAGATAAGCATGAGAGAGGCGATTTGAATCTAATGCAAGTGATAAAGTTTGTGCAACTGTCTCTTGTCCAATAAGCTCATCAAAGTTTGAGGGGCGATATTTTCGTGCTAATACTTCAGAACTTGCTTTCAAATCATAACTCCATTTTTTAGTAAAACAATTTTGTTATTTTACCCAAATTGTAACCATTCAGCACCCCTCTAAAAAAATAGGAATAAAAATTGCTTTGAGGAATATATGACAGAAAAAGAAGCACGAGAGTTATATCATCAAGGTGAAGAGGCAGTTGTAGTGGCATTGCTAGAATTTAGCGAACAACTGAACAAACTCGAAATTCGTCTTGG
>CAMCYC010000012.1 GCA_945883795.1 Sulfurimonas crateris | reverse complement strand
ATTTTTTTAGCAATTTTCAGCACTATTTATAATGCTTTTTTACCTTTACATGGAGATGAAGCCTATTATTGGATGTGGAGTCATCATCTCCAAAGTGGCTATTATGACCATCCTCCGATGATTGCATATATGATTTATCTCACAAATTTTATCTCTGAATCTGAATGGGGAGTTCGACTCACGAATGTGTTTTCTATGACTTTCTCAGCTATAATTATTTTTAAACTCACAAGTGAAATGTTGAATCAAAAGATAGCACTTAATGCAGTTATAATTTTTTCAAGTGTTATTTTGGTACATGCTGGATACATTATCACAACCCCTGATTCACCGCTTATTTTATTTTGGACACTCACACTTTATTACTCTTATAAAGCAATTTTTTACAATAAAACTTTTGATTATGCTTTGAGTGGAATTTTTCTTGGGCTTATGATGCTAAGTAAGTACAGCTCTATACTTTTTGTGTTTGCTCTCTTAATTTTTCTTCTCCTCAAAAGAAGAGATGTTTTTACTAATGGTAACTTTTATTTAGCAGTAATTTTAGCTTTTGCTATTGTTTCGCCTATGGTTTTGTGGAATTATCAACATGATTGGATTAGTTTTACTTTTCAAGTAGAGCATGGTTCAACACAAACATTTGAAATTTTTCCGAATCTCTTTTTTGAATTTTTTGCTGGTCAATTTGGTGTGTTTTCCCCTGTATTTACAGCTGTATTATTTTATTTTTTAGTGAAAGATAAACTCTATTTCAAAGATAATAAACTCTTTTTTCTTGCTTTAAATGTTGTAGTTATTTTACTTTTCTTCTTCTATAAAGGTTTTTATACAAGAATGGCATTAAACTACACAGCTCCAGCTTACATTGGAGGAGCAATTTTAAGTGCTTATATTTTTGAGCATTATGAGCTTAAAAAAACTTTCAAAATTGGCTTAATTATTGCTCTTATTCTCACAATTATAGGTCGTTTAGGATTTTTATTTTATCTTGAGATAGTGCAAGATAGAATGTATGGAAATAAAGAGGCGGTGCAACTTTTACAAACGCATGTAAATGATGGTGATAGTTTTTATGGTGACCATTTAACAATTGCAGCATATTTAAAATACTATTTACAAGACCATCCAGATACAGATATAGCAGTACCAAGCCGTTTTTCTCAATACGACATGTGGAGAAAAGAAGATTTTTTAAAAGATGGTTTAGTGCTTACAATCGACCCCCAAGAGGCAAGGCTTAAAGATGTGTATAAAGAGGTAAACCTCATCGATTCTCTGAAACTTAAGAAAGGTTTTAACAGTAAAAAAACTTTATATATATATCGAGTATCAGGCGTAAAATAGTGAAGAAATCGAAAGAAAATTATCTATTATTTATAATTAATCATTATTTTGCTACCATAACACCCATCTTAAAAACGGCGCAAGAATGAAAAATCTTATCAAACTCATCATTACAGTTGTGATGTTTTATTTTTTATTTCAATATGTAGATTTTCAAAATCTCATCCATATCCTTTCAAAATCCCATGGTGGCACTATATTTGTAGCACTCCTTTTCCAACTTACAAGCACTTTTGTAGCAGCTTATAGATGGCGTTTAATCATGCAACTTTTGATTTTTGAAGAGAGAGTTTCATACTATGTACAAAGCTATTTTAAAGGTACATTTTTTAATCAGGTTCTTCCTAGTAGCATAGGTGGTGATGCGGTTAGAATCATAGACTTAGCACACAAAGGATATGATAAAAAAGATGCTTTTTATGGTGTTTTTGTAGATAGAGTTGTCGGGCTTATTGGTCTTTTAGTTTTAAATTTGCTTGCAACTCTCATCTTTTATGGCACTTTTGACAAAGATTTTTCATCATTAATTATTCTTATCACATTAGGTGGAATTAGCGGATTTACTCTGCTATTTTATCTTGAAAAAATCACTTTTTTAAAAAATATTAAAGTTCTCAATCTTTTTCATCGCCTCTCGATAAGACTCAACAAACTTTACGATTCCAAAGCAAAACTTTTTTTACATGTAGCTATTTCTGTAGGTGTTCATCTTCTTTCTGTATTGGTTTTGTATGCACTTGCATGGAGTATTGATTTTCATATCTCATTTCAGACATTTTTAATCGCTGTTCCACCTGTATTTTTACTCACAATTATCCCTATTTCTCTTGCAGGTTGGGGAATTCGTGAAGGTGCTATGGTTGGGATATTTATGCTTGTTGGAGCAGACCAAACAAAAGTTTTAGCAATGTCAATCCTCTATGGGCTTTTACTTATTATTAGTTCGTTACCAGGTTCTTACTACTGGATAAAAAGTAAACAAACAACTTAAAAAAGGATTTTTATGAATGTAGATACTATGAGAAATATTGACCACTATGCGGGTGTTCCACTTGCATTTTTAGGAACTCTTCTTAAAAAAACACTCAATCTTGTTTCGCCAGAGATACCAATAAAGGTAAAAAATGTTTTACTGATTGAACTCTCTGAAATGGGAAGTGCTATTTTAGTTGACCCTGCTATGAGAAAACTCAAAGAAAATATTGAAGGGGAACTCTTTTTTGTTATTTTTGCTAAAAATAAAGTGAGTCTGCAACTCTTAGGTACTGTAAAAGAGGAAAATATCTTTACAATTGATGAAAGTGGTATTTTTAAAATTGCCACAACTTCTTTAAAGTTTTTAAAATGGTGTAGAGAAAAAGAGATTGATTCTGTGATAGATTTGGAACTTTTTTCTCGCTTTACTGCACTTTTAACAGGAGCAAGTGGTGCAGTCAATCGTGTTGGTTTTCATGCATTTCATAATGAAGGACTCTACAGAGGAGATTTTTTAACCAAAAAAGTTGCTTATAATCCGCACCAACATATCTCAAAAAATTTCATCTCTCTCGTAGATGCACTTTTAAGCCAACAGCAAGAACTTCCATTTACAAAAAGGGTGATTGACGATTGGGAGATACAAATAGCAAAAGCAGAAATTTCACAAGAAGAACAACTTGAAGTTTTAAATACGATTGCTAGCATGTATGAAAGATTTGACCAAGATAAAAATCCTGTTATTTTAGTCAATTCTAATGCTTCAGACCTTTTACCGCAACGGCGTTGGGATAGAGAAAATTATGGTGATGTGATTAAAAAGATATTGGCTTATAACTCTGACGCTATTATCCTTCTCACAGGCGCACCTGCCGAAAAAGAGGGTGCTGAACTTTTAGCCAAATATGTCGATGACAGAAGATGTATCAATTTTGCGGGTGGAGTGAAGTTTTTACAACTCCCTGCGTTGTACAGTATCAGTAAATTTATGCTTACAAATGACTCTGGACCAGCTCATTTTGCTTCTATTACAGACATGCATACATTTGTAATTTTTGGACCTGAAACACCTGCTTTGTATGGCTCACTTGGAGCAACCACACCCATTTACGCTAGCATGGCTTGTAGCCCATGTGTGAGTGCATCAAACCACCGTAAAACACCATGTACAGACAACCAATGTATCAAAATAATCACCCCTGATTGGGTATTTAACACACTCAAATTTAAACTTGATGAATTTACTAAATAAAGAACATCACCCTTTTTTAGCTTTTATTACTTTTATAGCTATAATCAGACTCGCTCTTGCTCCATTTGTTGGGCTTGGAGTGGATGAAGCACATTATGTACTCTATGCTTTTCATCTTGATTTGAGCTATTTTGACCATCCACCTTTGGTTGGTTGGATTCAATATATTTTTATCTCACTCTTTGGCAATGAAGAATTTGGCTCACGAGTTGCAGCTATCATGATAGGTTTTTTTACATCTCTTTTTTTGTACAAACTTATTTACGATATTGAGCAAAAATCAAAAGAGGCTTTTTTGGCTGTTGTGGCACTCCATGCTTCTTTTTTATTTAACGCACTTTTTTTAATGCTTATGCCTGATACGCTTCTTTTTTTACTGATTCTTCCTCTTATATTTACGGTTATCAAACTCGAAAAAGAAAACTCACTTTATCAGTGGATTCTCCTTGGCGCACTTCTTGGTTTGGCTGGTCTTTCTAAATATACAGCAGTTTTATTTGTAATTCCAATAGTATTGTATTTCATCACAAAAAAAAGATATGAGCTTTTTTACACTCCAAAAATAATTCCTGCCATTGTTGTAGCATTCATAATTATCTCTCCTGTAATTATCTGGAATATGCAAAATCATTGGAGTAGTTTTCTCTATCAAAGTGACCATGTAGTTGGTGAAAATGGTATGAATCTTAAAGCCTTTTTAAACTCTATTGGTGCGCAATTTGGAGCGTATAACCCATTTTTATTTCCTGTTGCTTTTTATGGATTATACAAAGCACTTACAAATAAAAATTCCACTCTCTACCTGAGTGGTTTATTTGGTTTGGTCTTAATTTTATTTTTTTCGTATGCCTCTTTATATAAAACCGCCCTTCCCCATTGGAGTGCTCTTTTTTATATGCTTTTTATCCCCATTGGGAGTTATTATATTTTACAAACTTCCAAACAAAAATATTTCAAATTTGCTATCACTTTTGGACTTATTATCAGTGCTATTGCTTATGCAGAACTAGGATTTAAAATTATTCCTCTTCCTGATTATCAATCTTTGCATCGTGATATTTATGGTTGGGATACTGTCATGAAAAAAGCAAATGGGCAAATAACTGATACAAAAAAACAAGCTCTTGGAGTCACAAACTGGACACTTGCTTCTCGTGCTTTATATTATAATAAAGATTATAACGCTTCAGTGTATCTTATAGATGATAGAAAAGACCAGTTTGATATTTGGGAAAAAACATCTCCAATAGGAAAAGATTTGATAATGATAAACACCCACTTTTTCAAAAAAGATATTGCAAGTTTCATGCAATGTGATACTGTAATTCCTCTCTTAGAATTTGATATAGTGTTAAACAAAAATAAAGTAAACACTATCAAATTAACTAAGTGCAAAAATTTTCAAGGACTTAGATGACATTTTCTCCCAAACACTTTTTTTACTATACACTTTTTTTTGTAGCACTTATACTATTTTCTTACTTTTTTTTGGATAAAACAATAGCACACTATTTTTTATCTCATGTAGATAGTTATGAAGTCATTGGCGATTTTTTGAGTAAATTTGGGGAATCACATTGGTATATAGGAGTTGGTATTCTTGGCTTTACTTACTTTAATTATTACAAAAAAGATGAATTATTGAAACAACAATTTTTATTTTTACTCTATATCAATATCTTCTCTGGACTTATTAGTTTGGTTTCCAAATTTATATTTGGACGAATTCGACCTTGGGGGTTCAGAGATAATGGTGATGAATTTGGATTTTTACTTTTTCAAAATTTTGATATAGGCGTAATTGAAAAATTTAAATACCAATTTATCACTCTCGTCGATTCACCTACAACTTACACCTCTTTTCCCTCTGGACATAGCACAACTATCTTTGCTATATTTACTTACATAATTATTTTATTTCCAAAATATATGTATCTATGGTTGGGGATAAGTGTAATTTTGGCAAGTGCAAGACTTCTTGATAACGACCATTTTTTGAGTGACATCCTTGCAGGTGTCTTAGTTGGAACACTCTCTACACTCTTTATATATTCCAAAATGAGGAAAAAACTTGAAAAAGTTATTTAAAAAAATTGCCATTAGTTTAATTATTATTGTTGCACTTTATGGTGTTGGAAGAATTGGTGTTGTAGCTTATGACAGTTACAAATTTATAGAGCGAGAGCCGTACATGGTGATGCAAACACAAAACTCTATTACAATTAAATGGCAAACTCCAAAAGAGGAGATTGGTACTATACACTATAGCCCTCTTTCAGGAAATTTAGAACAAAATATCAGTGATAACAAAGGAACAAAAAAACACGCACTTACAATTAGTGGCTTACATGAGTGTGCCAAATATAAATATAGTGTCGATTCCAGTTCTCTTAAAATTGATAATGAGGGAAGAAGTTTTACCACTCTTTGTGAAAATGAAAAGACGCAAAGAGTATGGGTGATTGGTGATAGTGGAGAGCGAGGCAAAGGACAAAATGGTGTTTATAATCAGATGCTCAATTATATAGACCATGATTTGCATAAGCTCAATTTCTGGATTCTATTAGGCGATAATGCCTATAGAAGTGGAACACAAAAACAGTTTAATCAAAATTTATTTGAACCTTATAAAGAGCTTGTAAAACGGTTTGTTCCTTGGGCAGTTACGGGTAATCATGATGCAAGACGATGGGCATTTTATGATATTTGGGATTTTCCAAAAAATGGAGAATCTGGCGGTGTTGCAAGCGGACATGATGAATATTACGCTATCAATGATGGAAATTTACACATTGTCATGTTAGATAACCAAAACATTAATTTAAATAAAGATGGCGACATGGCAAATTGGCTCAAAAAAGATTTACAAGTAAATACAAAACCTTGGACTCTAGTGGTTTTTCATACACCACCCTACTCTGATGGAGGGCATAAATCTGACAATAGTTCAGATAGTGGTGCTCGCATGGAAAATATGAGAGAAAACTTTGTCCCTATTTTTGATGAATTTGGCGTTGATTTAGTTTTAAGTGGTCACTCACATGGATATGAACGCTCAAAACTCATGGTCAATCATCTAGGTAAAAGTAGTACATTTGATATTACAAAAAATCTTGTACAAAACCATGATTCTTGTTATACAAAACCACTGAAGATGACACCAAATAGTGGCACAATTTATATGGTTGCGGGTTCATCTTCCAAACTCGACCATGCAACACTTCAACATCCTGCTATGCCTTTTAGTTTTGAAAAACTAGGTTCTGTGATACTTGAAGTCACACCAACCACACTCAACTCTAAATTTCTAACAATAGATGGTACTATTGCAGATGAGTTTACAATCAAAAAAAATAATACAAAATGTGAGAATAAAACAAATGGATAAAAATAAAGTAAGTATAGTTATTTTAGCAGCAGGCAAGGGAAGCCGCATGAAATCCCCAAAAGCAAAAGTGATTCATACGATTTGTGGCAAACCTATGCTATATCATATCATCAAAGCCTCTCAAGAGATTTCAAACGATATTACTGTTGTTATAGCACACCAAAAAGAGGATGTTCAAAAACAAATAAGTGCTTATTTTGATAATATAAATTTCGTAGTGCAAGATACGCAAAACTTCCCAGGAACAGGTGGTGCTATGAAAAATGTAGCACCAAAAAATGAAAAAGTTTTAGTTCTCAATGGTGACATGCCACTCATCACCTCAGATTCACTCAAAGGTTTTTTGGATAAAGAAGAGGACATTATTATGTCAATCTTTGATTTAACAAATCCTGATGGATATGGTCGAGTTATTATTAAGAATACTCATGTTCAAAAAATCGTAGAACAAAAAGATGCCTCAGCAGATGAACTCAAAGTCGGCACTGTCAATGCAGGAATTTACGCTTTTTCCAAAAATATCCTAGAAAAGTATATTCCTCTACTTGAAAATAAAAATGCTCAAGCAGAGTATTATCTCACAGATGTAATCGCCATGGCAAAAGCAGATAATTTCAATATCTTTCCTCTTTTGGTCGATGAAACAGAATTCAAAGGGGTTAATTCTAAAAAAGATTTATCAGATGCAGAGGCGATAATGCAAAATAAAATAAATACAAGATGGATGAATGAGGGCGTTATCATGCAACTTCCTGCAACTATTTATATTGAAGAAGGAGTTATATTTGAGGGGGAATGTATCGTAGAAAATGGGTGTCGCATCACAGGTAAAACGCTCATAATTAACTCCCACATTAAAGCAGGAAGTGTTATAGAAGATTCCACTATTATAAATTCAGATATTGGTCCTTTGGCACACTTGCGCCCTGCTTCCTATGTAGAAGATACTCATGTAGGCAACTTTGTTGAGATTAAAAAAAGCACACTCAAAGGTGTAAAAGCGGGACATCTTAGCTACATTGGAGATGCAGAGATTGATGAGGGGACAAATATTGGAGCTGGAACTATTACATGTAACTATGACGGCATCAAAAAATATAAAACTATTATAGGTAAAAATGTTTTTGTAGGAAGTGATAGCCAACTCATTGCACCCGTAACGATAGAAGATAATGTCATGATTGCAGCTGGAACTACTGTTACAAGTGGAACAGTAGCAAAAGGGTCTCTTGCCATTAGTAGAACAAAACTTACTTTGATAAAAGATTTTTATTACAGATTTTTTGACAAAAAATAATCTAGAAGCTATTTATAATAATGAGTTATAATCTATTGACTTTTTAACCATGGAGGAAGGAATGTTTTTTTTGAAAACTTTTAAGAGAATGCTCATTGCAATGGGTGCAATATCTATGTTGCTGTTTGTAATATTGGGATTCTTTTTTTATAATTCTTCACAAAATATAAAGGAACTCTCACAGTTAAAGTATGAGATAAAAAACCTTGAAACTTTAACGCTCCTTTTACGCCGTAATGAAAAAGATTTTTTGGCTAGAAAAGATTTAAAATATGAAGCTGAATTTAAGAAGAATTATGAGAAATTGATATTAAATCTAGACAAAGTATCTTTGAGTATTCAACACCATGGTCTGCAACAAGACACAATTGGAAGTTTAAAAAATATTCTCAAAATATATTCTACAAATTTTTATACAATTATCTCCATTTCTAAAAGCATTGGACTTCATCCTAAAGATGGCTTATATGGTTCATTAAGAGAAAGTGTGCATAATCTAGAAACTCTCCTCAAAGAAAATAATAGCTATAAACTTCAAGTTGATATGCTTATGTTGCGTCGTGCTGAAAAAGATTTCATGTTACGCAGTGACCTTGAATATCTTAAAAAGTTTGATGATTCTTTCAAAATCTTTTTAAGCAACGCACAAGATGCAAAATTACCAAATCATACACAAGCTATGGAACTTTTAAATAATTATAAAAACGATTTTTATAATTTAGTTAAAGGGTATACTGAAGTGGGTTTAACTCCAAATGATGCTGCTTTAGGAGAACTCAGAACCACTATACATAAATCAGATAAAGCGGTTCAAAAACTTCATGAACATATGAATCTTGCTATCAAAGAAAAAGAGAATACTCTTTCTAATTTAACAATCATTGTATTCACTCTTTTACTGTTTGTTATGGCTTTATTCATTTTCTTAGTTGTTAAAAAAATCAACTCAAAAATCCAAAATATAGCCAATAGCATAAGCTATATTACACACACAAAAGATTTATCATCGCCTATTATAATTGATGGAAAAGATGAAATTAGCAATCTTGCAAAAGAGCTTAATATTATGTTTAAAGAACTAAAAAATGTGATAAGTGACGCAAAACAAAGCTCTCATGAAAATGCTTCAATCTCACATGAACTCTCAACAACTGCTTTAAGTGTTGGAACTAATATTGAAAAATCGGTCAGTGTCATTGAACAAGCAGCACTTAAAGCAAGTGAAATAAAAAATAAAATTATGATAGCAATACAAGATGCACAAGAGAGTCAAAAAGATATTAAAAACGCAGATAAAAATCTCACTACAGCTCGTAACGAAATAGTAACACTTACTTCAAGAGTGCAACAAAGTGCACAACTTGAAGTTGAACTCGCTCATAGAATGGATACTCTCTCTCATGAAGCAAGTGCAGTAAAAACTGTGCTTGATGTTATCTCAGATATTGCAGACCAAACAAATCTTTTAGCACTTAACGCTGCAATTGAAGCAGCAAGAGCTGGTGAACATGGAAGAGGTTTTGCAGTTGTAGCTGATGAAGTGCGAAAACTTGCAGAGAGAACACAAAAATCACTGACTGAAATTAATGCAACTATCAATGTTATTGTTCAATCTATAGGCGATGTAAGTGGACAACTCAACTCGAACTCAACTGAAGTACAAGAACTTGCAAATATTTCCATAGATGTAGAAGAAAAAATCAATATCAGCCTAAAAACAGTACAACATGCAGTGGACGCAAGTAATAAAACTGTAACTGATTTTGAAACAACAGGAAAAAATATTGAATACATCGTTTCGCAAGTTTTAGAGATAAATGAATTTTCTTCACAAAATGCTAGAAATGTTGAGGAGATAGTAGCTGTTGCGCATCATCTCAATTCTACAACTGAGGACTTACATGCTAAACTTGAAGCATTCCATACCTAAGCCTTAAAGGCTTAAATATTTTTATTGAGTAAGCTTCCAAACTCCATTTATAAGTTTTAGTGAGGTTGGCTTATTATCAATAATAGCCACTTTGTTATTCGCATCAATTCCATCCATTATGACAATATTCTTACAATCAAGTGCCGACATAGCACTTTTCATTCTCCACATTTTATCATCATACGATTTTTGCGCTTCCTCTCTTTTATCTTCTGAAAGAAGTTTAAGGTGTGCTTCGGTTTTAGCTTTGTTTTCTTCATTTGTATCTATCTTGATAATAGCTGGCTCATCAGCATACTTTTTAAGCTCTTGATAATCCATTTTTTGCAATGCCAAGCAAACTTTTGTAGCTACATCTTTTGGCTCTATATTGTCTAAACTATAACTATTTATTGCCAAAAGAGATAAACCTGCTATCACTAATAAATTTTTTTTCATAAAATGACCTAATCTTCTTCTTTGAGTTGTTTAAAAAGTGAATTTAAATCACCAAGAACCCAAATATTTTTTATTTTGCCATCTTTAATAGTAAAAAAACTTGCACCGTTATAGCGAATTCGATTGTTTGTTGCTTCAAAATCAAACAACTTTCCCTCATGCGTTCCGTTGTAAATAGCTCTAACAACGACTGTATTTCCTTCGTTTATCATAAGTTCAATACCATGGTAAAGATTTGGGATAGCAAAGAGTATCATAGTCATGTACTCTTCAAACGCTTTTTTACCTTGTGTAGAGATATTAAGCGAACCATGAAATTCCACATCATCTGAAAGAATTTTATCAATATAACTTTTATCTTGTTTGTTCCATAAATCTTCATAATAAGATTTTACTAACTCTTTATTTGTCATCTCATTCGCTTTTAATCGTCAAAATTTTTTTTGTGATGTATTTTTTCATATTCACCATCATCATAATCGTCATATTCATCATTGTCATCATCATAATCAATAACAAAGACAGGTTCATACCCTAGTTTTACCAGCTCTTTATCGCACTCTTCAACATTAAAAAATTTACCTTTAAACTTTTTTTGCAAAAATGCAATATCTTCCTCTTTTACATCACTTGCTTTAAGTGCATTTAAAACCGAGCTTTCCATCAGTTTACTTTTTCTCCTCTAAAAATTCTTGTTTTTTAATTCCGAAATTATAATATAAAAATATTACTTTGCAGTAATTTTAAGTAAAAAATAAAGTTATACGCCACTCCCGTTTATATATAACTTTTTTAAAATAGTGATAACACTCTCAACTGATTTTATCGATGCTGTTTCATTAACCGTATGGTATTCAATCGTTGGAATTTGTAAAGTTGTCCCTTGAAGAGTCCCTTTTGTTGCTGCAATGAGTCTTCCTAGTTCGGTTGTACCAATCGATTTATTTTGAAGATTTATATCTCGTGCCATTTTATTTTTGAGATAAGCATCTTTATAATGGTATTTAATCCCATTTTCTATCGCTATCTTTTTTATTTTTTGCTTGAGTGGAGATTTAAAAACAGCATTGACATCACGATTTCGCAAGACTACATCAATATTTGACATGTCCTCTAATGTTTCATAGGGACTTGTATCTAAAACTAAAAGCTCATCTGTAGAAATATCAAATCGTCTAAACCATTCAAGCAAAAATCTCCAACTTTTTCCAGCTTCTTCGGAAGCTGTAAAAAATGAAGTTCCTTCGTACCCTTTATGATAGAGATAAATTATTAAAGCAACAGACAAAACATTATCAAGTTGCGCACTAATGAGTTTATCTTTAAATTCCAACTTATCCATAAAAGCAATAGGAGTTCCTGGCATCAAATAATCAAAACCTTCAACGGTAAAAATAATGTTATTTCTTCTTTGACAAAGTGAAGCCTCTTTGATTCGTCCTAACCCAAGATAAGTTCCAGACCATGGTTCATAAGCTTGAACTTTTTCATCCACAAATCTTTTGGTAAAGTTTTTAAGCATCTGTTCGGAGTTTGAATTTCCTGTTAAATCTGCCCTATTTTTTGCAATAAAAGCAGCATACTGAAACTCATTTGCACCTGTACAGATAAGTCCATGTCTATCTGAATGTGCTGATATATATCCGCTCTCTGGTTTTTTTCCTTTTCCAACGAGTACACCATCAAAATACTCAACCTCAACACCAATCTCTTCGAGTTCTCTTTTTACAAACATAAAAAAAGGGTGTTCTGCACCTACCACACTTGGTACTCTTATGAGTTGTTTTAAGATGTCATAAAAAAGTTCCATCTCTTACGCTCCTATACTATCTTTTTTTCTTTTTATTTTTGAATTGATTATATCTGATTGAGGTGTGACATTTTTTTCTATATAGTCCATAATTTTTCCAGCTATATCTATTCCAGTAGATAGTTCAATCCCTTCTAATCCAGGCGAAGAGTTTACCTCCATGACAAGCGGACCACGAACCGATGGAATCATATCGACACCACAAACACCAAGTCCCATCGCCTTTGCAGCAGCTAATGCTGTTGTTTTTTCTTTTCGTGTAAGTTTATGTGCTTCAGCACTTCCACCTTGATGCAAATTTGACCTAAAATCACCCTCTGCACCTTGTCGTTTCATAGCACCGACAACTTCGCCACCTACAATAAAAGCTCTAATATCAGCACCACCAGCTTCTTCAATAAACTCTTGAACAAGTAAATTTACATCCATGCCATAAAATGCATCTAAAACAGATTTTGCAGCTTTTTCACTATCCACCAAAACAACACCAACCCCTTGTGTCCCTTCTAGTATTTTTAAAACCAAAGGCGCACCACCACTAAGTGCAATAACATCTTTTGCATTTGATTTATTTGATGCAAATACTGTTCGTGGCATATCTACACCATGTTTTGAAAGAATTTGTAAACTTCTTAATTTGTCCCTACTTCTAGCTATAGCTAAATTACCTGCTATACTAAAAGTATCCATCATCTCAAAATGCCTCACCATAGCTGTTCCATAAAAAGTTCTACTTGCACCAATTCTTGGGATAATAGCGTCAGGTGCTGGAAGTACTTCCCCTTGATAATTAATTTGCAATGCACCTTTCATAATTTCTATACTACACGCCAAATAATCAACAACTTTCATTTCCCAGCCTCTTTGTTCTCCGGCTTCGACTAACCTCTTTGTGGAATACAAAGATGAATTTCTGGATAAGATATATACTCGCATTTTTTTCCTTAATTATATGCTTGCTTGCATAAATATTCTTTGGAGACATCTACTAAAAATTTATTACTCAAAAACTTTCTGCCTATTAACATGGGATATCTCATGTCAGAACGGTCTGTTAAAGAGATAATTGTTTTATATTTTTTTCCAAAAAAAATAACGCTCACCTTGATAAATGGGCGAAACTGTATTTGACCATTTGAACTTTTAACTTTTTTCATTTCATAAAGTGGTACTCTTATTTTTTTACCATGATAGGCTGCATGAACTTCATCTAATAATCTAAAACTAACATACTTCCCATCTATTTCTATATTGTCACAATGTATTGTATTTGAATCGGCACCAGTATCTACTTTTGCATCTAAATCATACAATTCTAAATCCAAAATAGATATAGTTTCAACCCTTCCAATTATCTTTTTATTCAATGCTCAACCCTCCCTGATGAAAACAAGATTATAACACACTCTGTAAATTCATAGTGAGAAATAATTAAACAATAAAAAGCTATAATTTTGTCAAGAGATATAATTTAATCTAAAAGGTTTTAAGGTTTTTATGATGATTGATGTTAGTCTAATGCTTGTAGAAGATGATACACAATTAAGAGAGATGTTAGAAAAAATTTTAAAAAAAGAATTACACTTAGTACAATCTTATCCTCAAGCTATCAAAGCATTAGAGGCGCTTGAAATATTTACGCCAGATATACTTATTACAGATATTAAAATGGAAGGTCAAAGTGGTTTAGAGATGGTAAAAGAGATTCGACATATATATCCTGACATGCCAATTATCATTGTATCTGCATTTAGGGAACCAGAATGTTTTATCAAAGCTATAGACTTAAAAGTAAACCATTTTTTGACAAAACCTGTTGATATGCCAAAACTGCTTGAGATGATAAAAAATATATCTTTAGAATTATCCCTCAAGCGTGAACTTCAAGAACAAAAAATTTTACTAGAACAATATAAACATATCGTTGATTTGAGTAATCATATTACTATTACAGACAAAAGAGGAATTATCACCTATGTCAATAATAAATTTTGTGCTTTAAGTGGATACACAAAAGAGCAACTATTAGGCAAACCTCACAGTATAGTTCGCCATCCAGATATGCCACAAAACTTTTATAAAAATCTCTGGGAAACAATTCTTACAAAAAAAGTTTGGCAAGGACTGATAAAAAATCAAAGTAAAAATGGTGAAGATTTTTATATCGAAACTACAATAGCACCAATTCTTGATAAAAATGATGAAATTGCTGAATTTATATCTATTAAAACAGATATTACAAATCTCATTTTAAATAAAAAACAATTACAAAGAGAGATTATTACAGATAGACTCACAGGTCTTCCAAATAGAATTAAATTACAAGAAGATATTAAAAATAAAAAAGATGCAACTTTAATTATTTTTGATATTAAGCATTTTAAAGAGATAAATTTATTATTTGGAATAAAACTAGGAGATGAAGCTTTAATTTATATAGCAGATACAATAAGTAAGCTTATCAGACCTATAAATGGTACAACACTCTATCGTATATCCGCAGATGAATTTGTAATTCACAAATCAGGGAAATTTACACAAGAGTTTGAAGATTTAGCTTACACTTTAAACTCTTTTGTAGAGGGGCATCCATTTAGTTATAAAGGAACTTCTTTTGATATAAACTTTACATGTGCCATCGCATATAAAGGTAATCAAACACAAAACCTTTTAGAAGCCGCCCTAGATGCACTTGATTCTGCCAAAAACAACAAACATTTTTTACATTTTTTTGATAAAAGTACATCAAAACAACAAGAGTATGAACAAAATTTTGAATGGACAAAAAAAATCAAAGAAGCACTTCTTGAAGAGAGAATTCAAGCCTACTACCAAGCAATCTATGACATCACATCAAAAAAAATTATTAAATATGAATCTTTAGTACGCTTAATTGCGGAAGATGGCACTGTTATTTCCCCGTATAAATTCTTAAAAATTGCAAAACGCTCTACTCTTTATAGTGCAATTACAAGAACAGTCATTACGCAAGCATGTAGTACTTTTGCAAATAGAGAAGAAACAGTAACAGTCAATGTATCAATTGAAGATTTGCTCGATACAGATACTATGAATTTTTTTGTCACGACAGTTTCCAAATACAAGATGCAAGGGCGTGTCGTTGCCGAAGTTTTAGAATCTGAAGGTGTAGATAATTTTGAAGCTTTTAGTAAAGTGATAACACAACTCAAAGAGAATGGAATTAGTATCGCTATTGATGATTTTGGAAGTGGTTATTCTAATTTTGCTTATCTTATCAATCTTGAAATTGATATTTTAAAAATTGATGGTTCTTTAATCAAACACATAAATACAGATATGAATGCAAAAATAATTGTCCAATCAATTGTCATGTTTGCAAGAGAACTCGGCATGCAAACAGTAGCAGAATTTGTTTCCGATAAAGAGATATTTGAAACACTCAAAACAATAGGGGTTGATTTACTCCAAGGATATTATATCTCCATGCCACTCCCACAACCACTAGAACCGAACAGTATCATAGAAATTTAAAGTAAATGAGTAGTATTCATTTTAAATTTACTTTGGTAATACCTCAACATAATAAATGTAACCCTATTGCAATAATTGAAGATTAAACTTCCGTTATGAAAAATCAATTACCTCAAAAATGGATAGCTAATCTAAAGATTTTGGATATAGCTTTTCAACCAATTATAAACATGAATACTGGAAAAATATATGGCGTTGAAGCTCTTTTAAGAAATTTTCATGAGCTTGGATTTTATTCCATTTTTTCACTTTTTGATGAAGTCTATAGTGAAGGTATTTTATATGTTTTTGATATTGCTCTTCGAGAAAAAGCAATTGAAAAGTTTACACATATTGATGGTCACCAAAACATGAAACTTTTTTATAACCTAGATAATAGGCTCTTTGAGATGCATGATTTTGAAAAAGGAAATACGAATCAATTATTAAAAAAATTCAATTTAGAACAAGATAATATCTGTTTTGAAATTTCAGAACGGCATGAAATTGTACAAAATTGTGATATTCGTGCAGTTTTGAATCATTATCAAGATGAAAACTTCTCAATTGCTTTGGATGATTTTGGAATGGGACATTCTGGATACAAATTACTTTACGAAAACACACCTGATATTTTGAAAATTGATAGATTTTTTCTTCAAGATATTGAAAAAACTATGAAGAAAAAAATCATGGTTCGCAATATAACTCATTTAGCTATTCAGCTTGGAATAAAAGTTATTGCTGAAGGGATTGAAACAAAAGAGGAGTTTTTTATTTGTAAAGATATTGGTTGCCATTTAGTGCAAGGTTATCTGGTACAAAAACCAACACAAGATGTACTAAAGATTGAACAAGAATATTCTCATATAGTAAAAATACTTCAAGATGAACACCGAAAATTAGACATAGATTCTAAAACAAAAGCGTATATAACAAAAATCAAACCAATTAATATCAAAACAAGAATGAGTGATGTTATAGATTATTTTAAAAAAAATAGGGAAATATCAATTGTTCCAATTATTGATTCCAATCATGAACCTATTGGAACTTTAGATGAAAAACAGCTCAAAGATTTTTTATATTCCCCTTTTGGTATCTCTTTATTAAAAAATGAAGCCAATGGCAAATCAAAGCTAAAACCTCTAGTAAAGTCGTGTGGATATACGGATATCAGTAGTAATATCTCTGTAATCATTGAGCTTTTTTCAAACAATCCTGATACAGCAGGCATTATCGTCACAAAAAATTCTAAATATTATGGCTATTTATCTGCAAGTGATATTATAAAAATTATGAATGAGGATAATCTTTTATTTGCAAGAGAACAAAATCCATTGACAAAACTCCCTGGTAATTCCATGATAGAAAAATATATTGATAACACTTCTAAAAATGAAAATTCTTTTATACTTTGTTATTTTGATTTAGATAATTTTAAAGCTTTTAATGATGTTTATGGATTTAGAAACGGAGATAGAGTGATATTACTTTTTGCCGACATACTCAAAACATGCCTCTCAAACGAATTTTTTATTGCACATATTGGTGGAGATGATTTTTTTATAGCAGTACAATTTGATACAGAAAATGAACTAAACCATCTCAAAGAAACGATAGAAATTATAAAAACATTTACCGAGCAAGTAAAATCTTTTTATTCAAAAGAGGATAGAGAATTAGGATACATCACATCCAAAGATAGAGAAAATAACACCAAACAATTTCCACTTTTAACAGTAAGTGCTTCCATACTTCTTGTACATCCTAAAACAAAAAAAAGGTCAATTTCTAATCTCAACGATATTTTATCAATACAAAAAAAAGTTGCTAAATATGCCTCTAACAACATGGCAATCAGTACACTTCTTTAACATAAAATTAAATTATTTTCATTGTTTTCTTTGTAACCAAAGTGTTATCATAATCAAATACACTTAGATTATGAAAAGTCCAAAACTCAAAAAAATATTTAAATTATTTAAAAAGCACTTTCGCTTTTTCGAAAATAAAATAGAAGAAAAAGAACTGCAACAAGCATATAATGAACTCAAAACATCCTATACATTTCTTCAAAATTATAAAGAACTCCTTGAACAAAGAGTTCAAGAAGAGATTGCTAAACGACAAATACAAGAAAAAATAATTACAAGACAAGCTCGTCTTGCTGCCATGGGGGAGATGATAGATGCAGTTGCACACCAATGGGCACAACCACTCTCCATCATAGACATGCATGTAAATTTAGTTACAGAAGATTTTAAAAACAAACTCGTAGATAAAAATTATGTCGAAGAAACAATCAAAGCGATAAATATCCAGACAAAGCATCTCCAAACTACTTTAAATAAATTTAGACATTTTTTTCATCCTATAGATAAAAGTGAGTTTTTCAATTTAAATACGATGGTACTAGAAACCTTAGAATTATTACATGATGAAATGCTCAAACATCACATTAATATAAAATGTACACTAGAGGAGGAAAATATTGTTTATGGTTCTATGAATGAGGTGCAACATGTTCTTATAAACCTTATCAATAACGCAAAAGATTCTTTTAATATACAAAATATACAAAATCGTCTTATAAACATATCAATTAAAAATAAGCCATCATATTTTAGTTTAATAATTCAAGATAATGCTGGAGGGATAGATGAAAAAATATTACCTGATATCTTTAAACCGTATATCTCTACAAAAAATACAACAGAAGGTTCAGGCATTGGTCTTTACATGAGCAGACTCATTATGCAAAAATATAATGGAAAAATAAGTGCTCAAAATATCAAAGATGGGGCTAAATTTATAGTAAAATTTTACAAGGAACAATAATGTTTTTTTCAAAATGTACTGAAAAAGAGATACAAATAATACAACTTCAAATTCAAATAGAGAGCTTAAAAGAAGAAGTACTTTATTATAAAAAAATAGCATCTTTATCGAATGAAGAATCATTAGTTGTTATTGACAAACATTCTCATATAAAATTCAAAAATGAATTGGCAGAGAGTATCATAAAAAATGAACATACTTTCATACAAAAACTTCAATCCAATCATGGAACTATAGAGATTGGAGATTGTAGTGGCAAAATCATTGAGCATAAATTACCATCTGGCGATACAGCATACATAATTATAAAGACAGATGTAAGAAATGGTTCTCAAAGTAATATGCTCTCTATGCACCAACGCTCTATTAAAAGTGGATTAAATGACACACAACACACTTTTGCCCACTTGTTAGAAAATTTAAAAAGTGTAAACCAAGAATCTCTACAAATATCCAAAGAAGCTACAGAGGGATTAAATCTCACGAATAATACAAAATCAAATATGATTTCTCTTGCAATTGGTATGGGTGATGCGGTAAATAAAACACAAAATATGTACCAAAGAAGTATAGATATAGTTGCAATTATTAGCCTCATCCAAGATATAGCAGACCAAACAAATCTTTTAGCATTAAATGCTGCAATAGAAGCTGCAAGAGCTGGTGAACATGGACGAGGTTTTGCTGTCGTGGCAGATGAAGTAAGAAAACTTGCAGAGAGAACCCAAAAAGGTACAAAAGAGATAGAAATTGTGGTTAAAGCAATTTCGCAAGAGAGTGTTGAGATGAGAGAAACCACAACATCCCTTAATGCAATAGTAGAAAAAACAAAAGAGTATGTAGATGTACTTGGGATAAAAATGGTTGTTTTTCAAAAAAACGCTAGCCGTAACCGATATGAAATGGGTTATTTAAGCGATAAAATTTTTGCAACTTTGGCAAAAATAGACCATATTATTTACAAAAATGATGTTTATGCAATGCTTTTTGGCGAAGAGAATGATTTTCAAACAGTTTCTCATGAACAATGCAGACTGGGAAAATGGTACGACACAGGGGAAGGTTATAAGGAGTTTAAAACAACTGCATCCTATAAAGACCTTCACAAACCTCATGCAATTATTCATGATATTGCCAATAAACTTGTTGAGGAATGTGTGCATGATAAAGCTGTATGTGCGAAAGAAAAGATAGAAGAGATGGTTGTAACATTAGAAAAAGCAAGTCAAGAAGTGTTTAAAACTTTAGATGCTATGGTAGAACAAAAATCAATTTTCATGATGCAAGAAGCAAAAATTGAACTATTTTCAAATAAGGATAAAAAATGAAATCAGTCGTAATTATTGATGATTCACAAGAGATAACAATTTTACTAGAGAGATTTTTTAGAAGATTTAATACGCTTAGTATAATAACATTCAATGATTCATTAAGAGCGTTAAACTATATAAAAATGAATCACACAGATTTAGTTGTCACAGATATAACAATGCCCAACCTCGATGGTATCGAATTATTACGAGAAATAAAAAATATAAAACCACAAATTAATGTAATTATGATGACTGCTGAAGCCTCTTTGGACCGTGTCTTAAAAAGTCATAAATATGACGCACTTGATTTTATAATTAAACCTATAAATCTGATTGAATTAGAAACGCTAAGTAAGAAGTTTTTAGAGCTTTAATCTTAATAAAAAATATCAGCACCAAAAAGTTCTATTCTAGTTTTTATTCAAAAAAATAACATTAACAGAAGTTTGAACAGTAAATTAACGGCACATTAAAAGTGCATTTATTTGTTTATCCAAAAACCTCTGTCTGCTTCAATATCTTCCAATCTTTGTATAGTATTACTATTATCGATAATTGACTGAAGAGTACTATTTGGAGAATATGCTTGCCAGCCATTATCATATTTCCACACAGTAATTGTATTGTTGAAAATTGAAGTATCGTTAAGATAAGAAGCTGTTCCTAAAAGATGCCAACCCGTTGTTAAGTTGTCAATTTTTACTTGAGTGATATTCGGAATTACACTGATGTTGCAATCAACCAGTAAATTTTCTTCTGGTTTTTGTATTGTTGTTTCCCATTCAACTGGAATATCACATGGATTTGAAAATGTAATCCATTTGTTAGTATTTGGACTTTTTGCATATATTTGAACAATCTCTTTGCATTGCGTATCATTTTTAATGATAGAACCCGCCAATCCTTTTACTTCATATAAATCAAAGCCAGGCCATGAGCCACCATTGTCTTGACCAACTATTTTAACTGCAACAACTGGTTGTGTAAAATTAATATCTTCAAGGTCAAAAGAGGTTGTCACATCATCTTGAGCCAGTCCCAAATATGTGAAATTAACAAAATCTGAACTTACATATATTTTGGCATCTTCGCCACCAGCGCCACCTTCAACAATATATAAATCATCTTGATTTGGAGCATCTATTATGCTTATTTGTGAAAAACCAACTGTGATATATGAGCCAGTTGGAAGTGACACCGCTGTTGATTCATTTCCATCAATTGCATAGCTTAAAGGAACTAATTTTGGTCCAGATTCTAAATCCCCGCCATAAAAAGAGGTAAACTCTGGATTGGCACCACTATAATGGGAATCTAAAATACGATCTGCATATTGAAGAGTTGTAGTTGATATAATATAGGATGAACCTATTTGATATAACTTTTGAATTTCACTCTCATTTAATGCTCTGTTGTAAAATCGTAAATCATCAACAATTCCATACAATTGTTGAGCAGAATCCCAGCTTCCATTGAGACTATCTTGGTCATTCCCTAGCCAAATACTACTGTCTATTACGAATGGTTGAATGGTAGTGTTAAATTCTTCATTTAATTCATTATCAATATACACTTTAATATTATTACTTGTGGTTGTAATAGAGAGTAAATGAAATAAATTATCTTGAATTTTATTTGGTCCAGTGTATTCTGTACCTAAAGTTTCAAATGTGAGCGTATTTGAACTGTTATAAAACATCAAATAGTTATTAGCCCCACTATTTGTCACAGCACTTATTATGCCAGATTGCCTTTTATAATCTTTCATAGCAACCCACAAGGACACAGTTGTATCTGTTTGACCATTTAATATAGTGCTATCAAATTCAACTAAGTCTAAGTAATTATCAAGTTTTATACCTTTTCCATAAACCCCATTCGTATAAATCTCATGACCATGAACTACACCATTATAATAATTTCCAGAACTATTATTGGCATTATCTTCAAATTCATAATGAGCAATAAGACCATTTGTTAAGTTTACATCTTCATTCGCAAAAGAATAGGATGTAAAAATAGTACTCACCGCAATAAAACTTAAGAATAAATTTTTCATAGCACACTCCCACTTTTTAAATTTTAACTCATAAAGTATATAAAAATAGTATGGAGAAACTATGAAGCAAAGCCTTACATCTCTACTTTTCTAAAGTTTAAAATCTTTAAGCTTTAACTTTTTTTTCTCTAATTTGTCATACATAACAAGCATATTATTGTAATCTTCATGAAGCGTCACATCTATGAGAAAATCATCACCATCAAGAATTCTGAGTGCTTTTAAAACTCTCTGCTCACCAAAAATATTATATAAAGCATCCTCATATTCTGAAAAATCAAGTTCTTTTTCTTCCATGCGAGCAATTTCAACTACGATATGTCCCATTTTATCTTCCCCATATTCAAGCAATTCCAAGGCTTCATCACTCTCTTGAAGGAGAAATAAAATTTGAGCTTTAAATTCACGCATAGTAAAATTATTCTTAAAAATAACACCTATATATTTCTCAATGTTAAGAGATTCTTCTAGGGATTCGATATTTATAAGGATATCTTGTGGGTCATAATCTCTAAAATTCAAAACCATATCACGAATCAATTTCCCCCCATTTTTATTGTTATAAATCAAATCATCTATCGGATACACCTCAGATACAGTTGGAACAATTATCTGGCATGAGTAAAATCCAAGGTAATCATACTCTCTCATGTAAACCTCTTTTTGCATTGTCCTAAAGATATTTAGAAGAAATTTGTGCTCTGCATCTGTCCCATTTTCCCTATACGCCCATGGAAAATAATCAAAACTTTTTTTAGAGCTTAAGAAACCAAACCCTAGTTTTCCGTTACTATCGACAAAGTGAGATTCAAGATTGAAACTGTCTGAAACTATGCTCATGTCAAAAGTTGGAACTTCAAAAGCATCAAGATTTTCAAGTCCTCTTCCTTGCATCAGTTCCGTCATGGTTCTCTCCAAAGAAACTTCCAAAATTGGGTGCGCTCCAAATGAGACAAAAAGCGTAGAGTTTTTAGGATTGATAAGGGAGATGGCAGTCACAGGGAATTTACCACCCAAAGAAGCATCTAAGACTTCTATAATATACCCTAATTCACGAAGAGCTAAAACATCACTGTAAACTCTAGGAAATGATTGAACTATTGCTTCTGGAAAGTGTGGAAGTGCATAACCATTTTTGATAATTTCAATTTTTGCATACCGTTCAAAAATTTCACTCAGTGCTTGAACTTGTGCCTCTTTGGGAGTATTTCCAGTTGCTAAACCGTTACTCAAATAGAGATTACTTAAGATATTGAGCGGTACATAAACCTTCTCTTTGTTGGAGTGTTTTATAAAAGCAAACGCAACCACTTTATCTTCGTAGTCACTGTTAAAATCTACCAAATCTTCATCACGAAGTTCTAAACTTGGATTGTAAATTTTAAGAAGTTCCTCATTGAGATAACCTCCACCAAATTCAAAGGCAACTTCATCAGGATAATATTTTCTACTTGGCAAGTGAAAATCTATAAAGAAGTTATTTGTCTGTAATCTTTCTATATATTCACCCAAAGCACTGGCGATGGAAGCATCTAAAACAATACCTTTTCCATTTGAATAGATATGTCTTGGTGCTTCATGTGAAGCCAAATTAACAGAATAACAATTTTGCAAAGGATGTTTTTGTGATGAAAACGAAGTTTCACACCCGACATCTGCCAAAACAGTTTTCATTTTCGCTATGCTTATTTCCAGTGGAGATTCTTTGGAGAGGAGATTCATGTGGTATCTTTTTTGTTGGTTTTTATGATGGAAGTATATCTAAGGAAATATATTAATACCGTTTATCCATCAAGCGAAATCTTGTTTCATTTACCTCATCAATATTTTTCATCACCTTTTTTTGGGTTTGAACCTGAGTTGTATTACAATCAAAAACTTTTTTATCTACATCTTTTATATCATTAAAAAGTGTTGTTGCCACGAAAAATAAAACCATGATAACAACAACACTTACATAAGCAAGAATATAATTTTTTATGTGTCCAGATTCAAATGGGTTCTCAATTTTCACAAAATTCCTTATTATTTTTTTTGCTAAAAACACATTGCACTTGTGCATTGGCAATACGCTTATAGAGTACAATCTTTTTTTTGTATGGCATCCATTTAATCAAAAAAGTGGCTAAAGACTCCCAAAGCGAAACCCATGCCGCAACGGTTAATCCCTCTGCAAGCACTGCAAGCATAATCTTATCTGAAACCAATTTAATTTCATTTACAAGTACAGAAAGTGTCACTGCAACAAGACCAATAAACAAAAGGATTATGGATGTTCGTATCATCTCTTGCATCTTTTTAGCTTCTAACTCTTGCATATAAAGAAAAAAAGTATTCACACTTTTTACTAATCTTCTAATTAATTCTTTTTCTGAAGTTACCTCTAAATTAAACTGTATTACAAATGGCTCTTTATCTATTTCTGAAACGCTATCAATGATATATTCAACAAGTTCTTGATTGAGGTCTTTTTTTAAAAATTGTGCTTTTTTATCAAAATTATCATATAAATCTTCAATTCTTTGAGCGGAAATATCAATGATAATTTTCCCATCCACGCTACGCTCATAGCGTTCTATAATATCTTTTTTAATCTCTCTTTCCTAAACTTTATCATCTTAAATCGTTCACCCAAAGAATTTGGCATAATGAGCATTTTGACTTTTTCCAACTCTTGAGTGTATATTTTTTCTTCTACATTATTTTTTAAAATCTCAAGAAGTTCTAATATTCCCATCTCAATAAGTGCAACCATTTGAGTTTTTAACTCCACAAATTTTACCCCGACCTCTTCATAAGCATCTTTGACATGTGCAAAAGTTACATCATAAGTGATGTCGGATTTTGCAAATAGTTCATCTCGCTTTATCTCTTCATCAAAAAATGGGATTACTTTGTGTTGCGTATACACTCTTAGAGAAAAATCTGGTCGTGCTTGCATCTCTCCATAATCAAAACTGATAAATTCAAATTGCTCGCATGCAGTTGCCATCTCTTTTGCAAAAGTTTCATAACCAACAGCTATTTCACCTCTATCTTTGTAATATTTCTTTGCTTTTTCTTCTACCCAAGAATTTTGTACATCAAATACCACTTCATGACCATTTACTCTAGCAGTTTTACCTTTGTAATAAAGTTCACATCCAAAAGCATCAAAAATCTCATTTGCTATAAAAAAGCCATTTTTACATTTCAATTCATTTAATGATTTGTAATGTGTAAGTGAAATTGCTTCACCAAAAGAGTCTTCAAAATAGTTTTTTTGGAACTGTTGTAAATCATCAAATCGCTCGATAATTACAAACTGCAATGTTTCAAGTAGTTTTGGTCGAAGTGTATAAATAAACTCTATCACATCTGCTAAAAAATAGCCATGATGTGCGCCTATCTCACAAATAGTTCCATTTTCTTGCAAAAATCCCTCATCAACTAAAGAGATAATATGTTTGGCAATCGTACCACCAAAAAATTTACTTGTACTTACTGCAGTATAAAAATCACCACTTTTTCCAATATTTTTGTAAGTTGCATAGTACCCATTTTCGCCATACAACCATCTATTCATGTACTCACTAAATTGCATTCTTATACATCTCATACAGTGATAAAAGTTCAAGTTGTTTATCTATTTCAAAAATATTTGCATCAATGGTTTGAATTGCAACAGAATTTTTTAATAACTCCACATCATACTGAGTTTTATATCCAGCATTAAACAAAGATTTTGTATCTAAAAGCAATTTTTCATAGAGTTTTTTATTCTCCACGCTAAGGAGTTTCTTTTTATCAAGATTGCTAATATTTTGCATCACTTGTTCAAAAAGAGCTTTAAGTTCCCTTTTTTTATCCACTTCTACAACTTTTGATTTGAGATAAGTAATTTTTGAAGATTCTATATCTCTTGCAATATTTACATCCAATGGCATGCTCACTTTGAAACCATAATCATAATAATCTTTTTCAGTCGAACCAAACTGAAATGGGGAATCGCTCTTAGACCAATTATATCCAGCGGTAATACTCACTCTTGGAAGATATTTTGCTACTGTTATATCTTTATTATATTTATCTCTTTGAGTTTGACTCTGGCTCATATCTAAAACAAGATTTTCACCTAAAAATTTGTTTTCATCTAAAAGTTCCAAATGTGGTATTTTTGCATCTTCATACGAAATATCACTAATAGCTTCAAATTTTGAGACAACTCTTTCTTTATTTGTTTGTATGTCATAAAGTGCTTGAATAACAACATTTCTCTCAATAATTGCACTGTCTAAAAACCCTGAATCAAGCTGTCCGCTTAAATATTGCTCTTTTTTAAGTTCTAAGTTTATCTCAGAATTTTTGATGAGATAATTTTGTTTTTCCATCCTTAAGCTTGCTTGCTTTATCTGCATCAAAAGTGAAATAGCATCTTTTATCAATTTTCTTTTAGCAACATCTACACTATAATCTGAATATATTTTTGAAGCCTCTGCAAACTTAATTCCATAATAAATACCACCACTTTGAAAAATAGGTTGGTCCATTTTTATCATGGCATTCTCGGCCGTTTGCTCATCGATATAAGGGTTACTTTTAGAGTAACTATATTGCAAATTTAACGGTGCAATCCATGAATCTCTAAGCTTTGCACTGTCTTCTTCTATTTTTTTATAATCATACGAAAACTGCTCTTTTTTATTTTTTGATATATAAGTTTCTAAATTTTGAACTGTCTGCTCTGCTAGTAGTTCATAACTACAAAGAAGCGACAGCGTGATTAAGAGCTTTAAAACCTTCATCTATTTCCTCTTTTGTTATTGTAAGTGGTGGTAAAAATCTCAAAGTATTTCTTCCAGCTTTTAAAACCATCACACCACTTTCTCTGGCATTGTTAATAATTTGTGTAAGAGTTTGAGCATCTTTTACTCTAAGTCCCGCCATCATTCCAATCCCTACTTTTTGAGTAAAAAGTGTTGGATTAGCTTGATAAAATTTTTCGAGTGCTTTATCAAACATCAACATGTTTATCTCTAATTCTCCGCTTGCATCATGCTCATTTAAAATATCCATAACTTCACAAATTGCAGTTGAGCTTAAATAATTTCCACCAAATGTTGAACCATGGTCACCTGCATTGAAAATATCTTTTTTACTTGTCATGACAACGCCAACAGGGACTCCACCACCAACACCTTTTGCCAAAGTAATCACATCTGGCTCTATCTCATAAAAGTTTGATGCCAAAAATTTCCCTGTTCTATAAACCCCAGTTTGTACCTCATCAATAATCAGTAAAACATCTCTTTGTTTTAACATTTTTGCCAAATCTTGCACTTTTTGTTTATCTTGAGGTTGCACTCCACCCTCACCTTGTACAAGCTCAATCATCACGGCTACTGTATGCCCATCTATTAAAGATTCAATTTCATCTATGTCATTGGCATACACAAACCCATCAGGGAAAGGTCCAAAATAATTATGCATAGAAGCTTGTCCTGTTGCTTTTACTGTTGTGATAGTTCTGCCATGAAAAGAGTGGTTTAAAGTGATAATTTTATATCTTTTAATCTCTCCATCTTTTTCCCCATATTTTCTTGCAATTTTAATAGCACCTTCATTTGCCTCAGCACCACTATTGCCAAAAAAACATTTCATGTCATAGCCGCTTGCTTCCACCAATTTTTGGGCAGCTTTTGCCTGAGAAGCGTTATAATAAAGGTTTGACATGTGAATAAGATTCTTCGCTTGTTCACACAGTGCATGGGTCAGTCGCTCATTTCCATGACCTACGCTACACACTGCAATTCCTGATGTAAAATCAATATAATTTTTACCATTTGCATCCACTAATCTAGCGTTTTTTCCGCTTACAAATTCTACATTGGCTCTTGCATATGTAGGCAAAACATATTTTTTATCTAATTCTTGTGTATTCATAATTTACCTGACTTTTTTGTAGGATTATATCCAAAAAATAATGGGAGATTTTTGTGTAAAATCTCTCAAAACAACACTATTTTAAACCTAAAAATTTTTTAAATTTAGTAAAAAAATTATTCTTTTTGACCAAATTCAACTCCTCTTGAACCCTCACTTTTTGTTCCAGTTGTTTTCGTAACGCCTCTAATTTTAGCGGTCTAATTAACAAATCATTCTTTTTCATTCAATACTTCTTTATTCAAATAATTCACTAATTCTTTGACAGCTTCCTCGTTTTTAATACGAAATTGTATCTCTATGCGTCTTGAAGCATCTCTATCTTCTGTATTGTTATTATCCAAAATAGGGTCAGAAAAAGAGCGTCCACTTGCACTCAAATATTTTTCAAAAAGTTTTCTATTTTGTGGATACTCTTGATATAAAAAGCTCATGACTGCCAATGCTCTTTGTTGCGATAAATCCAAGTTATAAAGATAACTTCCATCTGAATTTGTATGCCCTTGTATCGTAATCGTATCTATATATTGACTCATTTGTGTATCATTGAGTAATGTGTCTATATATGTACCCAAAATTCTGCTCAACTCTTGTTTTGCTTCTGGTTTTAAAATAAATTCTCCTTGATTAAAAAGTATATTTGCAGAAAATCTCAAAGCTCCAGTTTGTGGGTCAATTTTTATTGAATTACCCATTTTTTCTTTTAATCTTTGCACAACTTTTATTTTTATTCCCGTTAAACTTTTAATTTTTGTACGGGTTATATTCAAATCTTCCACCACTTGCTGATATGCTCTTTTTTTGAGTAAAAGGGCTTTTTCAAGTTGTGCAATCTCATCATCTCGTAATTGGATTAAATTACTATCAATCACATGCCGTCTATTATAATCAGTCACAAATGACTGTAATTGTGCAATTTCTGCTTTTGAATTATTTAAGTCATTACTTAATGACTCATTTGAATATCTAAGTATTTCAGAATCTTGTTCATTTTCTAAAAGTAAATTTTTTAAAGATTCCATTTCAGCTACACTCAAAGCTAAGGCTTCTGCTTTTTGAGATATTTGAGAACCTAATGAGAGAATCGTATCATTGAGTCTTGTGTTTTGACTTTCTAAAAGTGCTATTTGTAAACTCAAATGGGTATTTTCTTCACGAGTTGATAGTAATTCTTGCTGTATTTTCAAAAGTATTTTCTTTTTTTGAGACAAACTATCTTCACTCAACCCTAAGGCTTCTTTCTCTCTTTGTAAATCTGCACGAATTGCTTGCAAATCACTTTGAATTAATTCGCTCTTTACCACAATTGCTCCCACAACTAGGATAAAAACGAACAACAAACCTGCCATCAAATCGGCATAAGATATCCAAAAATTTTGCTCTTGGGTATGGTCTCTTTTTAACATACCTTAATCAACTCCATTTTCTTTAAGTTTTGATAATTGCGTTACTATTTGGGCTGTTTCTGAATCTATCATTTTGAGTGTAGTTTGAAGTTTATCCAAAAATTTTGCATCAAATGAGTCCATTTTCAGTTCAAAAGATAAACCAATTTTATCCATCTCTTTTTTGAGTGAATCTACATTTTGAATTACTCCACTATAGAGATTTTTAATATTATCTGCACTCACATTTGAGAGGGATTCACTCAGTTTGAGCGTACTTTTACTTAAGGTTTCAGCAATAAGAGTTACTTGTGAAAATTCCGCTTTGAGTAAATTATTGGATTTATTAAAATGGATATTTTGCTCCTCTAAATTCATCACAAAAAGTTCAAATTTTTCTACAATAATTTTAAGTGTATCACCTAATCGCTGTTGTCTTTGCACTACACTCTCTTGTTGGTGTAAAGCTTGTTCGAGTATTTTTGATACTTTAATTGTCGCATCTTGTTCATGCTCAATAATTTTCTCAAAAATACTTACCCGTTGTGCCAAAGTTTTATTCATGGAAGTGATAAAATCTTCTGATGAAATAGCATCAAATACGCTATTGAGTTTCTCAAAATTTTCCATGCTTTTTTTAAAATATGTTTGCTCTATCTCCTCTTTACCCCAAAAGAAATTTTTGGTAGATTCTTTTATTTTATGTACATCATTTTGAAAACGGCTCGTACCAGTTTTTTCAAAGAAAATCCACCATAAAGATAAAAATATACCATAGATAGAAACATAAAATGCAGTGCCAACACCTCCTAAAAGTTTTGATATTTCCTCTTCTAAAAGCTGTGAAGTTTGCACTGAAAAGTCTGGCATGGAAACCGCAATACTTATAAAAGTTCCTAAAATACCAAGCGTTGGAAATACACCAGCTGCCACAGATGAAAAATTTTCATTTCGTAATGTTTTTGACATATCAGCCAAAAAATCATCAAAAGAGGCATTTGTTTTTTCAACCCCTGCAATAGAGAGCAAGTTTTTATTCATATAAACAATCAATTGATTTTTGACTCCCATAAAATTTTTTCTAAAACTACAAGCCGCAAAGTAAGCATTATGTCTCATGAAAAAAAGATAAATTATAAAAATTGTACCCATCATCACAACACTATGAATCTTAATATTGAAATTTACAATTCCAATAAAACCAGCAATTGAAAACAAAAATAAAAAGAGCGGAACTAAAACTAGCCAAACAAGGCGAAGTCCACATTTATTTCCTCTTGCTAAAATATATGAAAGTTCATCAAACACTCGTTCTGTTATCATCTTTTTTCCTCTAATTAAAATATTTATAAACTAAAAACTTCTACTTTATTCTCTTGAAATATTGCATTTTTACCATCAAATGAATGTTTTGAAGAGGTTAAGTTATTGACACCTTTTGTGCCACTATAAATGAGAATACAATCTTTTCTTAAATCGTTATCTAGTTTTACTTTGAGTTTTAAAGTGCCATTTTTTGAACTAATAAGTATCAGTTCATTTTCATCAAAACCATGGCAACTATGAAGATACACATGCTCTTCACGCTTAAACTGTGAATTTAAACTTATAGCACTTTTGGGAGTAATCAAGAATAGTTTTTCATTGTTACTCTCATTTTGCTCAAACTCTTCTAAATAACAGAACTCTCCATCATCTGTATCAAACCCATTTTTATAAGGAATCGCATCTCTATCTTTTACACGCCAACTACTATCTTCATGGTGTAATGCAAAATTTTTAAAATGTTCCAAATAAAACTGTTCTGTTTGTAACTCAATTGCAAACTCTTTGCATAAATATGCACTCAAATCGTATTCGCTTATCCCAAATTTACTCTCGCTTACCTTTGGCATATTCATCATGCCATGATGAGAATAAGATGTTCGTATATCGTCTTTATATAAAAAACTTTTGGCTGGAATAATCAAATCTGCTATTTCACTTGTTTCATTTTCATAAAGACCAAAATAGATAATATTTTGTACTTTTTCTATAGAGGATTTCACTCTCAAAGAATCAGGCATTTGTGCAAGAGGATTTGCACCTTGAATAAAAACAGTCTTAAAATCACTAAATTCTGTATTTACCTTTGATACTCGCTTTGCTTTTGTGTGAAAAGGGGATTGTATTTTATCTTTAGAGTTTCCAAGATATGCAACGCCACACCCCTCTTTGCCAAATAAACCAAGAAAAACTGCAAAACCATCTATCGCTCGCATGACATCTGCGCCATCACTATATTTTTGAATACCAACACCACAAACAATAGCCACTTTTTTATTTTTTACCAACGCTAATAAGTCACCAATTTGCCCAAGAGTTACATCTATTTCATCTAAAGTTGCTTTAATCCTTACATTTTGAGTGAGTTCATAATAGTCTTGATGCTTACTCGCATACTTATTTAAAAACTCTTCATCACAACTATTTTCTATATGTAAAAAACGGCTAAGTAATAGTGCTAAAGACAAATCTCCATGAGGTTTTATCTGAATATGTAAATGTGCAATTTTTGCAATTTTTGTTTTACGAGGGTCAATCACAATGATTGTTTTATCTTTAATAATTGGTAGAAGATGGCTTGAAGTCGTATGTGGATTCCTCCCCCAAATAATAACCACTTCAGATTTTTTTATCTCTGAGAGTGGCATATTTAGATTGCTTCCTCTTCCCTCAATTATCCCTGATTCACCCGCTCCATCACAAAGTGAACCATTCGTTAGTGTCGCACCAAAGAGAGAAAAAAAATGTTCACTCACCTCTTGCATGAGAGCAAAATTTCCATGACCACGATAGTGAAGTACCTCATCACTTGAAGATGCGTTTAAAATCTCTTTTAATTTTATCATGGCTTCATCCAAACTTATCTCTTGACCCTTATAACGAGCCATTTTAATTTGTTCGTATGCATTATAATGATTAAGATGTGGGCATAAAAAACCTTGAGTATAACCCTCTTTTTTTCCTTTTAATTTACCATTATCATAAACAACTGTACATGCATCATAACAATCCAATGAACAAGCTGTTGTAATATTATTCATTTTTTAGCTCTATCTTTGCAAGCTTTGAAAATAATTTTGGAGATTGAATAATAATTTGTGCCATATATTTTGATATGTTTTTGCTATCTGCAATATTTAATAATCTTGAAACCTTATAAGCAGTTTTTTCTCCATCAATATAAACCACTTGTTTCTCGGCATTCAAAACATCTTCTTCATCAAGATAAATTGTAAGTTTTGCTTTTGAAATATCTGCTACTTGTGCAAGTGGCGTTGCCAAGCCAACAACCTGACCTGCTCTTACGAAAATATTATAAAGTACAAAACCATCTGCTACAATATATTTATCACTTATATTTCTTTTTAATTGCGTAATTCTAAATTTTAAATCTATCATTTGCACTCTGAGATTTTGAATCTCTTTTTGAGTATTTAGAAGTTGATTTTGCGTAGATACCAAATCATAAAATGAGTTGTCTTTTTCAACTATCGACTTAATTTTAAGAGATTTTATTGTGTCATAATTACCTTGCTTTTTAGAAAGAGTATCTTTCAAATTTACAAATACTTTTTCATTTGTAGCAACCATCGCCTCTAAATAATTAAGCTTATCATTAAGAAATTGCAACTCTTTTTCATCAAGCTCTGAATCAATACGAATATATGCTTTATCCGTTAATTCTTTTCCGATACTTTCCTCATCTATTGCTAAAATAAGGCCAGATATATTTGATGATATATTGCGAATCTCATATGGCTCAATTTTGGAATAATACACTTTTGAAAATGCTATACTAAACATAAAAAACAATACAAATAAAACCTTCAACTTCATGCACCTCTTCTAAAAAATATGCTTATTCTACCCAGACATCACTTATATTTCATTGTATTTTAGATATTATTATAGAACTTTTAATTAAAGGGTAATTATGTCAGTTTTAGATAATGTTGATGCTTCTACAAACCTCGCTAAGAATAATGAGCTTCAGCTTTTAGTTTTCAGAGTAAGCGAGAGTCATGAGTCTGCTTTTTATGCTATAAATGTTTTCAAAACAAGAGAAGTTGTTGAATCAAGAAACCATTTTTTAACACAAATACCCTCAACTCATATTCTTCTTGAGGGAACAATCATTCTTCGTGGATTACAAATTCCTATACTTGATTTGCCATCTTGGCTTGGTATAAAACTCACAAAAGCGGAAAAGCTTAATTCCAATATTCTTATTTGCGATTTTAATGGAATTGTAATTGGTCTTAGAATTATGTCCGCTTACAGAGTTATCAAAAAAAATTGGAATGATATGCATGCTCCAGATGGATATAGACTTAAAGAAGATGGTTTAGTTATGAATGATACAAGATTAGAAGATGGAAGTTTATGTCTTATATTAGATTATGAAAAACTTTTAGCTGATGTTATCCCTCAAGCCTTGGTCGATGTTTCTGAAAATATTGCTGATATAAAAAATCTAAAAATTCCAGACAAACTTAAAAAAGGAACTGTTCTTATAGCAGAAGATTCAAAAACAGCACAAAGAGCGCTCACTCAAATTTTTGAACATGCACACTTGAAAATGAAATTATTTAATAATGGAAAACAACTTGTAGAATATATACATTCTCTAGGTGCTAAAGTTTCAGAAATTCCAGCCATAATTACAGATATAGAGATGCCTGAAATGTCAGGTTTCACCGTTGTTAAAATATTAAAAGTAAACCCTAGTACTAGAAATATCCCTATTGTTGTAAATAGCTCAATGACTAGTGAAAACAACAGAAGAGAAGCGGAAGATTTGGGTGCGGATGGTTTTATAGATAAAACAAAAAGTCACAATATAATACCTCTTATTATTTCTCTCATAAAATAAGAATCTCCTCATACTATATGAGAAGATTCTTTGTAACTACTATTTAAAAAACGATATAAGCATACCAGCAGCAACAGCTGAACCGATAACACCTGCCACATTTGGACCCATAGCATGCATTAAAAGCATGTTTGTTCTATCATACTCCATACCCACTTTATTTGATACACGAGCAGCCATAGGAACAGCAGATACTCCAGCTGAACCAATTAATGGATTTATTTTATGTCCAGGAAAAAGATTCATAATTTTTGCCATAATAACACCTGCTGCCGTACCAACGGAAAATGCAACAATACCAAGCGCTAAAATAGCTAAAGTCTCAGGCACCAAGAATTGGTCAGCAGAAAGTTTAGAACCAACTGCCAAGCCTAAAAAAATAGTTATAGTGTTAATGAGTGCATTTTGCATCGTATCACTCAATCTATTAACAACACCACTCTCTTTTAAGAAATTACCAAACATAAAAGCACCGATTAATGGAGTTGATTCTGGTAAAACAAAAATAGCTAAAACTAAAACCATAATAGGGAATATTAATTTCTCTAAACGGGACACATGACGAAGTGTCGTCATTCTAATTCTTCTTTCAGCATCTGTTGTAAGTGCTTTCATAATTGGAGGTTGAATAATAGGAACCATTGCCATGTATGAATACGATGCAACTGCGATAGCACCTAAAAGTTCAGGTGCAAGTTTTGTTGCAATAAAAATAGATGTTGGACCATCTGCTCCACCAATAATAGAGATTGCAGAAGATTGTTGTAAAGTAAAATCAAAAATAGTTGTGTATTGAGAAAGTGCTACTGCACCAACAAGTGTTCCAAAAATTCCAAACTGTGCAGCACCGCCTAAAAGTGCTGTTTTTGGGTTAGAAAGAAGTGGACCAAAATCTGTCATAGCACCAACACCCATAAAAATAAGAATTGGAAAAAGCTGATTAGATAATCCCATATGATAAATTATTCCCAAAAAGCCATCTGCCCCAGCCATATTTGCAATTGGAATATTTGCTAAAAGACCACCAAATGCTATTGGAAGAAGTAAAAGTGGTTCAAACCCTTTTTTGATTGCTAAATAAAACAATAAGAAAGTGATAAGAATCATAATAACACGACCACCAGTCTTATGAAAATCACTCATAATTTCACCATGTGAGTTTAATTCATCTGGATTTGGCTTAAATAAAACATAAATACCTGTTGATTGCAAAAAACCACTTACCATGTCTACTATAGGTTGTGTCTGATAAGTTTCCTCTTTATGTTCTGATATTATCACATCTGAGGAAGCATGTTCAGTTGCAAAAAGATTTGAAAATCCTAAAAACATAAAAAGTAATATAAATTTAAGAATATTCTTCTTCATATCCATCATCCTAGCACTGCTACGACTTGACCTTCTACTACAGTATCGTTTGTCGCAACATTTATAGATTTCACAACACCACCACGAGGTGCTACTACATCAATTTCCATTTTCATAGATTCTATAATAAGGATTACATCACCCTCAGCAACACTTTGTCCTGGATTAGCAACTAATTTCCAAACACTACCTGGTAGAAGAGCTTTTATAGGAAGGTCAGTTCCTGCATTTTTAGGACTAGATATTTCTACTTTCTCACCATTTACGGCTGTTACTTGAATATCTGCATTGCCCTCTGCTACTTGAACACTAAACTTTTGACCATCTACTACAACTGTATAATTTCCGCTACCCATATTTGTACTTCCTTCTTTTTTCATATTTGATAATTTTCTAACATTAACCTCTGCTTCACCTTTTAAGAAAGTGATACCTTTTTCTCCACATGCTGCCGCTATAAAAATATTTTCTTCAGTTGTCGCAATCCCCTCTTCTTCTAACTTTTTACTCCAATGAGCCAAAGATTTTGTCTCATCTGCTTCAGTTAAATCAAGAACTTTCTCTGTTGTTGGCTGTAAATTCAGTTTTTCAGAAGCAATTCTCACCACTTCCGCATCTGGTGCAACTGGAGTTTTACCAAAATATCCGAGAACCATTTTTCCATAACCTGGAGCAATAGCTTTCCAAGGACCTTGCATTACATTATTCAATGCTTGTTGGAAATAAAATTGAGAAACTGGAGTTACACTTGTACCATAACCACCTTTTTCAACAACCTCACGCATAGCCTCTATAACTTCTGGAAATCGTTCAAGAATATTATTATCACGCATCATTTGAGTATTTGCAGTCAAAGCACCACCTGGCATTGGAGAAAATGGAATCAATGGAGAAACCATCGTCGCTTCTGGAGGCATAAAATAATCTTCTAAACAACTATGAACAACTTTCTCATACGCTAAAATTTTATCTATTTCTAATCCACCAAGGTCATAATTCATCCCTTTAGTTGCATGAAGCATCGTTAAAATATCTGGTTGAGAAGTTCCCCCAGAAACAGGTGCCGCAGCCATGTCAATCCCATCAATACCAGCATCAAGTGCAGCCATATAAGCAGCAACTGAAACGCCTGCTGTTTCATGAGTGTGCAATCGTAAATGTGTTCCTGCTGGAACTAATTTACGAGCCATTTTTATAGTGTCAAAAACTTTTTTAGGACTAGAAGTTCCACTTGCATCTTTAAAACAAATACTACTATATGGAATTCCACTATCTAAAATTTCACGAAGAGTTTTTTCATAAAATGCCACATCATGAGCACCATAACATCCAGGAGGTAAATCCATCATAGTTACTACTACTTCATGTTTTAATCCATGATGCACTATTCTTTCACCTGAATATTTTAAATTTTCAACATCATTTAAAGCATCGAAATTACGAATAGTTGTCGTACCGTGTTTTTTAAACATTTTTGCATGTAAATCGATAAGGTCTTTTGAACCAGTATCAAGCATCACGGTATTTACACCACGAGCTAATGTTTGAAGATTTGCATCAGGTCCAACAATGGCACGAAATCTATCCATCATCGTAAAAGCATCTTCATTTAAGTAAAAGTAAAGTGATTGAAACCTTGCTCCACCACCAAATTCAAAGTGAGTTATCCCTGCATGTTTTGCTGCCTCTACTGCTGGAAAAAAATCATCCATAAGTACACGACCACCAAAAACTGACTGAAAACCATCTCTAAAAGTTGTATCCATTATATCTATAAATTTTTTAGCCATATCAATCCTTACCCTTGTCTGTGATGAATAATCGCCGCTGTGATAGCTGCAACAACTTTTCTATTATCTTGTGCTTTTTTTTCGCCAGGTATAACAGGTCTTGGTTCAGGGAAAAATTTGTGTATGATAACCGACATAATATTCATAAAGAATATCATGATAATTAAAAATAGAAAAACACTCCCCATTCCTAAAACCATAAATTTTATACCTTCGACTACGAGGTTTGTATCCATACTAATACACCTTTTATTATATTTGCAGATTGTAGTATAGTGTAAAGATGTTTAAACTTTTTTTTAAGTCTCTATTTATATTTTTTAAAATAAGTAAACTGTTACCTTTTAGCTATATAATTCCAAAAATTTTATAATAAAAATACAAAAAGAAGGATACATGTTTAAAAATAGTGTAAAAAATTTTAGACTTATGGGTCAAATAGAGGGTTATTCTTATTTAGTTCTTCTTTTTATTGCCATGCCGTTAAAATATTTAGCTGGATATCCGATTTATGTAAAATTGGTGGGTATGACGCATGGTGTTTTGTTTATACTTTTTTGTCTTTTATTATTCAAAGCGTTGGATGATGCAAAATGGTCACAAAAAGAAAGTTTTTTATTTTTTGTAGCATCATTGATACCTTTTGGAACTTTTTTTACAGATAGAAAAGTCAAAAGTTATGAATAAATAATTCTAAAGAATTTTTTAGATAGAATCCAAGCCTAATCAAACCTAATAAATTAAAGGAAAAACGATAAAATGATAGCTGGAATGAACGAACAAGATTTTATAGCGTATATAATTTTTGGTCTTTTACTGAACTTTATATTTTCAATAGTTTTTGGAATTTACTTAAGTAAAAATATTGGTATACAAGAAATGATGCAATCCAAGGGTGACAAACAACAATCTATACTTGTTAGTTTGAGTTTATTTATCCCTTTTGCCAAAATGCTTATAACACTTTATAGAGTTACAATTCTTCAAATTTATTTTTTGAATAAAGGTTATTCACACAAAGAATTTTGGATTTATTTAACACATTCTCACAATTAAATATTTAAAAAGAATGTTACTTCTTTTTAAATATTAGAAGTGTCTTATCGCCCGTATCGTAGAGTGAGAAATTTTGTTTTTCAATAAGCTTTAAATTTTTTAGCTTTTGAAAAATATTTATTTTATGAAAATATTGAATTATTGTGTCTTGATATTTCGTATAACTCTCGTCTTCATTTTTCTCAAATAGCGTAAATTTCGTTGCAAGTTTCTCATTTTCAAATATAGCGTCTACACTTAAAAACTCTTTTTCATTCTCACTACTCATTGTACCATCAGCTACATCACTAAAACCATAACGAGTATTTATATCCGCTATAAAAATTCCATTATCATTTAGCTTTTGAGAAATAGCATCTAAAAATCTAATGAGTTCTTCTTGATTTAAAAAATTTAAAACATCAAAAATACAAACGACTGCATCATATTGCCCATCCACTTTAGCCACATCAATGCACTCAGCGTCCAAACCTTGTTCTTTACACTCTTTTATCATGACAAGACTCAAATCTACGCCTTTACATGTAACACCATCACTAATCATGCGTCTCATAAAACCACCACGACCACAACCAACATCCAAAAGAGTTTTTACTTCTTTGTCTTCAAGTTCTGAACGGTATAAATCATAAAGTGCTTCTGTTGCCTCTTCTATTCCCAATAAATGTTCAGCTTTCGCATAAAGGTCTAAATTTGTCATGAATTTTTTTCTGCTTTTATAACCTTATTTATTTTCTCATAAATATCTAAAACCTCATCTTTCTTGGCAATATAACTATTTTTATTTGCTATAAGGTAAGTGGATGAAGTCATAATGTCTTCTACAACTTCCAGTCCATTTTGTTTCATTGTTGCACCAGTTTCAACCACATCTACTATCATGTCAGCAAGACCAATAAGTGGTGCGAGTTCAATTGAACCATAAAGCTTAATTATCTCTACAGAAACTGCTCGTTGCTCAAAATAACGCTTTGTAATGTTTACCATCTTTGAAGCAACTTTTATCTCAGGTTTATCAAGGTCAAGTTTTTCACCCTTGCGCATCCCAATAGAAACTTTACAAATCCCTTTTCTTAAATCAAGTAGGCGGATTACATCTAAGCCCTGCTCTTCTAAAGTATCAAGTCCAACAACGCCAATATCAGCAGCCTGATGAAAAACATAAGTTGCCACATCTTGATTTCTTACAAGTAAAAAACGAAAATTTGGAGTATCAAGAATCAGTTTTCTATCATCAAATGCAAAACTATCACCAAAAATAGTTTCAAAAATTTCTAAAGTCTCTTTTGCAATGCGACCTTTTGGAAGTGCAACTGTTAGCATAAATTACCCTTTTTCATAATTTTTTTCATTCCTTTAAATATTAGAGTTTCATCTATCGTTGCTTGTGAAAATAAAAAAGCAAATTTTTTTGCATCTCCACCCGTTAAATATATATTCATATTATGTGCTATGACTTCATTATAAAGTGTTTTTAAATATCCATAACTTATAGCATCTCTCGAATTTTTTGGCATTTTATCTAAATCTAACTCAAAGTTAAATGAGTAATCCAATGCTGTAGAAATATTTTTATAAGTTTGACTCATGGCATTCACGCCAGGATAAATAAAACCACCTTCAAAAACTCCATTTTGAACAATATCAACAGTGATAGCACTTCCTGCATCAACAATAATTCCACTCTCAATCGCTTCACATGCAAAAATTCTATCAATCCCCATCGTGACATAATAATTAGTCATTGCAACATAAGGCGATAAATCAATCCAATTATCTAATCGATGTAATAAAATTTTTACTTGTGGATTTACACAAATATAAAAAACTATTTCTTTAATATCTGATGGTTCAAATAATTTTACATCTCTTTTGTATACCTTATCCTCTTCACAAAAATGATAAGAAGTGTTCCCTATATCACAAAGTAACATTATATGATTTTCCAACCTTGCGCAATAAAAGCTTCTTTTGCTTTAGAACAAAGAGGTGCATCAATAAAAATAATTTTATGTTTAAAGTTATGGTCAAAAAATAAAACCAACTTAGCATATATCTCTTCAAATTTATGTACATCTTTCATCAATAGTTTACTTTTTTGAGTCACTGCAAAAATTGCCCAAAAATACCCAGCTACATCTGTCGCTTTATACATCTTGATTTTATTTCTAATACCTAGCTCTTTTGGTGCAATCTCTTGCATTTTTTTATAAATTTTCCCTTTTTTTCTCAAACTATCTATTATCATTTGCATCTTTATATTGTGCCTTTTTAAAATTAATTTTTTAATTATATCATTGTTTATCATTTATCATGAATCAAATTAATTGAATTAAAATCAGCTTAAATTAATAGTGTGTTAAGTACAATTTTGTAAATGCTATATTACTAAAATGTATATATCATAAATAAAAAAACTGGAGATTTGATAATGTCAGAAACAATTAACACGGAAATAGAAACAACACCAAAAACAGAAGTAAAACCAGTAGTGGTTCCTAAGGCTGAGAAAACAAAAGTGGCAGCTCCTAAAGCTGAAAAGACAAAAGTTGCTACTCCTAAGAAAAGTGAAGAAGTTGTTGTGGTTAAAAGTGATGCTACATTAGCAGGTATTGTTGAGGGTCAATTTGACGCTACAGCAGAAACTATTGTGAATGCATTGAATGCTCTAGACCAACAACTTCAAGATGCTCGTTTAGCTGGTTCTGACCGTGCAAAAGAGATAGTAAAAGAGTTCGGTGGAGAAAATAAACTTACTGATTTAATTACTAAATTAGCTGGGTATATGGGTGAAGCTGCGGGTGTTGGTGTTATGACTGGTATGGTGCCTATGATTATCATGGCGGGTGCTGCTAAAGGTATCTATAAAAAAATTACTGATTAATTTTTTTATGCGGAGCATAAGTCTCCGCAATTTTTACTTCATTATTTGATTCTCTCGTCTATCTTGTGATTATACTTAAAGGTTTGTTATGACTAAACATTTTCTTACACTTTTAGAATATGATATTCTAGAACTTCATCCTTTAATAATTTACAATAATTGGTTTCTTTCATATAAAGAAGTTGCACTAGCATTTAATGTTTCTGTTCCTGAAATTATTAATTTATTAGAAACTTTGACCGAAGGAAAGCATTATAGTTATGAGGCAATTGAATATATCAAAAATAAAACAACTTCTTCTATACTTTTTTTCTCAAAATTGGGAATTATACGATTAGCATATTCTCTCAAAAGTGATGATGCTCTAAAATTTTTGGAATTTATAGAAGACATCAACTTAAGCGAAAATGAGCAACAAGAAAAAATTACACACAATTTTTATCTTGAAATTGAAGATGTGCTAAGAGAACGATTAGATAAAATTAAAAAGAATCCTGATATTCCACTTGAAGAAATTAATCATTTTATTTTAACATTAGACAATCTCATAAGAAAGCAAAGAGAAACAACAGTAGAAAAAAGTTCTGATACGATAAACTTAAATGGTATTCTCCAAACTGTACTTAATTTAGCACAGTCACATACAATTCCAAAATCGAAAAAATTTTAATATTCTAGATTAATCTTATCAAGTGCTGAAAGAGTGATTTCTCGTAAATCCTTTTGATTTTCCAAAACTCTTAAATCATATTCATGCTGTTGCGTGAGTATTAACTCAATATTTTTACCTATAAGGTCTATATGCTGTGATGATGATTTAAGTTCGAAAACTTCACTTCTATCATATATCATGCTAAGAGCATGTAACCCTGATTCTGCTATTGTTTTAATAGTGCCATCAATCAATAAACCAAAATTTAATATCATAACAGACATATTGATTATTAAATGCTCCGTATGCACTATTCTATCACTCATCTCACCTATTCTATCAGCCATCAATCCAATTTCTGATGCCATCCATAAAACACGATTTGCCATAGGACCCAGTTCTTCACCTTGAGAAGCAAACATATAACCATAATTCATACCATCACTAGCAAAATGATAGGCATCATCTGCCATTTTAGATACAAATTTATAAGCATCATCTTCCATTTTTGTTGCAAAATTAAAAGCATCATCCTCTGTTTTAGTCGCAAAGTTATATGCACTATCACGAGTATCTTGTGTAAAATTAAATGCATCTTTTTCTGTTTGAATACCAAAACCATACGCTTGGTCTCTTGTTTTGGATGCAAAATCCATAGCATCTGCACCAGTTTTTGAGGCAAGATTAAATAGATTATTAAAAATACCACCCTTTTTATTTTGAGTATTTTTAAGAAGTGCAGTTGGCACAGGAATTGATTCATGAGGTAATAAATCTGCTCTTGTTTTCACAAAAAGATTAAATGTTTCTATAAATTGCTTCAATTCATTCATATCTACATTATCTTCTTGCTCAATTTTTTTTGAAAAATCAACAAATTTATTCTCAAGTGTTTTATAAATAGCAATAAGATTATCTTTAGAAATACCTTCGCTAAGTGGCTTATTATTATTTTTCTCTAAATGTATATTTTCCAAGAAATCAATAAAATCCATAACATGGTCATTATCACAAAAAAAACCAAACTTTATAACACCCAACTTACTCCAAAAACGATTTTTTTGTTTATCCAAAAAATAATCTTTTTTTTCTTTAAAACGCTCTTTATTTTTATCTGCTATCTTTTTCAATTCATCATCATGAATATTAAAACCAGTTTCCACACCTTTATCATCTAAAAAGAACTCATCAAAGTCATTTATGAACAGTTTTACAGCCTTATCATTGTATGACAAATCCTTTATTTTCATTAACAAAACCCTTTTATTTATAGCATGCACACCCAAATGCACGAAGTGCAATAAGTCTTTATTTATCTTAATTACCCTATAATTATATCACATAATTTTAAAGGGGTTTCAATAATATGTCTATGATGGATACATTTAAAAATATAGTTAAAGATACTATGTACACGAGTAAAGACACGACAAATTCAAAACTTTTTAAAACTATCATTAATCAAGTTATAAAAAGTTATGGTAGTGTTCTTGCATTTAAAATAGATTCTAAGGACCGTTCTTTTTTAATTGAGTTGATGCTAAAAGGTGAAATACTTCCTATTAGAATTGAGATTAGTAAATATGAATTTATTCAACATGATGATTCTACATCGGTCATTATATATAGTTTAAAGGCAAATAGAGAATGGATGCAAACTGTTTTAGATTTATTTATCTTAAACAAAGAGTTTGAACTTCCAAAAAAATTTAATACTCCTATTCAAACCTTTATGTAAGACTTCAAAAATTTTCGATAAAATTATGCATATACAAAATAAGGAAATAAAATGTCAGAAGAAAAAAAAATAGTAAATGCTACGATTGATTTTGAAACAAAAGAGATTCAAATTCTTGATGAAGATGGTCAAGCAATAGATGAAAAAAGTTCTTTAAAAGATAGAGCTGTTAGTGCTGCAAAAAAAATTCTTAAGTATTCTCCACTGGGCATGAGCTACACTGTAGGTAAGGGGATGATGGAAATGATGGATAAAGCTATCAATGAAAATGACATGAATAAAGTTGAAAATATCACTTTTGACCAAATCGTAAACCTCATCAAAGAGGGAAAAGATACCTTTGAGGAACTTCATCTTACTTTTACAGCTGCACAAGCAAATGGTGTAAATATTGGACAACTTAAGAAAGAGATTAATGACCAAGATGTTCTCATTGGATTAGGTAAAAAAGGCGCAATTGGTCTTGTAGTCGATGTTAAATATAAAAAATAACACTTAAGAAGGTAGATAAGATGATTAATTTTCAATTAAATCCTCAAACACATTCAATAGAATTTGAGATACATCCCAAAGGGGAACAAGGTCCAATCAAGTTTACAGTTGAAAAGTATGAGCTTATCAACGAAGGAAACAAATTTTTTATCGAAATCTCTGAGATGAAAACAAATCGAGAATGGATGAATATTGCTATTGAAAATTTTCTCCCTAGTAAAAAAATAGAACTACCTGCTAAATATGAGAAATTAATTCGTCTTGTCATGTAGCACTCAAGTTGTGCTTTTACAAGCACAACTTTAATCGTTCTAGTTATTTCTTTTTTTCTCAATTCTCTTAAATTTCTTTAAAAGTGCATGTTTTTGTTCTTGATTAAGTGTTTTATACATTTTTTCAAAATATTCTGCAATTGCATTCGTTACAATAACATTTTCTTTTACTGTAATATCAGTAAATTTTGCTCTTAAAAACTCTTTTTCATTAAACAAGTCAGACAATCTCTCTTTTTTGTCATAAGCACCATCTTTGATGTCACCTAACTTCTCTTTTAATTCCTCTTCATACTTTAAAAGTTCATCTTTCTGAGCTTTTGAAAGGTCAAGCCCCATGATTGATTTTTTGAGAATCACAATCTTTCCAATTGGAATACAAGCATCAACACTATTTTTTGCATACAAACTCACAAGACCTAACATAACTAGCAACATGATTTTAACCATTAAAAATCCTTCTATAAAAAATAATATACCCTAGAATAAAGGTAACTGTAATATACCCAATAAGTATTAAAATATCATAAAACCAAGTTTTTGAACAAAATGGACACTTTAAATAACTTACATAACTTTGTGTATCTATGCTCATAAATTGATTGTCTTGAAGATAATCAACTATTTGAGAAATTTGGTCATTTATTTCGTTATTGCCTCCAGTAAAAGCCACATTACCCGTAATTATAGCTTCATAGGCATATTTCACTGGAATAATTCTGGCAATAGGTGGCGCTGTATCATAATTTGTTTCCCATAAGTATATTGATTTATCCATATTAGCATAAGGGATAAGTCCACCAAGTAAAATTTGAGGGATAATAAGAATTGGAATAAGATTAGATGCTATGAGTGTACTTCTAGTTAAAGATGATATAAATAAGCCAAAAGATATACTTATAATCACAGTAAGAAGCATTACAAAAGAGTTAAATGCCACCAAAGCAAGTGGTATATGCAAAAATACCATCCCTATTATATTATATAAAATTGTTTGAATAAATCCAAAAAAAGTTAATACAAAATATTTAGATACATAATATCCAAATAAGGATACACCTCCAAGTCTTTCTCTTTGTACTGTACTTCTGTCTTTGATAATCTCAAAAACAGAGCCAATTAAACCAAAGAATATGCCTGAAATTAACATAAAAAATAAAAAGTTAGGATATGCTTGATTTTGTACCAAATCTATATCTGAGCGAAAAATAAAAGCTGAAAGAAATGCCAAAAGTGGAGCTATAATAAATGATACAATTAAATTTAATCGTTCATAAGTTTTAACCTTAAATTGGCGTCTAATTTGATAAGCAATTTGTGTTTTAAGTAAATTAGAATTCATTATTTTTTCACTGTAAAATTATTTAGATAACTAAAAAGATTCCAAAAATTGCTTTTTTCATCTGCTTGTATCTCAAGTAATAATTCAGGGTCACTTTTATCACATTTCATGCACTCAACATCCTCACGAGATTCCTCAGATTCATTAAATAAATAAGCATCTTCAGTTTTAACTAATTTAAAAATTTTAAGTACTTCACTTGATTTATTTGTGTAAATATTATTGCCATATTCATTAAAAACTATAACTTGGTCAAATTGTCTATACATGGATGTTGATGGCTGGTGTATATTAATTATAACAGTCTTATTTAATAAGGTAATTTTTTTTAGCTCTTTTATAATATTTTCGGAATCCAAAGAAGATAATCCACTCGTTGGTTCATCCATTAAAATTAAATCAACATCTTTAAGTAATTCAAGAGCAATGCTCAATCTTTTTCTTTGACCACCAGAAATAGTAAATTTACCATTCTTAAATATTGGTTGGTACTTAATCTCTAAAATCCCTAAACTACGAAGTTGTTGACTAATTAATTTATCAATTTCATCATCACTTTTCTTTTTACCAAAATGTAAACGGTAATAATAATACATATTATCATAAACATTTAAATCTTTTATTAAAACATCATCTTGAGCAACATAACCCATTCTATGAAAATATTTTTCTGAAATATTTTCATGATTTATAAGAAGAGAACCCTTTAAAATCTTTGCTTGTTTTACAAATGTACGAAGAAGTGTAGTTTTACCAGAACCAGATGGTCCCATTATTGCAACTAATTCCCCCTCATTTATATTAAAATTTACATCTTGAATAATTGGATTTCGACTAGAATATCCTCCAAAAAGATGATTACTTTTAATATTATAAATGTGGTCTGGTGCAATAGAGCATTGAAAAATATTTTTATCAAACTCTTTTATCTCTGAAACCAAAAATAATTTTTCATTCACTGGACCAAAAAGTTTAATGAGAACATTTTCATCTAAATATATCACCCCTTTATCATTTGTTATTCTAAGGAATGAATCCCCATCAATGTAATATATTGAATGGTCTCGTATATTATGCTTTGTAAATTCATACGGTTCCGCTTTAAATTCTACACACTTTTGGGCAAGAGTAAGATTATTCTTATTTATATAAGTATATATTTTTAAATCATGACTATGGCTGTTTAACAAAAGAAAAAAATCATCTATTTTAAATATAATAAAACGGATTTGATATTCCTCAAACGATTGGTTAAATTCACTTCTTGCATTTTGGTCAAAACATATAAAATTAATATTTGGTGCATGTTCATCAAGTAATTTATGGGCTTTTGAATACTTTTTATTCATTAAAAGATATAAAACATCATAAAGATAAGGGGTTGATAATTTTTTATATATATCTTTTAGAGCTGCTATTTGCTTAAAAGTAACTCTTTCATTGCTTATATTTTTAAGCATTATTACCATAAATAGATTAATCAAAATGACATATTTTTTGGCGGGTTCTATTGCATAGAGATATTCCAAAATTTCATCCAAAGAGATATTTTTTGCAAACTTATCAAATTCATCAATTGAGATTGCTATATCTTCATCACTATGCCCTTCAACAAGCCTTTTTGCAGCTAATAAAACATCGCTTGTCGTGAGCTTACCGCTTGCTTGTACAATGCTAAGCCAGAGTTTATATATATAAGCTAAATTATTCATGACATCCTATTGGAGAATAATATTAAAAAAATATATTATACATAAATATAAAAAATAATTCGGAGGCTGACTAATCCCAAAGGATTAGTCTTGTTTGCCAAAAATAAATTTTGGTTTCAATATGAACAATAAGATAGGTAGGAATGTTAAAGATGTAACTACATCGACTAAGATTGCCTCGATTATGTAAGTTGCAACTCCCCAAGTGTTACCCAATGTCGTAGCCATAAGCGGTATAAATGCGCCAATCAATACGACAACAGAAATAATAACTGAAGAACCAGTTGTTGAAAGAGTGTTTCTTAAAGAAATTGACCAATCTTTCGTTACCATATACTCTTCTCGTAATCTAGACAATATATAGATACTAAAATCGATTCCTAGCCCCATAGCGATAGCAAGTGACACCAGATTGGCAAAGTGTAAATTACCGCTCCAGAATTGGATTGAAGTATAGTATCCAGCCATTCCGTATTGTGTAAAAAGTGTGATAAATACTATTACCATCAATACTCCTGCAACATAAAATGAACGGAAGATTAAAGCGATTGCCAAGAAAATCAATGCAGCAGCTCCAAGTGGATTACGAAGCCAGTTGTCGAAAGTTATTTCACGAGTTGCTTCAGTTGCACCTAAAAATCCACCCACGCCTGGTTCTACATAAGTCGGTTTAGTACTATCCGCTATTTCACCGCTATCTCCAGAAGTATCGGCATTTCTAAAACCAAACTCAATCATATCGAATCCTGGCTCATTTTTATGTGTTTCAATATAGTCTTGTATAAATTTCATCGCTTCATGCGTCTCTTTTGGATGCATCGTATTGATAAATCCCATAACAACGCCATTATTGTAATCCTGCGTAGTCATTGAAGCTAGGTCTCCAGGACTTGATGCAGAATCTAAAAGACCGTTATATAAAGAAACAATACTATCTGCTGTACGATCATCATTCGCATCACGAGCCATTAAATACTCTTGTGTTGGAACTCTAAAATCTTTTAAACTAGGTCTATCGCCTGGCTCAGTCATGAGAAGCATATTTGCAATCTTTACATACTGTGCATAAGATGCGGTAAAACCAATAAATTTGTTTTGGCGAAGGTCAGTTTCCATCCTTTCCATGGCAGCTAAAACCATAGCATTATTTAAAACACCTTGCGGCGCATCTTTTTCAGGATTAAAACAATTTTTTTCAGGAGGCGTAGTTCCCGCTTCAGTTGCAGCATCTAAAGCATCATAATATTCATCTGAACACTCTTTTAATGGTACTTTTTTTCCACGAATAGGAATATTAAAAGAGATAACACCCGGCATCATAGTATTTAACCTAAAAATATCTTGTACGGGCTGAGAATAATCTTTGAATGCGGCCTGTGCATAATCTATCCCTTTTTCTACTCCAGGCATCAAATCATAGGTAGAACCTTCTAGCACTTTACCAAGTTTATCCATCCCAGAATATGTTTTATCCTGCATTATGTTACTAAAACCTTCATCAATTTTAGTGTAATGACCAGCAACTGCGAGAACCGCAAGAACAAAAGCTATAGGAATAATTTTTCCGTATCCTGCTAACATTTTTTCAATTATAATACCAAAATTCATTTCCCACTTATATTCCGAAGGAGCAGAAGCTGGCTTTTTACTTTTAAACATTACCATCATGAGCGGTATAATCGTAGTTGTAGTAATAAGCAAACTAAACATACCAAAAACACCAAAATAAGCATAATCTTTGTAGAATGAGATATCAACATCTGCAAGTGCGGCAAAACCTATAGCATCGACAATAATGGTTAAAGTAGCAGGTACAAGTGTATAGCCCATAGCCGTAATACTAGCTTCTTCTACCGCTTCACCTTCTCGTATAGACTGCATATAACGGCGTGTTATTTGGATGGCATGTCCCATACCAACGGCAAGTATAAGCATAGGAGTTAGAACCATCATGGTTGTCAGTTTAAATCCGCTCAATCCCATAACACCTAAAGTCCACACTATACTCATTCCGACACCAATCATTGGGAACAATGCCCCTCTCAAAGAACGAGTTTCTACAAGCAATATAACAAAGGCAATTACAACCGATAAAACAAAAAGGTACCAGTGATCTAAAAGTTCTACCATCATCCATGAAAGAAAGTATGGCTCACCTGCTATCGAGATTTTAATACGGTCATCATTATAATACGGCTGTAAATCTGCAACAACTTGACGAACCCAATCCACATAATGAGGCTTAATACTATCATCATAATCTGCGATAACAAAAGTTGCTTTTGCTATACAACCTTCTTCATTGTTAAAACATTTTTTACCAGTTTTTGGGTCAACTTCATTTATAATCATAGGCTTTAAGACGGGATTGTTATCTAAACCTTCTTTCATAAAATCCAGTTGTTTTTTTGCGGCAACCGAATCCGTTATAGAAATACCGTCATTTGGGATAAGGCGTTTAAAAAGAAGACTTCCCTCTTCATCCACACCCATATTTTTTACTTTATTTGCTGCAATAGAGATAAAGTTTGATTTGTTACTACCTTCCATATTTTCAAGTTTTTTATGAATATCACGAACGATATTTACAAACCATGGTTGATATATAGTACCCTCTTTAACTTCTATACCGACTACAAATAAGTTACCCATGCCAAATGTACTTTCAACATAATTATTTGTAGCAACATATCGGTTTGATTGAGGCAAAAGCGTATCAGGGTCGTTTCGCACATCGACATATTGAATTTCCCATGCTGTAAAAACGGTAAAAATGAGTGAGAGTATAAACATCATCCATCTATATTTCATTGCGAAAGCAGCATATTTAAAAGTAAATTGTTTGTTTCTTTCCATTTATTTAATCCTATGTGAATTCATAGAGTGTTCACTCTATGAATATTAAAAGTGTGTTTATTAAAAGATATATTTAAAACCTATTTGAGCATTTGACATTTTTTCAAATTGACCAAACACCCCATTTTCATCTCCGCCATATTGGTTATAAGCAGCAGATAAAATAATATCATCACTATATGAGTATTCTAAATCGAATCTATCCCAATAACCGCCATTTTCATTTTCTAAAAGAAAAATATTATTTACACGAAGTGCATCATTCTCCAACATAGGTTTAGAAAGGAATAATGTATACATAATTTGATGCTCTTCAGCTTTTTTGAAACCATTTGAAAGGCTCATAGTAGCCGAATTTGCAGTAAATTTGCCATATGCCTGAGAGTTACCATCATATTGAACTTTTTCATCTCTATAATCAAGATTCCATTTATCCATGAATTGAACACTCACAAAAAGATTTGTCATGACAGTTACATCAAGTCCGACAACATAGTTTAAAAAGTCAGCTCTTTCATTTTGGAATGCACCAACCATATCGCCATAAGCAAGTTTACCAAGGTCAACTACAGGTTGAAGCGTATCTTTGTCATAAACAATCTCACTGCGTAAAATAATCGGAGCAAATGGCGTATCTATTGCATAGTCAAATGATGTACCAAAAGTATTAATACGATTTTGTGTTTCTTGAAATACCATGGTCGCAGGA
>CAMCYC010000011.1 GCA_945883795.1 Sulfurimonas crateris | reverse complement strand
TTAAAAAATTTGTTTTTTATAAGTTATTTTTTATTATAAAATAAATGATTTTAATTTTAGAAATTGTGTGATGAAAGGAAGTAACTTCTCATTATTTACTTTTTTTTTACTACTTTTTGGATATTTCAATAAATCGAAACACCTATTTTCAGGGTTTTTCTTTTTTGAAATTATCTATTTTTAATCAAATTTGGGTGAATAATGAGAAGTTACAATGTGGGTTATATAAGACAACGATAGGCTTAAATGTTAACTTTTTGAATATCTGATTTACTATTAAAAATGAAAATATTCTTCAGTTGTGAAGTTATCGAAATTTTACACCATAAATTAAAAAAAGTATTTTTGATATTCAAGAAGATTGAGTAAGAACTTAGAAGATTATTTTCTTCTAAGTTCTTTAATACGAGCTTTTTTACCAGCAAGGTCACGAAGATAAAATAGTTTTGCACGGCGAACACGACCACGACGAAGAACTTTAATCTCTTCAATTGAATTACTGTAAATTGGGAATATTCTTTCAATTCCAACACCATTGGCACCAATTTTACGAACTGTAATAGTTTGTCCAGTTCCTTGACCTCTTTTTGAGATACAAACACCTTCATATGCTTGTACACGAGTCTTTTCACCTTCTTTAATTGCTACTGCTAAACGAAGCGTATCACCAGCACGAAATTCTGGAAGAGTTTTCTCTGCAATTTGTGCTTTTTCAAAGTTTTCTATATACTTATTTCTCATAAGATTTCCTTATTCTATGCTTTAAAAGCTGCTCTGGCCGGAAGAATTTAGTCTTGCATTCAGACAGAGCCAATTTTAGTGAGCGAATTTTACTATGATTTCCCTTTAAGTATTCTGATGGAACACTGCTTTTCTCATAACTTTTTGGTTTTGAAAAAGAGGGAGCTTCTAAAAGAGATGACTCAAAACTTTCTATATCCAAGGACTCACTATTACCTAATACACCCTCTAGATTTCTACTTATGGCATCACATATCACTAAAGATGCCAATTCACCACCAGTTAAAATATAATCACCAATACTAAAAAGTTCATCGCCAAATGTTTCCATAACTCTTTCATCAATACCTTCATACCGTCCGCTTACAAAAGCGATATGAGTTTTTTTTGCTAATCTTTTAGCATCATTTTGCTTAAATGGCTTTGCAACTGGAGTCAAAAAAATGATATATACATTTTTATCTTGTTGTTTTAATGCTTTAAGTGCATCGTAAAGTGGCTGAGGGTTCATCACCATTCCAGCACCACCACCAACTGCAGTATCATCAACTTTCATATGCTTACTTTTACTAAAATCTCTTGGATTGAAATAATCCACATGAAAAATATCTTTATCCATTGCTCGTTTAAGTATGGAATCTTGAAAGTAACACTCAATAAGATTAGAAAAAAGGGTAACAAAAGTAAATTGCATTTATGAAGCTTCTAAAATATCCATGCTACCACTGACCATGATGATTTTTTTCTCAATATCTGTATTTAATATAAATGGCTTATGATAGGGAATTAAAAACAACTTGGACAATCCAGATTTTACTAATTTTTCATCTGTTTTTACATTAAGATAATCACTTACCGCTATCCGTTCCACTTCTTGAACGACACCAAGCAATATACCATTTTCAAAAACTTTACAACCTAAAATATCAAACCAAAAATATTGACCGTCATCTAAATGACAATTTAATTTTGTATCTTCATAAGTAGTAAAAAGTTTTACATTTGTATATTTTTTTGCATCTTCAACATTATTAACACCTAAAATTCTAAGAGTATCTCTCTCAAAATTTACTTCATCAAGAGTGATTTTATCTTTTTTATTCATGAAAAAAGAGGCATTTTTTTTAAATTGTTCTGGAAAATCGCATTTAATATGAAATTTCATATCACCTTTTATACCGACTGTTTTACCGATAGTAGCAATATGAAGGAGATTATTAGTATCTTTAAACTGGTTCAACATTAATACGGTAACTCAATCCATCTTTAGCTTTACAGCCTGAAATAACTGTTTTAATAGCACCAATCATTTTTCCTTCTTTACCAATTAACTTTCCAATATCCGTTTGATTGGCATAAAGAACTATTTCTGTAACTTCATCGCTTTTCTTTACTTCAACGCTTATGTCCTCAGGGTGAGATGCAATAAGTCTTGCAAATTGTGCGACAAAATCAGCTACCATGATTAACGACCTGTTATTTTTTTAACGCGGTCACTCATTTTTGCGCCAACGCTTAACCAATAATCTAATCTTTCATTATCAACTACTGTAGTTTTTTCAGCTACCATTGGATTGTAATGTCCAATAAGTTCAATCCAACCACCATCTCTTCGTTTACGACTATCTGTTACCGCAATACGGTAAAAAGGTTGTTTTTTTCTTCCCATTCTAGTGAGGCGAATTACTGTTGCCATTTTTGGTCCTTCTCTGCACAAGTTATATTTCAACTTGCTGAATATGTTAAATTTTACACCTAAGTGTAAATATATAAATTTCTCAAAACTTATATATTTATACTTATCATGACCTCATGGGTTATCTTGGAATTGCTCCATGACCACCCATCTGACCCATCATGGATTGAAGTTCTTTCATTCCACTTTTGCTAGAAAATCTTTTTGCCATTTTCCCAGCATTTTTAAACTGTTTTATCATTCTATTAATTTCTACTTGAGTTAAACCACAACCTGCGGCTATTCTCATTTTTCTAGAATTATTTAAAAGGTCTGGATTTTCTCGTTCTTTTAATGTCATAGATGAAACCATCGCTTTGATGTTTTTAAGTTCAGAAGAGTTTTCAAAATCAAAATCTTTGATAGCTTTTGACATATTTCCCATACCTGGAATCATGCTCATCAAAGAACTCATGCTTCCCATTTTTTTCATACTTTCCATTTGCTCTAAAAAGTCATTATAATTAAACAACCCTTTTTGAATCTTTTTGGTAAGTTTTTTTGCTTGTTTTTCATTAATAATAGATGCCGTTTTTTCAGCAAGTCCTTCAATATCTCCAAAGCCCATAAGACGATTAACAACACGCTCAGGTAAAAAAACTTCTAAGTCTTCCATCTTTTCGCCCATACCGATAAAACGAAGAGGAACTTTAACTTGTGATGAAAGACCTAATGCTACACCACCTTTGGAATCGCCATCATATTTACTTAAAATGACACCATCTATCCCAATTTTTTCTTTAAAAGTGGTTGCAGTTCGTATCGCATCTTGTCCAGTTAAAGAATCAGCTACATAAAATATTTCATGAGGTTTTGCCTCTTTCTTTACTGCTTCAAGCTCTTGCATAAGTGCATCATCGATTGCTAAACGACCTGCAGTATCAATTAAAACAACATCATAAATTCCAGCTCTTGCTTTTTTGAGTGCACCCTGAACAACTTGAATAGGGTTTTTAGTGCTTTCATCTTCATACAACTCAACTTCTATTTGAGCTGTAATTTGACGAAGTTGTTCAACTGCGGCTAAACGCTGTAAATCGGCTGCAACAACCAAAACTTTTTTCTTTTTATTTTTAAGATAAAGTGCTAATTTACCTGTTGTTGTTGTTTTACCAGAACCTTGTAATCCAGTCATTAAAATAACAGTTGGAGGATTTGATGCAAAAATAAAACCTCTACTTCCGCCAATCTCAAGAAGTTCATTTAGCGCTTTTTTTAGTGCGTCAAGGAATTGGTCTTTGCCTATCCCTTTTAATTTTGTTTCTATTTCAACTTGTTCTATTAATTCTTTGACAACTTTATGGTTTACATCTGCTTTTAAAAGATTTTTTTTGAGCTCTTGCAGTGCTTTTGAAAGAGCTTTCTCATCATCATGGAAACGAATTTTTTTAATTGCATTTGTAAATGAATCTGTTAAAGTATCAAACATATATACACTCCGGTCATTAAATCTTTTTTAAGTTTTTTACTCTAATGTAAAAAGTTGCGAATTGTAGCAAAAATTTACTTTTAGTTTTCTTTAAGCCTACTCAAAAGTGACAAATAGTTTCGGCTCAGGTGCTATAAATTCCATCCCAAGTAATCGTACTTTATAAGCATGTAGCATCACCCGTTTTGCTCGTCTGCCACCATATTGTTCATCCCCAATTATTGAATGCTCAATATAGCGAAGATGTGCTCTTATTTGGTGTGTACGACCATTATGTATAATACATTTTAATTTTGTTTTGCCACCACTTACTATATCTGGAAAAATTTCTGTTCTCGCTGGTTTCCCTTTTGCCGAGATATTTGAAAAAGCTTTATTTTGCCTTTTTTGCGTAAAAATAGGTTTATCTATGTCAACAGGCTCAGATACAATCCCTTCAACCCATGCAATATACTCTTTATAAACTCTATCTTTTTTAAACTCTTCTATCGCTTTTAGACGAAATTCTTCATTTTTTACCAACATTAAAACACCACTTGTTTCACGGTCAAGTCTATGTAAAAGTTGTGTATTTTTAAACTGTCGCTCAATCTCATCCGAATTAACAAATGCAGGTTTATCGACAACTATTAAATCATCATTTTCAAAAATAGGTCTTATTTTTTCGATTTTCTCAAGCCTGAACATTGTTTTACTATCAAGTTCTCCACGGGCAACCATAACTTTTTTATTCGCTGAATATACTAATCCTCTATCAATCATCGATTTTGCTTGAGAATTTGATATCCCCTCTTGCAAAGCCAATATTTTATACGCTTTTTCTAGTGCCATAACTAGGCTCCTAATATTTTATTTATTACTACTTCTAAATTTATAGTTTCTTCAACCATTGAATTTGGTAACTGCTCACATTTCAAAAGTGCTCTATGAATCTCATCTGGTTCAACATATTGCACATGATGCACATATTTGAACAACTCTTTTTGATGAAAAAAATGTTTACCAGTAATTATTTTACACCCAAAATAGGCGGGTTCAAGTGGATTATGTCCACCCACATCTGCTTTAAACGCTCCGCCTAAAATTGCTATATCACTTATGGCATATATGTTATTTAACTCACCCATCGCATCAACCAAAATCATATCTGTTTCAAATACTTTAGACTCAGAAAATCTTGAAATTGTAAGGGTGTTTTTTTGTGCATAATTTTGCATCAATAGATAAACACTTTCAAATCTCTCGGGATGTCGTGGAACGACAATAAGCTTTGCATCTTTATATTTTTTATACTCTACAAATGATTTCAAGACACTTTCCTCTTCCCCTTCATGTGTACTTCCTGCAACAATACACTCATGAGAAGGTTTTTTATATTCCTGCGTTTTTGTAATTTTACCCGCTAATTTTATATTTCCAATCACCTCAATATTTTTAGCACCCAAAGCAAGAAAACGGTTTTTGTCTACTTCACTTTGTGCATAAATAATTTCAACATAGCCTAAAAGTTTTTTATAAAACCAAGCAAATTGTAAATATTTTTTGACACTTTTTTCAGAGATTCTAGCGTTTAGAAGGACAACTTTCCCACCTTTTGCAGAAATAACACTAAAAAGCATATACCAAAATTCTGCTTCTAAAACCACTACTATCTTTTGTTTTTTAATCCAAAAAGGCAAAAATATCTCATACGGAAGATAGCGGACATCTGCATCATATTTTTTTGCTTCGTTATAACCTGTATGTGTTATGGTTGTAATTTTTATATCTCTTTTTCCTAACAAATCAAGAATAGGTTTTAACGCTCTTGCTTCACCAAGTGAGCATACATGAAACCATATACCATCAGATTTTTTAAATCTTGGATTTTGAAAAAGAAAAAAACGGGATGGAATTGAGTGTTTATATTTTTGCTTAAAAGAGAGATAGATTAAAAGTGGCAGTGCTACAATATATAGCACTACACTTAAAATATAATAGAGTAAAGTAAATGGCTTCAAGCCTTAGTCTTTATTTATTTCCATATAGAGAATACGACCACAATGTGGGCATGTTGTAATCTCTTCAGCTTTAATAACATCTGCATAAATCTTATCGTTGATTATCATGTGACAACCCATACAAGCTTGCTCCTCAACAGGAACAACAGTACTATTTTTAGCCCAACGACGAATTTTTTGATAAAATGCTAAACCTTTTGGATTCATAGTTCCTAAAAGTCTCTCTTTGGCACCAAATACTTCTTGTCTATCTTTATTAATAATTTCTAGTTTTTTATCTACTTCTAATTTTACTTTTTCAAGATTTGAATCTATCTCTTGCAAAGAAGTTTTTGCTGCACTTACTTGCTCTTTTTTTGCTTCTATAATTTTTTCAAGTCTATGAATCTCTTCATTAGCAAAAGTGACCTGCTCTTTTGTTATCTCTTCTTCAAGTTGTAAAGATTTCATCTCTCTTTCAGTTTTTATTTCAGAACTTTTTCTAGAATTATCCTCTAACTTTTGAGAAAGCTCTTTTAAATGTAATTCGTTTTTATGCTTTTTAACCTCTTCATCTTTAATCTCTTTGGTTAAATTCTCAATATCTGAATCTACACTCTTTTTTTTCGCAAGTGCTGCTTCATACTTATAGTTGGCTTCATCAATTTGTGGTTCAAAAGCATCAACTTCTTTGTCTACTTTTGAAAGGTCGATTAACTGCTTAAGATGCTGGTTCATTGGTCTCCTTTGGGGTGTCTCTTTTATGCCATAAACACGATATACATGATTAAAGGTATGTAAATGGATTTTCTGATGACGAAATTATAACTTCTAAACCTAAATTTTTCAAATATTTTTCTAAAATTTGTGCAAAGAAGCGTTCACTTTCATAATGTCCTATGTCAATTAAGGACATTTTAAGACTTTTTGCTTCCATAGCATCATGGTATTTGACATCGCCAGTCAAAAAACAATCTGCATCTATAGAACGCATAAGTGAACAGCCTGAGCCAGTTGTAAGTGCAACTCGTTTGACTCTTTGAGTGCATTTTACACATTTGGCATGTGCGAGTCCAAACGCAGTAGCAACTTTTTTTGCAAATATATCAAAATCTTCATCCACTTCGAGATAAGCGACAAATCCATCTTTTTGAGATATTTTATATCCCAAAATTTGAGTAGCCACATATTCATTGAGGTGTGTTTGGTCAAAGTTTGTATGCATAGCAATATTGGATATATTTTTACGAATCATTTTTTGCAGTAAATTTGCTGGATATTTATTAAATTGAAGTTGTTTTAAACCTCCAAAAATAAGTGGATGATGTGTAATTAATAAAGTATTATCATCAAGTGAATCAATCAATTTTTCATCTATATCAATACTAAGTACCACTTTTGTGACATCTATGGAAAAATCGCCAACCAATAAACCTGAATTATCCCAAGACTCTTGAAGCTCAAATGGGGAAAGATTTTCAAGAAATTTATATATATCTAAAATTTTCATTGTTTTTATTTTCCTTTTAATTTTGAAAGCTCTTCTTTGGCCTCAGTAAATTCAGGATTTAACTGAATAGCTTTTTCATACATGCTAATTGCTTCTTCATATCTTGTCATGTCAACTAAAAGATTTCCATAATTATAATAGGTAATAGGATTTCTTTTATCTATCTCAATAGAAGCATATAAGTGTATTTTAGCGGAGATAAATTCACCATTTTTCCTATAAAGAGAAGCTATCGCATTATGAATCAACGCATCATTTTTATCAAGTTCTAAGGCAGCTTTATAATACTCAAGTGCTTCTTGATTATCGTTTTGTTTTTCTAAAATATAGGCTATTTTATATAAAATATCTGGATTATTAGGCTCTTTTGCATTTGCCTCATTTAAAAATGCTAAAGCTTTGAGTTTATCATCATTTTCATACGCTTCATCTGCTTTTTGCACCAAAACTTCTGGAGAAAATGGGGAAAAAGCTACTGCACTTTTTTCTTGAATATTCTCCACCTCAGCAGACACATCTTCTGTGTCTTGAAGTGTTTGAATATGTTCATAAATTTTAAATGCAAAAAAAGCAGATGCTCCAAGCATTAGTAATTGAAAAATTGTCATAAGAAACCTTACTTTAAAATATTTTTATTTTGGTTTTGTATAATAACTAAAAGGAAAACTGTATATTTCATGAATAATCCTTCTGAGCTCTTTGAGCATCTCGTTTCATGTCTTTTTCTTTCATATCTTGTCGTTTATCATGAAGCTGTTTTCCTTTTGCGATTGCAATCTGAATCTTTATAATATTTCTATCATTAAAATAAAGTTGTAATGGAACAATAGTATAGCCATCTCGTGTGACTGCTTTATGCATGGTTTGTAACTGTCTTTTATGTAAAAGCAATTTTCTGGCACCTCTTTCTTCATGAGAATAAAAGTGGTGTGTCGTTTCAAGTCTGCCAATATGGGCATTAAATAAAAAAGCTTCATTTCTGACAAAACGGATAAAACTATCTTTAAGATTTACCCGTTTGGCACGAATCCCTTTCACTTCGCTTCCCACAAGAACCAATCCAGCTTCAAATTTTTCCTCTAAAGAATAATCAAAATATGCTTTGTTATTTTTTGCGATGGTTTCGCCCATTTTTCCCCTCTTTTTTACTAAATTTTAGAGTGAAATTATAGTCTTTTAATTTCTCTCTTGAGTAATATTGTTAATGGCATCTAACGCTTTTTGTAAAGGCTCCACACGAAGTTTATTTTTTTGGAGCAATTTTTCGATATTTTTTGGAACTTTTTTGAGTACTTTTCCGTCAAGTTGTACTAATCTATAAACCACATGATTAGCAAGACAAAGAGAGTAAATCTGTTCTGGTCCATCTTCTGGATTATCACTAAAACGGACTGAATCGACAATATCCATCTCTAACTGCCAATAGCTTAAAATATCACTGCTAACAGACGCTGTCGTTGTACGCATACATTTTTCTTCTGCAATTTGTATAGTGTTATCTTGTATATTTTGTAAAAAAACAGTTTTTTTCTTCAATACATTAATCTCTCGTGCAATAAGAAGTTGCCCTATATTCCCTAATATTGCAGTAGTTGATAAAATTGCTAACGAAGAGATAGATACTTTAGAATACCATTTTATCATCAGCATAAGTCGTAAAGCTGCTACATTTGAGAAAATTGATTCCGTTATATTATATGGACTCAAATCCATTCTACCAAAAGCATCAATCATTTGACTTAAGCTAATCGCTTTCACTCTTGTTTTTCCAAAAATACTTACAGCTTGGTCTATTGTACTAATCTCTTCCAAACCATATATTGGATTTTTGGCAGTTTTGAGTATCATTCCTGAAATAACTGGGTCAAGTTTCACCGCTTTAATAAGCTCTTTTATAGAAGCTTCTTCATCATCACAAATTCGTTGTATTTGTAAAATTGATACAGACAAGGGTTGTAATGTTTCTATAAAATCTTTTATTTTCTGGTTTGTAATAATAAACTGTCTCGAAGTAAAATGTGAATCTATAACAGATAAAAGTACTCGTTTGAGTTCATCGCCCATAATTGGATTCAAAATTGTATGATATATCCCATGCACTCCAAGCTTAAGATAAGTGCTATGGTCAAGTTTATCAAAAACAACAATTATTGCAGAGTTTGGAACATGCTGTTGAGATAATTTTGATGCTTTAATCGTGTCTTTACCAATATTTATGATACATATATTTGGTTGTTCAAGAATTAATTTTTGTTCAAAATCATCCAGAGTATGCACCTCTTTTACTTTTAAAAAATTTTTTTCTAATGCTGAGAGTAATTTTTGAGACCTTTTTTGATTGATGTCAAAATACAAAACAGAAAGTTGTTTTAGAAGAGATAATGCATTTGTATGAGAATCCTTAATCTCTATCTCATTTAATAATGATGGAGTTGGTTGAGAAAACTCTGTTGCATCATTTTCCATCTCATGAGACCAGATAAAACATTGTTCTTGAACTTTTATTAACCACTTAATAACGCTAATATCACTAAATGCACTCCCTTCTCTAAGTGAAGCAAGTACTTTTTCAGTTTTATCTGCAACAATTGACATACTTTCAAAATGAAAATATTGACTGTTTGCTTTGAGAGTATGAAATATTCTAAATAAATTATTGATTGCTTTTTTATCATGTTCACTATTTTCCAATTCGAGAATATTGTTCTCAATTTGAACCATGTTGTTTATAAATTGTTCTTTAAATATCTCATAAAGTTCATATTCCAAATCATCTTTGTTTATCAAAGGTCTAACCACCTATTAAAAAAATTCTAAATTATCTTCATCTTGAGTATTTGGTTTATTTATTTTAAAAACCATCTCTAATTCTAAACAAGTATTTGCAAAAGAAGCATCAAAATAATGAATATTATCTGTTGATTTTGAGATAAAAACCAAATCTATCCATTTATCAAAATCTCCAAGCATAGTTGCCAAAATATCTATAAATAGTTCTTGTTTATCTTTGTCTTTTAAGGCTTCATCCCCTAAATTTTCTATAAAAATGATAAGATTAGTAGCTGCATGAGAAGCAACTGGGAATATTCCAATCATATCAAGTGCATCTATAAGTTCTTTTACCCCTTCAAGTACAATCTCTAAAACCAATCGTAAAGAGGCTACATCGTTATTTTCTATAGAATAAAGCAATAATTCATAACTTGAAAGTTTTTCCCGAAAATCATCCATCCGTTCTTTTCCACGAATATCAAAATCTTCAACATTCACATCTTCCATCGCTTTAATACTTTGACGAATATTGTATTTTTGAATAAGAGTATTTTTATCTATTGGAGATTCTGATGATATTTTTTGTACACTCTCAGCTTTTTTCATTTTGACACTTCGCTCTTCAAGAGTACGATTTTTTAACTCTTCCCCTTTTCGCACAACATTTTCTTTAGCCATTAACTCTAATTGACCAATATAATGCTCCAAAAATTTATTTTCACCAATATAATGGAGTGTTCTTTGAAGCACTCTCATGGTCAACTCTTCATCGTATGGCTTTGGCAAAATCGCATCAACACCACTTAGAGTATATTTTTTAATCGCTGTTAAATCATGTTCACTTGTCATGACAATAATACGCACATTGAAATTTATCTCACGAATCTTTTCAACCAACTCTATTCCGCCCATGTTTGGCATATAATTGTCTGTGATAATAAGGTCAATAGAAGGATTTTTTTCATCACAAAAATATTCATAAGCTTGAGCACCATCATTGACCATAGTGAAGTTAGCGAACATATCTTTAAAAAGTCGCTTATATAACCCTTGCATAACTAAATCATCTTCTGCAATAAGTATATTTACATTCTTAGCGTCCTCTTTAATCATCTGTAAAATATTACTTTCCATATACTTTATCCTTATATTTTATTTATATGTTGTGCAATTTGTCCAATTTCAAGTTCCTCATCCACTGCACCCATCTCATACGCAACTCGTGGCATGCCATAAACAACTGCTGATTTTGCACTCTCTCCAAAAGTTTTTGCACCAGCTGCATGCATCATTTGTAAACCTGTAGCTCCATCACTTCCCATGCCAGTTAATATATAGCCCTGAGCATTAGCAAGAGCAGTTTTTGCTACCGATTTGAATAAAACACTTACGCTTGGTTTATGAGAATTCACTTTAGGAAAATCTCGTAAGTGCACTTTGTAGACATTTCCTATCTTATAGACTTCCATGTGAATCCCACCTGGAGCTATAAGCATTTGTCCATCGTTAATAATATCATCATTTTGAGCCTCTTTTACATAACAATAAGGTGCAATTTGATTTAATCTTTTTGCAAATGAAGCGGTAAAACCTTGAGGCATATGTTGCGTGACTACAATCCCTGCATGATGAGGTTTAAGTCCTAACACAATTGTTTCCAAAGCTTGAACACCACCTGTAGAAGAACCAATCGCTACAATTTTTTTGCTTGGCGAAAGAGAGTTTATATCTTTTACATTTGTAATAAGTGGCTGATTAATAGTTTTTATAACTTTTACATGCGCCCCAATTGCAGATTTTATTTTCTCCGAGAGTTCCTCTTGATAATCTGAAAAGAAACTCTCAAGATTTACTTTTGGTTTTTCAATAATATCAACAGCACCATAGCGTAAAGCATCAATTGCGGCATCAGAACCCTCAGCAACAAGAGTAGAACATATAATCACAGGTATAGGCTTTTGTTCAGAGATTTTTCTTAAAAAAGTGATTCCATCCATTTTTGGCATCTCAATATCTAATATAAATAAATCAGGAAGTCCCACTTTTTTAAACTCTTCAAATGCATCTATGGGATTACTCGCTTCTGCAATCAATTCCACTCCCACCATTTTACTAATGAGTTTTGCAAAACCACGCCTCACTGCCATAGAATCATCAATTACCATCACTTTAATCATCTAAAAATACTCCAATTTACTTTCAATATCTTTATTATTATTGAGACGATTTATCATAAAATTTATAGAATCAAGTAAAGAGTGTTCAAAAACATACACATCAGAAAAAATTCGTTTGATAAAAAAATCGTTTATATAATTACAAATATCTTGCAAAATTTCTACAAGATAATCAAACCCCTCAAGTGTTACAATATCAATATCATCAAAACTATACATTCGTAAAAATCCTGCCATTTGATTAAATATCAAACTAACTCGTGCAGTATAATGATGATAATTAAAAATTGTCCCTATCAACTCTATTTCATCCGCTATTTCACAAAAAAGTTCATGACTGAGTTCACCACTTTTAAGCCTTTCTATTAAACTAGACAAGGTCTCAAAAAGAATTTTAATTGCCTCTTGATATTCATTCAAAAATGGTTCTATCCCTGTATCATCCAAAAACTTTTTATGCGTGTTTATTGTATGTGTCATCTCATAAATCATAAATTTTGCACTCAAAGCAATACTTATTTTTTTATTTAAAATTTCTATACTAAAAGGAGTATATACTATTGTATCTACAAGATTAGCAATTTTTAAACTTATATCATTATGTTCTTCAAGTATAACTGTTATTACCATATTTTTATCATGTAAAAGTATCTCTTCACACAATTCAAGCACTTTTTGGTAATCAGTGGAATAAATTAAAACCATATCAACTTTTTGTGAAATAAACATATTTGATACATGAGATACTGATACATCATTGATATTATTATAACGATATAATGCAAAAGTATTTAAAATATCTTTATAATTCTTTAAAATTTTTCCATCATCATAGACCAATAAATGGCATGCTTTTGCTAAGAGAGAAAGAAAATTTTTATAATTATGTCCTAGCATTTTTATACCTTTTTATAAATAGAAGTATCTATTTGTTTTAAATGTGGATTGTTTATATTGCGTAAATTCTCGGTGAGTGAAATTATCAAATATCCCCCTTCATGAAGATTTCTAAGAATGTTTTCAATAACCAAAGCTTTAATTTCATCATTAAAATAGATAAGTACATTGCGTAAAAATATAATATCAAATTTTCCTATCCCTGTTTGAACTTCAAGTAAATTTGCTTGTGAGAAACGAACATTTTTTTGAAGTTCAGGCGTTATTAAAAATTGCTTTTCATACTGATTTTTGCCTTTTAAACAATAAGCCTGTTTATAAGAAAGTGGGATTTTATCCACCCATGGCAAAGGATACACCCCTTTTTTTGCAATTTCTAAAACTTGTGTATTGATATCAGTTCCCAAAACTTGGTATTTTGAAGCACCAAGAATACTATCTAACACCATGCTAATAGAATATGCCTCTGCGCCAAGAGATGCAGCGGCACTCCATACTCGAATCATGCTGTTAGATTTTAAGGATTCTATTGTTTTGACTAAAAAATCAAAATGGGATTGTTCCCGAAAAAAATAAGTTTCATTTGTTGTGATTTGATTGACCATTTCTGCAATTTCATCACGATTGTATTGAACAATCCGTAAATAATCACTAAATTTCTTGAGACCATAAAAATTTAAACGCTTTAAAAGTCTATTTTTCACTAAGCTTTTTTTACTATCATCAAGAGTAATTCCAACTGTGTTAAAAATTAACTTTTGAATAAGTGCAAATTCATTATCTTGTAAAATTATTTCTACAAGATTACTCATAGTATATAATTCCTAATTGAAGTTTCTATTGTTTTAAAATCTACTTTGCCTATAGTCTGTGATACATTTTTTATATCCAAAAAGTGGCGAATAGAAGCATTTGCCATATTTGTATGAACAACAATAGGTATCTTTGAATATTTTGATTGTTTAGAAAGTGTCTCTATGACATCAATTCCACTTTTTCTAGGCATCTCAACATCAAGTAAAAATAGACCTATATCTCCAACAGCTATCTCTTCTAATGCTTCTAATAACTCTTGACCATCTTGAAAAATTTTAAATTTAATCCCTAGTTTTTCAAAAGCTTCATGCGCCATTTTGCGTACTAATTTACTATCATCTGCAAATAAAACCATTTTTTCACTTTTGATTGGTACAAAACCTTTCTCTTCACTCATTTTCTCTTCACCATATAAATCATACAAAAGTCTATCTGTATCAAAAATAGTACATAAAAACTCTTTCTTTCCTGCACTTATTTTTGCTATAAAAGTTGTAAGTTCATTTTGTTTTGCATTCGCATACATTTGCTCAGGATTAATACTCACAATATCAAATACTTGTTTGACAATTAAACCCAAATACTCATCAGAAAAATAACATAAGATAAGGAGTTCATACAATTCATCTTCTAAACTCTTATTTCCAAACCACTCATCAAAATAAATTAAAGGGGTCATGTGAGAACGGATTTGGGCAATACCAATAATGAGGTCATCAACATTATTATTGACAACCATATTACTTTTTTCAAAGATAAACAATTCTTCAACTTTGGCAACATTAATACCGTAATACTCCCCATTTGAACCTTCAAAAATGACATATTGGTTTGCTATATCTGCGTTACTACTGACAAGCTTAATAAGGTCTATCTCATCTTCATCCGCTTCAATATCATTTATAGATGTTACATTCTCAACCATGTGGATTCTCTCTTTGACTCAAAAATTCAAGGTCAGCTAGCTTATCTAAAGAAAGAAGAGGAATAAAATCTCCTTTATAAGGTAACATCGCTTCAATATAATATGACTTCACTGGTAAACCAAAATTTGGAACTAACTGCAATTCATGCGCTTCAAATACTTCAACCTCATACACTTTATCAATAATAAGTCCAATTTTTTGTATAAGTCCATCATACAAAGTTGAAACTATTATCAATGAAGTTTGCTCTGTTTGAACAAATTCGCCTTGCATTAGGCGTGCAGAGATATCCAAAACACCAACAATAGCTCCACGAATATTACAAATACCTTTTACGCAAGGTTGCATCCATGGAACTTTGGTGATATCTGGCAATTCAACAATCTCAGAGATTAACTCACCTCTGAGTGCAAAAAGATTCGATTGTAAATAAAAGAGCAAATATTGCGGACCCTCTTTAATTGCCATATCATCTTCATCATCCACGAATATTTGCGAAAACATCTCCTCTCCTAAAAGCGTTCAAAATTTTGTAAATCGAGACTCTCTTCTATTTTACTTTTATTTCCAAGTGTATAATCTTTTGATTTTCGAGTACTATTATTTGGAATCTCTTTTTTAGAAGGGTTAATCCCTTGCGTATTGAGTTTAAAAAATTTCATCATATCTGTTAATGATGAAGCTTGACCATTAAGCTCCTCTGCAATCGTTGCGAGTTGTTGTGAAGATGAAGCATTTTCTTGTGTTACTTGGTCGAGCTGATTCATGGCAATAGAAATTTGCTCAACTCCTATTGCTTGTTCACTTGCAGCTGCTGTAATATCCCTAACAAGTTTTGCTGTTTCTTCAATCTTTGGAAGGGTTGCCGAGATAAGATTTCCCGCTTCTTCAGAGATAAATACACTATCTTTTGTTATTTTACTTATCTCTTGTGCTGCAATTTGGGAGCGTTTTGCAAGTTTTCTCACCTCAGCGGCAACTACTGCAAATCCTTTTCCATGTTCACCAGCACGAGCCGCTTCAATTGCAGCATTGAGTGCTAAAAGATTTGTTTGATAGACAATATCTTCAATAACTTTAATTCTAGTAGAGATATCATGCATAGCAAGTACAGTTTTGCTTACCGCTTCTCCCCCTTTTTGAGCCATAGTAGAAGCATCTGAAGCAAGACTATTTGTAAGTTTTGCATTCTCTGCTGTTTCTGAAACAGAGCCACTCATCTCTTCTATAGAACTTGTTGTTTCTTCAATAGAAGAAGCTTGAGTCTCTGCACCAGAAGAGATAGAATGAGAAGAGCTACTTACTTCACTTGAAGCTGTACTAATTTCATTGGCACTCATCACAATCTGGGTAATAATTTCAGAAAGAGATTCTATAAAAGAGTTCACAGAGTTTTTGATTTCTACAAGTTCACCTGGCATATCGAGAGTAATTTTTTTAGTTAAATTTCCACCTTGCATCTCACGCAGTGTGTCACGAATCTCAAAAATCATGGCGTTAAGTATCTCAATAAAACTATTGGTTGATTGTTTTATTGCTTGCATATCTCCGGGAAGTTCTATATTTATACGCTCTGAGAGTTTTCCCTTACTAAGCTCTTGCATAACTCTTGAAAGTTCATCAATAGAATTTTCCATCATGAAGGCGAGATTATTTACCCCTTCTGCTATAAGAGCATAATCCCCAACATAAGCGGTTTCAATTTTAGCACTAAAATTACCTTGACTTAGTTTTACTAAATTATCAGTTGCATTTTGTAAAACACCCACAACAGCATCCATAGTATCATTAAGACCCGCACATATAAGAGCATATTCTCCTTCATATTTTGAAGAATCAAGTCGAACTGTCAAATTCCCCTGACGCATGGCAGTTGTAGCAAGTTTTGAATCCACTCCAAGCCCATGGAGACTCTCAATTACATGATTTACTGCATTTTTTAGTTTATCAAATTCACCATAATAGGTAGTCGTCACTCTTGCAGAAAAATCACCTCCTGAGACTCTATCCATAACACTAGAGATATCACTCAATAAACATGCAATTAAATCAACATTATAATTCACGCCATTACTCAGTAAACCAAATGTTCCTTTATGCTTTACCATATCTATACGATTTGTCAAAGTACCCTTTAAAACTGATTCATTCATAGAAGTAACATCTTCATTGATATTTTTTATTTTCATACGCAGAGTGTTCATCTTTGAAAATAAGAGGGTAAACTCTTCATTTGGGGTGACAAAATTTTTCTCAAAATCACCATTTATTAATGTATCTAGTGCTTTTTCTGCGAAAGATATATCTTTCAAATATTTTTTATTCATCAAAATTTCAAACATTACAGACCCTTTTCTTCTACATAATTATCAATTACATCATTAAGCATATCAAACAATTTTATCGTATCAGTTTGAACATTTGACAAAAGTCCATCTAATTCATCTTTTAATGCACCACCATGCGCTCTATTAACATACTCTTTCATCAAACCATGTACATGATTGTGATAATGATGCACTTTAGACCATGAAAGGTGCGTAGTAAACGACATCCCCTCAAGAGTTTTTAATTTTTTACCAAGATTACAACAACATGGTTCAGTTACCTTAATATCTTTTTTACCCAAAGATATACCACGAGTAATTGCTGTTTTAAAAATAATATGGTCAATGTAATATCCATCCACATCAATATTCAAAGCTGCAGGACTACTAATAGAGCGGTCTTGTGCTAGTCTATCAATAAATTGTGGATAAGTTAAATTTCGCTCTTTTAAAAATGATGAAAAAAAATCAACTGTTTCACTCATCGAATGTGTTCTTTCATAATCAAGCAAAACTTTATATGTTTTGGAAACTTCTCTTTTTACAAAATCGTTGACTGGACGGCGGTAAGAAGTGATACTTACAATTTTTCCATTTTCTATAATAGGTGCGACATATGCTTTAACCCAATAATAATTTCCATCTTTTGTTTTATTTTTTACAAAGGCTGAAAGGAATTTACCAGAGAGTACTGTTTCCCATAATAGTTTAAATACAACTCTAGGCATATCTGGATGGCGAACCATATTGTGAGGCTGTCCAAGTAATTCATCTCTGGAATAGCCTGCTATTTTACAAAAAATATCATTTGCATACAGAATATTACCCTTTACATCAGTCATGCTCACAATTAATTCATGCTCTTCAAACACAACCTCTTTTTCATTCATACTCATATTTACTCCCTTATTATATTTACCATTTCAAATAAAGCTGGAATATCAAATATCAAGGCGATTTCTCCACTTCCTAAAATTGAAGCTCCATAAAGTGCAGGTGCATTCACGAAAAGTTTACCCAAAGGCTTAATCACGGTTTGATATTCTCCCAAAAGCTCATCCACTAAAAGTCCCATTTTATGACGACCATACTTTACAACAATAATATTTTGTCTCTCACACACTTGACAACTCATTTCTTGATAATAACTTCGAACATCCAAAAATGGGAGCAAAGTACCACGAAGATTAAATACTTTTGAGTCTTTCATACTTACATGATATTGTTGTGTATATTCTATCACTTCCGAGACCATGTCAAGTGGAATAATATAATTTGTTTTTCCAACCTGAAATAAAAAGCCATCAATAATTGCCAAAGTCAAAGGCAAACGGATTGTAAAACAACTCCCTTTTCCAACATAGCTTTGTAACTCTACATCACCTTTGAGTGCTTCTATATTTTTACGAACCACATCCATCCCAACACCACGCCCTGAGATATCTGAGACGACTTCAGCTGTTGAAAAACCTGGTTCAAAAATCAGTTTATACGCTTCTGCATCTGAGAGTTGTTGTGTTGGAGTGATTATCCCTTTTGCTTTTGCTTTTGCCAAAATAGCATCAAGTCCCAACCCTTTACCATCATCTTCAATCTCAATCACAATAGAACCAGATTCTGGATAAGCACGAAGTTCTACATTTCCATATTCAGATTTACCTTGTTCAACCCTTTTTTGAGGTAATTCTATCCCATGGTCAACAGAGTTTCGCAACATATGTAAAAGCGGGTCAGCAATTTTTTCTATCACTGTTTTATCAAGTTCTGTTTCTCCACCCTTTATGACGAAGTTTATTTTTTTACCCAGTCTATACGCTACATCATTCACAACTCTACGAAATTTTTCAAATGATTCACCTACAGGAACCATGCGAATATTCATCACATTATTACGCAACCCTTCAAGAAGTGTGCTAAGTTCTATCGAAATTTCTTCAAGTTCTACTGCACTATTTTCTTCAACATAACGGTTGATTTTAGCATTAGCAATCACCATCTCACTAATTGTATCAATAAGAATATCAATTTTACTCGAATCAACACGCAAAAATTGAGAAACAGGAGTTACTTTTTTATCTGGTAACTCTTGTTTTAGAGGTTCTATTTTTGGGGATTCTACTGGCTGTGCTACACTTACTTCAATTTGTTGAACTTCTTCTATACTCTTTTCTTCTTGAGTATTTAAAAACTCTTTAACAGAAAAAACTTCTAGTTCTATATCATCCTCAACAAATTCAAATACCTCAACCAAAGTCTCTTTTGTTACATCCCCCTCAAACTCTATTTCAAAGCTAAGATAAGGTTTATATGGGTCAATAGTTTCTAAAGTTGGAAGTTTTTCCAATAAAGGATGCACTTTGTGCAAAGTTCCTAATCGTTTCAAAAAAGCTATAATAGAAATTAAATCCATACCACTATCAAAAAAAGAATCTTTTAAAGCAAGGGAGATATGCCATAAATTTGTATTAGGAGTTTCTATATTTTGAGATTCTTTTGGTGTCAAATGAGCCTGAGAATTATTTAAATAGGCATTAATTGTTGATTTGAGCAATTTATCTTTTTCAAGTGTTTGTGGAGGTAAGTCAGTTGATTCTACAGCACAATTTACCAACTCATTGACATGGTCTTTACACTCCAAAAGAAGCATTAATAAATTTTCACCTAAGACAATTTTACCATTGCGAACACTGTCCATCAAATTTTCTGCAATATGCGTAAAAGAGATAATCGCATCAAAACTAAACATGCCAGCAACACCTTTAATAGTATGCATAGCACGAAAAATAGTTCCTATATACTCAGTATTTGAACCTTTATCCATCGCATCAAGTAAAGCACTTTCCATCATTTGAAGTTGCTCTTTGGCATCTTCGTGAAAATAGTCTAGTTCTTCACTCATGGGAACACTTTAATAAATCTGAACAACCACTTAAGGAAAGAGTATTTATAAAACTTTCTGAACAGTTCTTTAAAGTTAATTGGATATTTTTCTTTTGTGTACTTTTTTGTAAAGCTAAAAAAAGTTGTATGATACAGAGGTCGACTTTATTTACATATAAAAGGTCCAGAGTAATCATTGGTGCTTCATTCTCTAAAGCAGCCAACAACTGACTTTTAACTTCTTCTACCTGCTCAATTTTAAGGGAATCAGTTTCAAATATCATGAGACTACTCTATTAACTTTTGAATAACCATTAAAAACTTGTCTTTATCAAAAGGTTTAAGCATCCATGCTTTCACTCCTAATGCTTTACCTTTGCTTTTTAATTCATCTGAACTTTCAGTTGTCAACATAACTATAGGAATATATTTAAACTCCGCTATTTGCTTAATTGCTTCGACCATCTCAAGTCCACCCATCACTGGCATATTGACATCACTGAAAATTAAAGCAAACTTATGGTGCTTAAGTGCTTCTAAACCTTCGGCACCGTTTTCCACTACAATAGCCTCATGCCCTGCTTCTTCAATCGCCTTTTTTGCAACCATCCTAATCAAACCTGCATCATCAGCCACTAATACCTTAGCCATTGAACTCCCTTTTAAAAAATAACATTATGTAAATTTATATTTGAATAGGGAATTATTATAGCGAAGTTTCGTTGTATATTTTATATATTATTGCATTTATTTTAAGATTTTTGTGAAATCAGGTTGTTTTAAAAAAACTACTTCCACTTCCACTAAAATACCACTCAGGATTATAGTATTTTGCTAACTCTTTATATTCTTGCAAAGCAGGTTGAAAAAGGTCGTTTAGCTCTTTTGCATTGAAATTTTTTAAAATTTCCAAAGAAGCTGTTTCTTTTAGTTTTTGTGTTTGAACTCCTCCAATTGGAGCATAAAAGTTTTTCCTATATATTTGATAGACTTTTGGAGTGCTTATTTGGATATCTGGTGTAAATACTTCAAAATCTAAAATCTCTTCCTCAAACGGTTCTACAATTTCCCCTATTCCACTCACATTAGCACTCTCATATCCGTAAACAAAAAAAGGAACATCCGCACCAACTTTGACTCCAATTTGAGCTAATTCTTCTACACTCAAACCCAATTGTAAAATTTCATTACACATCAAAAGATAAGTTGCAGCATCACTACTACCACCACCAAGTCCTGCAAAAGTAGGAATCGATTTTTGCACTTTTATAGCATGGGTTTGCATAAGTGTTACTAACGCATCTGAGTTTGTTACATTTTTTAAAGCAATATAAGCTTTGTATATTGTATTTTGCTCCACTGTACAAGAGAAATCTCCAATAATTTCAAATCCATTTTCTGTTTTTGGAACAAAAGAAAGTTCATCATAAAGAGTATTTACTCTCATAAATCGAGAAATTATTTCGTGATATTCCCCTCTTACACCAGTTATTTTAAGAAAAATATTTACTTTTGCGTAAGCTTTGTAAAATTTCATGCACTTATCTTCGTAAAATTTTACTAAGAAGCGTTACACTCTCTGACTTAATCTCTTTGGATGCTGCAATATTTAACTCTGTGACATCCGCAATAAGTTCACTTCTAAGTATCGTTATATCTGAAGGCGCTTCAATACCGATTTTTACAACACCTTTTTCAATGGCTATCACCTTAATAATAATATTATCCCCAATAACAATAGATTCATTCAATTTTCGAGCTAAAACTAACATGTATATATCCTACCTAATTCATATTTTACTTCATTCTCTTTTACTTGTATAATAGATATATTATCACCATTGTCAAGCCAATAAAATCCATCATCTTTTATTTGTAAATCGTCAATAGCAAGAATTCTTCCATACTTTAGGTTGTCATTTTCACCTAAATAACTATTTTTAGGAATATTGAGAGATTTTTTAATATCTAAAACATTTTCATTATCATATTTAAACTGACCTTCACGCAATCTCTCTAATGCACTCAAACTCCCATATTCTACTCCAAGCCTATTTGTAATGATACGACCTAAAGAACGGATATAAGTTCCCTCTGATACAGTCGCCTCAAACGAGATAAAAGGGTGAGAATAATTTATAAACTTTATTTCGTAAATAATAGAGTTTATCTTATTTAAAATAACGCTCTTTCCGTCACGGGCCAAATCATACGCTCTTTGACCATTAATTTTTTTTGCACTAAAAATTGGCGGTTCATATTCAAGTTCACCTTCTAAAGATTTGACAGCATTTTCAACCTCAACAAGGGGCAACTCAGGAATTATTTGAACTTCTTCTATCATTTCGGTATCCAAACTCTGACTCTTAGCACCAAGCCAAAGTGTTGCTCTATACACTTTTGGAGTTTTATCTAAAAAGCGAAAAAGTTTTGTATGTGTGCCAAAACCTACAACTAAAACACCTTTTGCAAAAGGGTCTAGTGTTCCAGAAAAACCTGCTTTTTTATTGTTATATTTTCTTTTTAATTTGGATAAAAAAAGATTTGACCCAATCCCAGATGGCTTATAAGCTACAAAAAGTCGGTTCATAATCGCTCAACAAAAGAAGCTATAATATCTCTTTTTATTCCAGCAAAATTAATATTCAGCTTAAATTCTCGACCTGTTTTACTCACACCACATACTCGTCCTGTTCCAAACAATTTATGTCGTACTAAATCACCTTTTTTAAAAGAGGTATTTTTTTCAACTATCAAAGAGCCTTCACAAAGCCCTGCTTCATTAAAAAATCGACTCTTTTGTAAATCACTTCGTCTACCTTTATAAAATCTACTTCCCACATGAGAAAGAGTGAGTGTTTCTTTAGCTCTAGTAAAAGAAACATACCCTAACCGTCGCTCCTCTTCAAGGTCATTCCCATCACCTGTCAGTGGTAAAAATCCCTCTTCAAGCCCGATAATAAAAACATGCTCAAACTCTAACCCTTTTGAAGCATGAATACTCATCATGTAAATACTCTCACCCTCAACTTGGTCTTGTTCACTTTGAAGTGTGAGTTCGTTAAGAAATTCATCAAGAGTTCCATGCGGAGAGTTTTTTACAAAATCTCGAAATAAACCATAAAATTCATCCATGTTCAGAACTTTTTCGGCTTCATCTTGCATCCCAGCATAGATATCTTTTAAATGAAAAGTTTCCTCGAGTACATCAATAAATTCATAAGTGGAATGAACAGCTAGTTCAGACACAGCCTCAATACTTGCTATAAATTGTTTTAAAGTTTGTGAATTTTTCTTTTTGACGAGTAGTTCCAATTCTGAGAGTGTACTATTTTTGATATATTTATAAATAGATGTTCCATTTGCATGTGCTGCTAATTCAAGTTTATCTACACTTGCTTTCCCTAAACCCCGTTTTGGTTTATTGGCAATTCTCTTAAAAGAAAAATCATCATGAAAGTTTGTAATTACACGGATATAACTAATCAAATCTTTAATTTCGGCTCTATCATAAAAGCGTAAACCACCCACAAGTTTATAAGATATTTTAGAACGATTTAATCCCTCTTCAATCGAACGAGACAGAACATTCACACGGTACAACACAGCTATCTCTTTTCCAGACACACCAGCATCTAAAAGCTTACCAATCTTCATGGCAATCTTTCTAGCTTCCTCGTTTTCATCACTTGAATTGAGAACTTTAACCTCTTCACCAGCACCTCGAGTGGAGATAAGTTTTTTTCCAAGTCGTGAACGATTATGTTCAATAAGAGAATTTGCAACTTTAAGTATTGGTTCTTTTGAACGATAATTTTCTTCTAATTTAAAAACTGAAGCACCCAAAAAGTCTTGGTCAAATTCTATAATATTGCGTATATGTGCACCACGCCAACCATAAATACTTTGGTCATCATCCCCAACTACACAAAGATTTTGATGTGCACTACAAAGCATTTGTAAGAGTTTTAATTGTAACTCATTTGTATCTTGATATTCATCAATCATAATATATTGATATTTTTGCGATGTTGCATAAGCAAGCTCTGGATTTTGGGCAAGTAACTGATATGTAAGTGCAATTAAATCATCAAAATCTAATAAATTATTTTCCAATAAATATATCTCATACGCTTCATATACTTTAGCAATTTGCTGATAATTAAAAAGTTCTGCTTGTTTATATGCTTCATCTGGTGTCATGAGAGAATTTTTATATCTAGATATTTCACTCGCAATCAAAGGCGTTGGAAGTTCACTATTTATTTTTTTAATAATTTTTTTCTTATCATCTATATCAATCACTACAAAATTATTTCGCCTTCCTAAAAGATGTATATTAAATTTTAAAAACAATAAACCAAACTTATGAAAAGTACACAATAGTGGAGGATAAGCACCACCATCTATCATAGCAAGAGAACGCTCTTTCATCTCTTTTGCAGCTTTATTTGTAAAAGTAAGCGTTAAAGTATTTGAGGGAGAAATACCCACCTCTTTTATTAAATATGCAAGACGAGAAACTATCGTAGTAGTTTTTCCACTTCCTGCTCCTGCTAAAATGAGCACAGGACCCTCTGTTTTTTTTACAGCCAAACTCTGAGACTCATTTAACTTTGCAAATATCTTTTCCATGAAACCACTATTTTATTTTAAAATTTTTAAACACAAAAATGCTTACTCATATTATTGTATCTAAAAATGATTAAAAATATACAAAGGGGTTGCAATAATTATAATTTTGAGTTATACTTTTATTATCAATATTACTTATAGGAATTATTATGTTAAAAGATTTTGCAAAATTACAGACTTTTATGATGGTTATAAAAGAAAAAAGCTTCTCAAAAGCATCTGCAAAGTTGGGTATATCTCAACCAGCAGTAACTCAACAAATTAAATTTATAGAAGATTATCTAGACACGAGAATTGTAGAGAGAAAAAAGAATGGTATTTTACTCACAAAAGAAGGTGAAGATTTATTTAGAATTGCACAAAGGCTTGAAAAAGCTATAGTTGCAAGTGAAAAAGATCTTTTAAAAATTATTAATAAAGAATTTACATTTGTTTTAGGTGCATCGTATGCAATTGGTAACTATATTTTACCAAACTACCTCGGAGAGATTAAAAAAAGAATTAATAATGAAGTTTTTATGAATGTTGGCGATTCAAGAAGTATAATAGAACAACTTGAAGAGAAAAAAATAGATTTGGCACTTATCGAATCTCCTGTTTTTATCGACAGTATGATTTATAGAGAATGGGTTGAAGATGAACTTGTTCTTTTTTCAAATCAACCAATCCCAAAAAATGTAAAAGCTGATGATTTACTTGGTTTTGACTGGATTTGTCGTGATGAGCATTCACACACAAGAAAACTCACCGCAGATATTTTTGAAGAGATGGGTGTACAATGTAGTAATTTCAATGTACTAGCTGTTTTAGGTAGTCCAACAGCTATCAAAGAATCAGTTTTACATTCAGATAAAAATGCTTCAAGACCACTTGTTTCAATCATGTCTCGCCATGTAATTCAACAAGAAATAAAAGAAGGAAGACTTTTTGAATCAAGATTAAAAAACTATAAAATAGAAAGAAAATTTTATATCGCTTATTCAAAAGAAAGAAAACACGACGCATTTATAGATAATGTTGTTAACTATTTGTTATCTCTCAACAAAGTTTAAAGTAAGGAAAACTCCTTACTTTTTAATAAATTTAGAATTTTCTGGATTTGATAAAAACGAAGCCATAGAATTCTTAACTCCATGATTATCCGCTTTTTTCTCAACTACTCTTTTGATTTTTCTACTCGCTAAATTAATAAAAACAGGTGTTTCATCTATAATAATTTGCATAATGCTCAAAAGTGGAACACTCACCAAACTACCAAAATTATCTGGACCAAATCCCGCTTCAAAAACTAACATGTCATCAGTAATTCTAGCCGTTTCGAAAGTATAACCAGCTAAGAAAAAAAGAGTTAAAGAACGAAATTCCGAATTGATACTATCAGGTAATTTTGGGTCAAAAGAGACATTTTCAATACTACATAAAATTCCAAAATTTTGTTCTTTTTCAAAAAAAAGAATTATCAATTCTCTAATATTTTTTTGCATCAAAGAGGCAAAACCACTGTCTTGTATTACATTGTCTAACAAAGCATCTCCTTTTTGGATTATAAACTTAAAATATAATTATATCAAAAATGTACATGTATCAAGTATATCAAAATCTATCATAGCATTCAAAAGTGCCACTTTTGAAAAACTTCGTAACTCTTGGACTTTAATATCTGCTTTGATAAGCTTCCCCTCATTCAAAAGCCTAGCTCTTGTTGTCCCTTCTAACAACGGTTTTTTTGGTGTAATCCATCTATTGTCTTTATAAAAAGCAATATTAGCAATACTGGTATCTGTAACAAGTAAATTTTTAATTATAAGAATATCATCACAATCCGCTCTTTGAGCGTATAGTTTATCGATTTCATCTCTATGTGTAAATTTCATCGAATAATCAATTTCATTATCAAAAATAATCTTTAATGAAGATATCTCTCTTTTTTTATATTCATGATAAGAAACATTCATTTCATCTAAACTATAAACCAAACGACATCTAAAAACACCTATTTTTGGAGCCTCTATATAATTTTCAAGTTTTTTAATATCTTTTATACCAAGAGAATTCAACACTGTTTCATATCTTTCTTGATGATATCCAAGATTAAAAATTTTTCCATCAACACATTTGATGGTTTCAAGAAAACTATTCTTCACTAAATAATGATGTACTTAAATATCGCTCACCAGTATCACAAAGAATTGTTACTAAAGTTTTACCAGCAAACTCTTCTCTTTGTGCTACTTGCATTGTTGCCCAAACATTTGCACCAGCCGAAATTCCAACAAGTAAACCCTCTTTACGAGCTAACATTTTTGCTGTTTTAATAGCATCTTCATTACTTACTTTTATCACTTCACCATACACTGTGACATCTAATATATCAGGAATAAATCCAGCACCAATACCTTGAATTTTATGTGAACCAGCATTTCCACCTGATAAAACAGGAGAATCTTGTGGCTCAACTGCAAAAATTTTGATACTAGGAATCTCTTCTCTTAAAATTTTAGAAGTTCCTGTAAGTGTTCCACCTGTTCCAACTGCGGCTACAAATACATCAATCTGTTTTTCTGTATCACGAAGTATCTCTTGAGCAGTTGTGAGCATGTGAATTTCAGGATTTGCTTTATTTTGAAATTGTTGTAAAATAATACTATTTAGTGTATTTTTTTGAAGCTCCTCAGCCTTAGCAATAGCACCTTTCATCCCTTGTGCGGCAGGAGTCAAAATAAGTTCAGCACCAAACGCCTTAAGAAGATTTCTCCGCTCAATACTCATAGAATCTGGCATAGTAAGAATCAGTTTTAAATTTTGTGCAGCACAGTTTGCTGCTAAGGCGATACCTGTATTACCGCTTGTGGGTTCTATAATTGTGGTATTTTCTGTAATCAGCCCAGCCTCTTGAGCTCGTCTAATCATGTTGAAACCAATTCTATCTTTGACTGAACTTGTTGGGTTCATAAACTCACATTTACCTAAAATGGTTGCGCCTGTAAGTTTAGAAGGAGTGTTTAATCTCACTAAGGGTGTATTGCCGATAAGCTCTGTAACATTCTTTGCTATTTTCATTCAAAATCCTTTTAAAGGAAACGATTTTACTATAATAAAATAATAATATCAAATAATTGTTGCTTAGAATTTATTCATGAAAGTAAAAAAAAGAGGAGTTTTTAAAAAAGAAGATTTGTGATTTTTAAAAATGGTGCGGTCGGGGGGATTTGAACCCCCACACCCGTAAGGCACTACCACCTCAAGGTAGCGTGTCTACCGTTCCACCACGACCGCATAAGTAGCCAATCCAAAAGGACTGGCATAAGTATACCTAAGTTTTATTAACCTAAATATGGGTTCGCATATAAAGCGATAAGAGAAATTACAAGTGCATAAATAACTTGTGCTTCAATCATTGCAAGAGCGATGAACATTGTAGTCATAAGTTTTGCACCTAGACCTGGATTTCTTGCAGTACCAGCAATTGTAGCAGCTGCAGTATGACCCATACCGATTGCTCCACCAAGAGCAGCAAGACCAAGACCAAGACCAGCAGCAATCATTGAGTATGCTTTAAGAGTTTGGTTTGCAACCTCACCATCATTTGCGAATGCAGCAACACTAAGTGCTAACATTAAGAAAATAACTTTTTTCATATATATTTCTCCCATAAATTATTACAATACCGTTCGGCTAGCGTAACTATTTTTTTTAAAATAGCAATAGTAACATAAATGAAACTATTTCCCTACTAGAAATTGTTTGGGAATTCTACAGAAAAAGTTATAAATTATAGTTGAAATGAAAGAGATATTTACTAAAAAATAGAAAATATCTCTCTTTCTGATGTCAATTTTTTTTTACACTCTGCCTAAAGAGATTTTACTCCCTTTGAATTCTAAAATTTCTACTGTAATTTTTTGACCCTCTTTTAAAACATCACTAATTTTATCAAATCTTTCATTAGAGATTTTCGAAATATGTAAAAGACCATCTGTTCCATCTGGAAGCTCTACGAATGCACCGAAGTCAACGATTTTCTTTACTGTCCCTTCATGTTTATCTCCAACTTCATACTTGATTTTAGCTGCTTTTGGAGTATTTGTTATCCCTTCAATATGTTGACGAGCTGCTGCTACACCTTTTTTATTTTTACCAGTTACTTTTACTTTTCCATCTTTTTTATCTATATCAATTGCTACTTCAAATTTTTCAATTATTTCACGAATTGTTTTTCCTGCTTGACCAATAATCTCACCAATGAAACTAGGGTCAATATGAAAAAGGTCAATACTTGGTAAAACACCATCATTAAACTCTATTTTAGTCTCAGATTCAATCATAATGTCAATAATATGCGCTCTTCCCTCTTTTGCTTGATACAATGCTTCTTTGAGGATATCCAGACTTATGCCACCGAGTTTAATATCCATTTGCATTGCAGTAATCCCATTTTTTGAACCTGTCACTTTAAAGTCCATATCTCCATCATGGTCTTCAAGTCCCATAATATCTGAGAGAATTGCATACTTATCCCCTTGGCTTACCATACCCATCGCAATTCCAGCAATCACATCGCTTGTATTTACATCAGCAGCTTTGAGTGCCATGTAGCCACCACATACGGTTGCCATAGAAGAAGAACCGTTTGATTCTAAAATCTCGGAGACCAAACGGATTGTCTGACCATCTAAATCCAAAATAGGTTCTAATGCTCTTTTTGCTAAATTACCATGACCGAGTTCTCTTCTTTTTGTTCCCATGATTGGAGAAGCTTCACCAACACTAAAACCTGGGAAGTTATAATGAACCATAAAATTCTCATTTTGAGTTCCATCGTCTGTTAAATTTTCAAACATTTGGGCATCTTTTGGTCCACCCATTGTAAGAACCACCAAAGCTTGTGTTTCTCCACGAGTAAACAAACAAGATGCATGCGCACTTGGAAGTACATTTGTCACAATTGAAATAGGTCTAATCTGTGTTAAACTTCTACCATCAGCACGCACTCTTTCATTCAAAATTTGTGCTCTTACTTGTTCCCGTTTTACTGTCTCAATTGCATCTTTTAATTCAATTTCTATCCAGTCAATATTTTCTGTTATTATTTTTTTTCTTAGTTGTCTTAATGCCGTTGAGCGTTCAGATTTTGCCATGTGATTTACAGCCAATTTAATATCTGCCACATGATGCTCTTGTATGTAAGAAACCAGTTCTTCATTCAAAATATGTGCTTTATATTCTATACTTAAAGTCTTTTTCTTGTAAGGTGCAAATGCATTTTCGTATTGAGTATTTGTTGCAAATAAAAGCTCTTCCGTTTTTTGAAAAACTTCTATCAACTCCTCTTCTGGCATTGCGTTAGATACATGAGAAGTGATAATATTCATCCCCATAGCTGGGTCAAGAATTGGGTCTATAAACATCTCATTAGTAGATATTTCTTCACTTCCAAATGTTCTCATCTCAATCATCAATAAATCTTCTGCAGTTCCTGAGAGATATAAATCAAGAGTTGAATTTGATAGTTCTGACATGGTTGGATTAAGAATTAATTTACCATCTACTTTTGCCGCTCTTATAGCAGAAACTGATGTGTTAATATCTATGTCAGAAATATAAAGAGCAGCAGAGGCAGCATTCAGAGCTAAAACTTGTAAATCTGCCTCTTTATCAGCACTTAAAACCATGATAGTTATTTGTGTTGGGTATCCAAAACCTTTTGGAAAAAGTGGACGAAGAGAACGGTCAACTATACGAGAAGTAAGTGTTTCAAAATCGCTTGGTTTTGTTTCTCGTTTAAAAAATCCACCAGGAATTTTTCCAGCAGCGTATGATTTTTCTATATATTGTACAGTAAGAGGTAAAAAATCATCTTTTACAATCTCTGTTTCATCAATTACAACTGTTGCAAGAATTACAGTATTGCCCGACTTAAGCCATGCGGCGCCATTTGCTTGTTTTGCTACAGCTCCAAAAGAATACTCTTCTTTTTTATTTTTTAATTCTATTTCTACATCATATTTCATTATTTTTCCTCAAGTAATTTTTCTATTCTTTCTTCATCTATATCTTCAAACTCTTCATAATAAAGAGATGTTTGGACATAATCACCTATCTCATGGAGACAATATATGTCATCAGAATATGGCTCCAATAACTCCAAAACATCAGCTGGTATAACTGGAACTGCTATATAAACTGCTTTTGGTTTCATTCCCAAAATAGTTTTTAAAGCTGCCATAAATTTTAAACCTGTTTCACTCCCATCATCAACTAATAAAACAATTTCATCTCGCATAGATACAAAAGGTCGCCCTTTTCTATACTGATAAATAGAGCTTAAAATCTGTTCTTCATGCTTTCTATGTGCTTCACCATAGATATAATCGTATTGTATACCAAATGAATATACAAGTTCTTCATTAATAACTATCTCCTCTTTTTCAGTCACTCTAGCAATCTCGCACTCTTTGTTATTTGGTGCGTATATAGGTTCAGAAAATAAAAAATCTAAGCTATTTTTGCCCTTCAAAAATGAAGCAAGTTCCAATCCACCATTGGATACAGCTACAATTTTCCATGCATCCTCTTTTAACTTTTGCATAGGAATAACATCCATCAATTTTATAGCAGCATCTTTGCGATTTTTTAAAATATGTTTATATTTTTTCAAAAATTCAATCCTTTAAGGAAGTCTAACACTAAAATCATTCCCTCTAACAGATGTCATGAAAGGTCTTAATGCTATAGTAAAAAAGATATATTTATCATTTATAAAAGAGGATGAACTTTCGCCTAAAATTGGCCGTACATTTTCTAAATATCTTATCCCAAAATCCCAGCATCGCTTTGTATACATAAATCCAACTTCTATACTTTTTTTTAAACTACTCTCTATATCATAATTATAGGCTACATGATAAGAATAATGCTCATTATAATTATATCTTGCACTAGATGTTAGATAGCTTGTATAAGGAGTGTATATCGAAGTCGATGCTAAAAATGTATCTTTATACAAATGAGACAAATGGATAGTAAATTTTTCTGCATTATATGAAATCTCATTAAAAGTTTTTGAAAAAGAATTTTCTAAATAGCTATAAAAAAGGTTATTGTAATAGTTTATGCTATCGGTCACTTGATAATCAAGCTCATTTTCTAAAATTCCTAACTGATTTGAACCTTTTGTATTGTTAATAATTTGAGACAATTTATGATATAAAAGCTGTTTGTTTTGAGCATCAAAAAGATACTGTGAAAAATTAACTTTTGCATACTCTGTTATAGTAGGTATATTATAAAACTCACATTGCGGGTTATCTTGATTCTCTATTTTGGAACAAAAATCTTTTATATCATCATAAAATCCATTTTGAACCTCTGCACCTACTAAAGTTAATGTTGAACCAAAGCCAATAACATGCGTATAATCTTCATACGCTTTTGTTAATTGTGTAGATTCTGAGAGAACATGATAATAGCGTGCAAAATATCCATTCTTATAATCCCCAGTAAAAACCTCTTCTGTACCTCGAAAATTGGAGTGTTGTGCTGCAAGAGCAGTTTCATAACTCAAACTCAAATATTCATCAAGGGTTGAAGTTTGAAGTGTTATAGGTATTTTTACATCAGTTTGCACCACTCTTTTATTAATCTCTCTATTTATATTTGTGGTTTGTAAATCAATATTATAAAGCAAATGGTTATCTAAAAAAGTTTCTAAATAGTGATGATATTGAAGTGTTGGTAATTTTTGAAGTGTATTTTCATCATTTTCTAGCGTTAAATTTTTATAATATTTCAAATATGTAGCAAAATAATCCTTATCTGTATTGTAAAAAAGGTTTATTCTTGAAAATTGTTGTGTTGCTGTAGAATTAATGGTTGTATCATTTGTTGAAAGGTTAATGTAATCAACATCATTCATGCTTTTTAAATCAGCAAAAAGACCAGATTGCCCTTCTAAATTTACACCTAGCCAATCATTTATAATATTTGTGTTGTTGTACTTAAAATTAAAACCATAATGTGTGTCATGGGCAAGCTTTTGTTCATCAAAATAACTTTGATTTTCTTTAAAATAACCCGTTGTAACTTCACCACTAGAATTATAACTATCAACAAACCGAAAAGTGTTATAACCACCATAACCACGATTTGTTCTTACTTGAGGTCTAAACTCCAAATCCCACCAATTCTGTTCAGCCACAAAAATAGGTTGTTCATAATAAATACCCTCTAAATCGGACAAGCCAAGAACAGGGATTAAAAGTCCCGTTCTTCTTTTTGTATCGAGTGAATATCCAAAATATGGAGTATATAAAACAGGAATATCATAAATAAAAAGTCTCATATTATAAAGACTCAGCCACTTTGAATCTGTGTTATATTCTGAAGAGGAAAATTTCATTTTCCATAATGGATTAGCAGGGTTACAGCCACTTGCGATACCTGATGAAATTTTTGTATCTTTATCTTTGGAATATCCCTCATCCGCACTAATCCAAACATTTGATTTTTTTTCAAGCATAAAAAAAGGTTGAAAAGTTCGCTCTTTATTCGCCAAATTCAATTTGGCTCTCTCCCCTAAAAGTTTATAATTTACTCCACTTAAAGCATGCACATTTCCAAAAAGCTCTAAATCTTGTGTATTTCTATTATAAACTGCACTTGTAGCATTTAAGATATAATCTCTATAAATAACACTTACTCCACCCATAGCTTCTATAATATTATCTTTGGATTCTATAGAACCAGCATATAGCTCTACCTTGTCACTCGAATAAAGAGTGAGAACAAGCATCATGAATACAAAAAGGAGTTTAAACATTGACCACTAAAGTTTTAGCTGTTTTATCATGCCAAGCTTGGCGTGATTTATCCAACATCCCCCATAAAAAGCCAAGATAAAATAACATCTCACTTATTACACGGAATATTGCCCTATTTAAAGAGATGGTAAATGTTGGATTTACAAGTGTTTGTATCTCTATAACCCTAATTTTCATAATTATTTTACCAAGCGTAGCACCATATTGCATCACAAAAAAAGCTTGATAAATTATCTTCATAGCCATATACTCTAATACAAAAGAGTTCGTGAGATTTATCATCTCCTCCATAGTTTGAGCATTTGTAAAAGAATCCCACAATGCCACAATCAATAAAATAGATAAAAGCATCTCATCTATAAAAAAAGCAGTTGCTCTTTTTTTTATCGGTGCTAGCGTTATATTTTCTCGATGTAAAATATTTTCTAACTCTTTATCCATCTAGAGAAGTGCCTGATATGCGATATCTGTACGCAATTTTTTACCAGCAAAATGAACTTGTCCACATCGCATGTAAGCTCTGTCTCTAGCTTCTTTAATACTATCTCCAAGACCAACACAAACCAAAACTCTTCCACCATCAGCATACAATTTTTCATCTTCCATGCTCACACCTGCATAAGAAATATGTGTATATTTTTCTATCTCTTCATGATGCACTTCATCTACAATAATTTCAGCAGGAATAGAATTTTTATAGGGATAATTTTCGCTCGCCATCACAACGCCTACTGCAAATTGTGAAGAAAATTCCACTTTTATTTCCCCTAATCTCTTAGTTGCCGCTTTATAAAACATATCACTCACACTTGAAGTCATAAGTGGCATCAAAATTTCACACTCTGGGTCACCAAAACGAACATTAAATTCTAATGTAATCGGCTCACCATTTACAACCATAATTCCAATAAAAAGGACACCTTCAAATGGGGCATTCTCGTTTTTCATCCCATCCAAAGTTGGACGAATTATTCTCTCTCTTACTTTTTGATACAATTTTTCATCTACTAAAGGTGTTGGAGCATAAGCACCCATGCCACCAGTATTTGGACCTTTGTCACCATCGAGTAATTTTTTATGGTCTTGCGCAGCGGGAAGAAGAATATAATCTTGCCCATCACACACAGCAAACATGGAAAGCTCATAGCCATCCAAAAACTCTTCAATGATAACTTTTAAACCAGCATCACCAAAACTTTTACCACTTAACATTTCAGATATTGCGACTTTTGCTTCGTCATGGGACTGTGCAATAATCACACCTTTACCACCACAAAGTCCATCTGCCTTTACAACGATTGGAGCATTAAGAGTATTTGTAAATTTAAAGGCATCTTCTATAGAGTCTGTTTCAATGTAGCGTGCAGTTGGAATATTATATTTTGCTAAAAAGTTTTTCATATAAACTTTTGAGCCTTCAAGTTGTGCAGCTTCTTTGCTTGGTCCAAAAATAACCAAACCATGGGATTTAAAAATATCAACAACTCCATCTACAAGAGGACCTTCAGGTCCTACTATTGTTAACTCAATAGAATTTTCTTTTGCATAATTTGCTAAATCATTATAATCTTTAATATTTAAATTCATTCCTAAAGTAGTTGTAGCACCATTTCCTGGTTGAAAAAAAAGTTCATGCGATTCATTTTCATTTAAAATTGCACGGGCTATAGAAAATTCTCTACCACCACTCCCTAAAATTAATATTTTCATCTATTCTCCATGTGATTTAAAACATTTAGTTAGTACATCAAAATGCAATAGCTAAATATTTTTAAGATAACCCGAGTAGCCGTCTCGCAATTGGCTTGGTTCTAAAAAGCCGTAGTAGGGTGAAGAGAGAACTTCTAACGGCGGCAGTATCTCGACAGAGTAAACTTATCTCAAACGATAGCACCGGCACACGAAAATTCTACTAGTTCACCATTTGAAAATGTAGAACCCTCATATAGGCGATAGGTCGAACTACCCAGATTAAGAGAGTATTATACAAAAATGATACTTGATTTTTCTTTGAAATACTCATCGGAATGAAGATATTTTAGAGATTTTGTGCAATTTGAATACAACTTTCAATACTTGTTTCATGTGAGAGAATATAGGGTGTGTTATTTGGCAAAGCTTTTGCAGTTGTTTTTCCAATGACAATAACTTTTGATAGAGAAGATATTACATGAGTTTTTAAAAAACATTCTACACTTGAGGGGGAAGTAAAAATGAGTATAGAATCTTCTTCTATTCTAGCATGTAAAATATCTTGTGAACATTCACTTTTGTACATGATTGCTTCATCTATAGTATGTCCCTCTTCTTTGCATCTTTGCACAAAATCTGAAGCTACAATTTCGCCTCTTAAATAAAGCCATCGTTTCTCTTTTGGATATTGCTCTATTTTTAGTGATAAATTTTCTCCGTAGCCACTGCCTATATCCAAAATTGTTCCCCCAATATTTTCATAAGCAATTGCACTTTGTTTTGATACACAAAGTGCTTTTTTTGTGATGTAATCATTTTTTTTATATTCTTTAAGTGCTTCGCTAGCTTGTTTTGAGGTGAGAATGAGATAATCATATTGATTAAAATCTATCATTGGTTTTAAAAGTATAATACCAAGAGAAGTGATACTGACCGCTTTGGGATGTGATGAAATTGAAAAAAGATAAATAGGTTTTGACATGGTCGAAAATAGAGATTAAATCTCTATTCCCATTCTATTGTTGCTGGTGGTTTTGAACTAATATCATAAACCACACGGTTAATTCCATCTACTTCATTAATAATTCTACGAGAAATTCTCTCTAATAAATCATGAGGAAGATATGCAAAAGTCGCCGTCATGCCATCCACTGCTTCAACAACTCTTACAGCTACAGTATTATCATAAGTACGGTTATCACCCATGACACCCACAGATTTTACATTTAAAAGCACTGCAAATGCTTGCCATGTTTTAGCATAATAACCACTTGCTTTGAGTTCTTCTAGCAAAATAGCATCTGCTTCACGCAAAATAGTTAAATCTGCTTCATTCACATCTCCCATGATTCTAATAGCTAATCCTGGTCCGGGGAATGGATGGCGGTTAATCATCTCTTTTGGCAAACCAAGTTCAAGACCGATTTTACGCACCTCATCTTTAAAAAGTTCTCTAAGAGGCTCAATAAGCTCAAAATCCATCCAATCAGGTAAACCACCTACATTATGGTGCGATTTAATCACTTCCGATGGACCATTAACAGAAATAGATTCAATAACATCAGGATACAATGTTCCTTGTGCTAAAAACTTAATCCCGTCATGTTTTTTTGCTTCTTTTTCAAACTCTTCTATAAAAGTATGTCCAATGATTTTTCTTTTTGTTTCAGGGTCGCTTACACCCGCTAATTTGCCTAAAAAATTTGCTCTTGCATCTATAACAACCAAAGGCACTTTAAGATTGATTTTAAAAACATCTTCAACTTGTTCCCGTTCACCTTTTCTTAAAAGTCCATTATCCACAAAAACAGGAACAAGTTGGTCTCCTATTGCTTCATAAAGCATAGCTGCAACAACTGAGCTATCAACACCACCACTTAATCCACAAAGCACTTTACCCTTTCCAACTCTTTGGCGGATTGATTTTATTTGTTCTTTTAAGAAATGCTCCATTTTCCATTTTTCGCTCACTCCACAAATATTTTTTGCAAAGTTACGAAGCATTAAATAACCCTCTTCTGAGTGTTGCACTTCTGGATGGTATTGCATCGCATATACCCGTTTTTGCTCATTTGCAATTGCTGCATAAGGTGAATTTTCAGATGTAGCAATAGACACAAATCCCTCTGGAAGAATATCGACCTTATCGCTATGACTCATCCAAACAGTACGACCATCATCACAATTTTCTAAAAGTGGAGAACAGTTTTCTCCAACATCTACGACTATTCTCAGTTCAGCTTTTCCATATTCATGGTGACTTGAACGCACAACACTACCGCCAAAATCAACGGCAATTCTTTGCATCCCATAACAGATACCAAGAACGGGAATGCCCATTTGATAAACACCTTTATCAACTTCATAAGCATCTTTGTTATAAACAGAAGATGGACCACCACTTAAGATAATTCCTTTAGGATTTTTTGCCTTTATATCTTCTATTTTTGTATGGTAAGGAAGAATTTCACAATAAATTTTATCTTCACGAAGACGACGAGCTATAAGCTGTGTATATTGGGAGCCGAAATCTAAAACTATGATACTGACATTTGTCATTTGAAAGCCCTTGTATAAGAATGTTTGAAGTGTGCCGAAAATGGCTTGAAGAAAGATTGTACCCTTTCACTAGCAAAAGGATACAATAAACTAAATTAAGATTGAATTTAGTGGAGACCTAAAATCTCAAATTGAAAATACCAGATAAGTACAGAAACAATATAACCAGCCAAAATTGTCCATGACATTTGCATATGTGAACCAAAAGTATAAATACCTTTAAGTTTACCCATAACACCAACACCAGCAGCAGAACCAAAACTAATGAGTGAACCACCAATACCAGCTGTCATAGTCACTAACATCCATTGGTCAACACCCATGTCTGGATTTGCTTTTAAAATAGCACTCATAACAGGAACATTATCTACAATTGCAGACAAGAAACCTACACCGATATTTGACCAAGTTGGTCCAAGAACATCTGGATGGTATACAACTGACGCTAAACCTAACCAACCTATAAAGTACAAAGCACCTACAGCAGCTAAAATACCGAAGAAAAATAACAATGTATTATTTTCTATTTTACTCATTGATTCAAAAATATTAAGTTTTGAATTATGTTTTTGTTTTAACCAATGGGAATAAAGTTTTAAAATAGCAAGACCAAACATCATACCCCACATAGCTGGCATGTGAAGCACTTGATGCGCAATTACTGCTGCGATAATTGTAAATAAACCAAGATAAACTACATTTATTCCACCATGCATAATTTCAGGTACTTTTTCCGTAGAAACATCAAAGTTTGGTTGCGTTTGAGGTACAAATCTACTTAAAAGATATGCTGTCACTAAATAACCCCCAATTGCTGCTGGAAATAAATACAAGAAATCAACAAAATCACCTTTACCTGCAGTCCAAGTCATAAGGGTTGTAATATCGCCAAAAGGGCTCCACGCACCACCAGCATTTGCAGCTACAACAATGTTAATTGCACTTGGAACTAAGAACGCTTTATTATTTCTCTCAATTGTAATTAAAACAGTAGAAAGGATGAGTGCAGTTGTTAAATTGTCTGCAATTGGTGAAATAAAAAATGCTAAAAATCCAGTGAACCAAAATAATTTTCTATAATTATAACCTTTTGAAATCAAGTTATATTTGAGTTTCTCGAACACATTCATGTGTATAAGCGTCTCAATATAGGTCATGGCAACAAATAAGAAGAAGAAAATCTCCGCAATTTCTAAAATAAGGTGTTCAACTTCAGTATTTACAAGTTCCATATTTAAACCATGAACTGCATAGTATCCTGCAATCAGAATAAACATAAATGTACCTGCAAATAAAGCTGGTTTAGCCTTGTCGATATGATATTTTTCTTCTGTTGCAACAAAATAATAAGCCACAACAAAAATTACTAGGGAAAGCAATCCTACCCATGTATAAGTTAAGTCTGGACTCAATTCACTGACAGCCCCAGAACTTGCATATGTTAAACTAATACTTAGCATTAGCATCACCAATAATTTAATCATTATTGTCCTTTTTTATAAAATGTACGCCTATTGACTCTTCTCTTGCTAGTGCAGACATCACTATTGCTTGTGCGGTTAATAAACGAAATCGGAGTAGTTTACCTATTTTTTCTTTTAAAAGAGCATTAATTTGTTGCAATGCTTCATTCAAACCTTTTTTTGTTCTTACAATTGATACATTTTCCCACATAAGACGGCGGAGAAAATTCTTTTTTGCCTTATCTTCTTTATAACTCATCACCTCATCTATAACTTCAAACTCTACAAAGTTTTTTTGATAAGGATTATTTAAAATATCTATAACTGCATTTTTTGCAAACACCAAACCCTCTAAAAGTGAATTAGAAGCAAGTCTATTTGCCCCATGGACTCTAGTAGAAGCAACTTCACCAATTGCATAAAGTGATTTTATAGTTGGAACACGAGCATTTAAATCTGTTTTTATCCCACCTATTGCATAATGAAAAGCAGGAGAGATTGGAACTCTTTGTGCAGGAACATCAAAACCTAAAGCTTTTAAATTTTTATAAATATTTGGGAATCTCTGTGTAAAATAAACATGGTCGAAATTTTTAAATGAGAGATATACTTTAGAGCCTGTTTCTTTAGAATACTCATAAATCGCTTTACTCACTATATCACGAGATGCGAGTTCTCCACGCTCATCATAATCAAATAAAAATCTTTTCCCATTTTCATCTTCAATAGTTGCACCCTCGCCTCTGAGTGCTTCCGTTAAAAGCAATTTTTGGGCATTATCACTATCTACAAATACAGTTGGATGAAACTGTAACATCTCCATACGCTCTAGCTCTATCCCTTTTAAAACACAAAGCCCTTGCATGTCAGCACTAATACATGGAGCATTGGTATGGTACTCAAAAAGTGAACCAACACCACCACTTGCTAAAATAACATGATTTGCGTATATATTTCTTCGTTCTCGATGGTCAAGCACTGTAACGCCATAACACTCCCCATCTTTAATCAGTAAATCCACCACTCTTGCATTAGATAACTGCGCATGTGGATTGTTTTCTAATAAAAAGTAGTGTAAATATCTCCCTGTTGCATCGCCACCTGCATGTAAAATACGCTCTCTTGAGTGCGCTGCCTCTTTTGTATAAAGAAGATTTCCTGCTTTATCAGTGTCAAATTTAAAACCACGATTTATCAAGTCATCAATAACTTTTCTTGAATTTTGACTCAACACATCAACCGCATCTTCGCTACAAAGTCCAGAACCTGCATCAAGAGTATCTTGCACATGCAAAGCTACATCTGCTTTATCAACAGCAAGCGCTACACCACCTTGAGCGTAAAAACTGTTACATTTAAAAGCTTCTCTTTTATTAATAACAAGCACTTTTTTGTCTTTGGGTAAATTCATAGCCGCATACAAACCTGCAACACCAGCACCCACTATGATTACATCATATTTCATTTCATTCACTCTCGTGTTTCATTTTTATCTGTAGACTTTTTGATAATAAAATCTACATTCTTATCAGCAACAGGTGCTTTTTCGAGATAATACGGAGCTTTTTTATATCCGCAACCACTTAAACTAAGCAATAAAATCGCTATAATTGTCGCATGAAAAATGCCAATCAAATTATTACTTCGCTTCAAAATAAACCTCAATTTTCTAAGCTCTCAAAATATGCATGCATTAAGAAAATACAATCTCTATTTATATATGGACTCGAAAAGATGATTAAGTTTGCATATATAAAAAACGACATCCTTACTTTTGTTCTTGCACATCCCGGAGGCAAACAAGAGTTTGATAATAATATAGAACATATTAAAAGCTTGTTAAAGCTTATAAGCCCAGAGGAGTGTAGCCAAACACGAATAAATGATATTAAAGCATTTGTTATATATGAACCATTGGAACCTATTAAGACAATCAAAATGGTTTCTTACATAGAAAGAGCAACTGGAAATTTTGATATTCAAGTTCATGATGAAAAGCTCTATGCACTTTTAGAAAGTATCCAAACAATCATAAAAGAAAAGAAAAAAACATGACACTCGAACAAACAATACAACAACTCCCAAAAGAAGCTGGAATATACCAATATTTTGACAAAGATGGGCATCTTCTTTATATTGGCAAAGCAAAGAATCTTGCCAATAGAGTCAAAAGCTATTTTAGTTTTACACCCAATCTTAAACCAAATCCTAACCTCTCAACCAGAATTACCAAAATGATTTTGCAAACTACCTCTTTGAACTATATTGTTGTCAATTCAGAACATGATGCTTTGATTTTGGAAAATTCACTTATAAAACAACTTAGTCCAAAATACAATATTTTGCTTCGTGATGATAAAACTTACCCTTATATTTATATTGACAACTCTTTAAAATATCCAAGATTTGATAGCACTCGTAAAATTATCAAAAGTGCAAATATCACCTATTTTGGTCCTTATTCTATTGGTGCAAACGATATTTTGGATTCTATTTATGAACTTTGTAAATTGGTGCAAAAAAAAGCCTGTCTTACATCAAAAAAAGCGTGTTTATATTATCAGATAGATAAATGTCTTGCTCCTTGTGAATTTGACATCTCACATGAGCAATACAAAAAAGAACTTGATGTAGCCTATGAATTAATTTTAAATAAAAAAACGCTTCTCAATAAACTCACTCAAAAGATGAGTTTGTATGCCGAAGCTATGCGCTTTGAAGAAGCTGGAGAAATTCGAGATAGAATACAGAGAATAAACCGCTCAGAGATTAAAAGCGAAATTGATTTTGCTAGTGATGAAAATTATGATATTTTTGTTTTACACCATTCCCAAACCCGTGCAGTTGTTGTTCGATTATTTATGAGGCATGGCAAAATTATCTCCTCTTCCCATGATTTTATACAGCTTCTAGATGGGTATGATGAGGATGAATTTTACCAAAGGGTTTTGCTTGATTTTTATAATAAAGAAAAACCGCCTATTATTGCTCCAATTTTAGTGATGAAAAAATTTGATGGATTAGAGATAATCGAAGAGTATTTAACAACACTTTTTGAAAAAAAAGCACTTATTATCGTTCCATCACGAGGAGATAAAAAACATTTAATCGAGTTGGCAATTTTAAATGCAAAAGAGCTTTTAAAAGCGGATAAAAAAGAGAATATCTCAAACCATCTTATTGAGATACAACAGCTTTTATCACTCCAAAGAGTTCCAAATAGAGTAGAAATTTTTGATAATTCCCACATGGCGGGAGTGGCAACTGTGGGTGCTATGGTTGTGTATGAAAATGAAACATTTGATAAAAAAAGCTACCGAACTTACCATCTTGAGGCAAAAGATGAATATGCACAAATGCGTGAGACTCTTAGCCGAAGAGTTGCAAGTTTTGCTAAAAATTCCCCACCAGATTTATGGATAATTGATGGAGGCGTGACACTTTTAAAATTAGCTCTTGAGATTTTAGACTCTCATGGAGTTTTTATAGATGTCATTGCAATATCAAAAGAAAAAATTGATGCAAAATCTCATCGTGCAAAAGGCAAAGCCCATGATATTTTACATTCAAAAGAGGAAAGTTTTAAACTCAGTCCAAATGACAAACGGCTCCAATGGGTGCAAAATTTACGAGATGAAGCACATAGAAGTGCCATCACTTTTCATAAAAAGACAAAACTAAAAATTGATAACGAATCGCAACTTTTAACTTTACATGGAATATCACAAGCAAAAATAAAAAAACTTCTCAACCATTTTGGAACTTTTGAAGCTTTAAAATCGTTAAGCATTGAAGACATTAGTTCTGTTTTGAATCAAAAAGACGCTAGCACAATAAAAAATGTTTATCAATAAGTTAAATTTTTAGTCTATTATGATATATTAAAAAAAATATAAATTCTGCCTAATAATCAATAAATTGCAAACTTATTCATAGTTTAGAAAGAACTTAAAGCTGAGGTTTTTAAATGGACAAAATAATGCCTACAAATGAAGAATATATTTATGATGGAAGAGTTGTCATCTCTCAAACAGATTTAAAAGGGATTATCACTTTTGCAAACAAAAAGTTTTGTGAGGTTTCAGGATATACAATTGAAGAGCTTCTAGGTTCTGCGCATAATATACTCCGACATCCAGATATACCTAAAGCTACATTTCAACAAATGTGGGAGAGTATTAGTCAGGGGCAAACATGGAATGGTATTGTCAAAAATTTACGAAAAAATGGGCAATATTATTGGATGGATACAGAAATCATACCTATCTATAATCATAATCAAGAGATTAGTGGCTATATCTCAGCTAGAAGACCTGCTTCAAGAAAGAATATTGCAGAAAATGAAGCCTTATACAAAAAAATGATAACTAAAGAAAAAGGGAACTAGATGTTAATTTATAATTTTCAAAAAGAGTTTATAGGGATGGATGAACAAGATTTAAAAAAAATCGGCTTTAAAAATTTAGCAGAACTTCGAGCTCAAGCAGCAGATTTTGCTGATTTATTTATAAAAATTCCAGGATATATTCATAATTTTGTCAATACACATTGGATAGATTTTATTATATATGATAGTTTAAAAAAAGAGTTTAAAGTGCTTATACACGCAAACAACAAATACTATAAAGCTATGCTAGAAATAAAAACAATCTATTTAATAGACAACCCTTCCAGACCAGCTTATCTTGTCAATCTCTTAACTCCTACAGCTGTCCCAACTGATGAACTTGATAAACTCTTAAAAGATGTCCAACACTTACCAGAACCAGAAAAAAGTACAACGAAAAAAGCTCTTTTTGAGGGGCAAAATTTAGAAAAAGAGCCTTTAATACAACCACCTGAAGTTGCTATTTCAAATGCTCTTTTAGAACTTGGTCGTGAGGTAGAAGTTATTGAACCGATTATTGTAGAGATACCAAAAGTTCAAATAAAAACGATTCCAGAAGAAAAAAAAGCTATAGAACCAAAAATTGATTTAATCTTAGATACACAAGATTATGTTCCAGAAAAAGAGATAAAATCAATACCTACTATTTCTCTAAAAGTGAAAAAAATTGAAGAGATAAAAGTGATACAAGAGGAAGAAAATATTTATATTTATAATCCTCGAATTGCTTCAGATGCGTTAGGATTACCTATCGATTTAATTGAAGAATTTCTTGAAGATTTCATGATTCAAGCAAATGATTTTAGAAGTAATATTTATAAAGCTCTTGAAGAGGAAAATATAACTGAAGCTAAAAGTTTAGCCCATAAACTCAAAGGAGTTGCAGCTAATTTACGCATAGAAGATGCTTTTGAAGTTTTAACAGTCGCAAATAATTCCACTAATCTTTTTGAAATCAAAGAGCATATAGACCAATTTTATACAATAATGTCAAAACTCTCCATCCATACGGTAGTTGAAGAGATAAAAAAGAGTCCTACTCCCGTATCTATAGTTGATGATTCTATTGAAGGGCGTGATTATGATGATGCTATTTTTATAGATATTAACAAAGAAAACAAACCACAAAAGAGTACCAATACATCAGAAAATCAGAAAATACATGCAAAAGATGAAGCAATTTTTATTAATCCTCAAGAAATTGCATCACAATCTAGTGGAGAATATAATAAAGTCTTAGCTGCTAAAGAGATAGGGATTGATACTGAATTTTTTAATGAACTTTTCAATGATTATATAGTAGATAGTGCAAAGTTATTAGAAAAAATTCAAGAAGCAATTAAAAATAATAATCCTGCATTATGGCAAAACGATGCGCATAAACTCAAAGGGATGAGTGAAAATATGAGAATTAAACAAGCTACAAAAGAGATTGACCGCTTACTTGCTACCCATGAAACCTCAACAGCTCAAATTTCTATTGATGGAATTCGTACTATTTTAAAACAAATTTCAAAACCATAAGGTTTTTTCATGCGAATAGGATTAAAAAGCAGATTAAGACTTCTAAGTCTTTTGCCTCTCACCGTTCTCTTTTCATTGTCAAGTTATTTTTTATACAATGCGTATATAAACCATATAAATAATAATTTTACATTCATGACTCTTGTTGCAATTGTTTGGTTTGTTTCAATTTTCTTACTCATTCTTGGATATTACACCGTAAATGAAATTACAAACAATATTAACAACTTAGAAAATTTATTGGAAAAAGTAGCCCAAGATGAGAATAACTCTCATGTAGACTTACATACCCAAGATGGGACAATACATGCATATAACCTTTTAGAAAATATCATTGAAAAGATAAAAGCAGATAAAGCTTTCGCGCAAGAAGCAAGCCAAGCAAAATCTATGTTTTTGGCAAATATGTCTCATGAAATTCGTACTCCTTTAAATGGTATTGTAGGTTTTACAGAACTTTTAAAAGATACAAAATTAGATGAAGAACAACAGGAATTTATTGATATTATCGAAAAAAGTTCTGAAAATTTACTTGAAATTATCAATAATATTCTTGATTTATCTAAAATTGAAAGTAATAAAATAGATATTGAAGATACTGACTTTGTTCCTATTCCAGTATTTGAAAACGCTATAAATTTATACGCAGTAAGAGCAGCTGAAAAACAGATAGATTTAGCATGTTTCATTGACCCAGCATTAAGCAAAACACTCAAAGGCGACCCAACAAAAATCAAAGAGGTTCTCATTAACCTCCTCTCAAATGCTGTAAAATTCACACCTAATGGCGGTGCAATTAATATTGAAATTCTCAAAAGAGACTCTTACTTAAATGAAATGAATATAACAAGTATTGCCTTTAAAATTCAAGATACGGGTATTGGAGTAACAAGAGAACAAAAATCTAGGATTTTTGATGCGTTTTCTCAAGCAGATGTATCCATTACACGCAAATATGGAGGGACAGGATTAGGTCTTACTATATCAAGCAGATTTGTAGAACTCATGGGTGGAAAACTCACACTTAATAGTCAAGTAGGCAAAGGCACAACTTTCTCTTTTGAACTAGATTTTCAAGAAGCGGAGAGAAGTTTAGAAAAAAAAGAACCAACTTCATTTAAGTTAAATGCATTGATATTAGAATCACCTCATAAAAAGAAAAAACAAGAGAGTTATCTTCGTACCTATTTAGACTATTTTGGTGTAGATTATCAAATGTTTACAGATTTAGATAAAGTAAAAATTGTTCCAAAAGAGAAAGATTTTGATTTAATGATTGTAGATTATGATTTTATTTCAGAAGAAACTTTATACAAATATGAAGAGTTTCCGAAGTCTGTTATTCTTTTAGCAAAGTCCTCTTTTATGCGAAAAATAGATTCCATGGAACTTGAAATCTACAAGACTTTATACGAACCACTCAATATTTCAAAGCTTAGAGAAATATTAAATACTTGTTATAATGAAAAATTGACAATGAGTAAAAGCATAACGCCTCTAAGAAAAAAAATAAATACAAAAAATTTAAAATTTAATGCTCCTGTTTTAGTTGCTGAAGATAATACCATCAACCAAAAACTGATTAAAAGAACACTTGAAGATTTGGGTTTGAGTGTTGTTATTGCAAGTAATGGTTTAGAAGCGTTTCAAAAAAGAAAAGATGAAGATTTCAAACTTATATTTATGGATATTCAAATGCCAATTTTAGATGGGATTGAAGCCACTCAAGAGATTTTGGAGTATGAACAAACATATAATAAACCCCATGTTCCTATTATTGCACTCACTGCAAATGCACTCAAAGGGGACAGAGCAAGATTTTTAGATGCTGGACTGGACGAATATACCACAAAACCACTTGTTCGCTCAGAAATAATCTCTTTACTTACTCACTTTTTAGCTGATTTTATTATTGAAGAAGAAGATGTACCAGAGACACCGGAAATAAAAAAATTAGAGTACAAAGCAGATATTCTTTTAGCAAAAAAAAGCTCTTTTGAATTAAAGATGTATACAAAAATTTTAACCCAACTACACTACAGTTATGAAATAGCATCGCAAAAAAAAGATTTAGAAAATTTAATGCAACAGTTTTATTATAAAGTAATCTTATTAGATGATGATTTTGAAGAGCTTGACATCACTAAATTCGCTAGAAATTACAAAATATTACACATGACACAAAGAATAAAATCAGCACTTGTTCTAATTGATAATTCAAAAATCAAAAAATCAAAAGAAGAACTTTCTAATGTCGATGGAGTTATTGATAATCTTATCAATAAAGAGTTCCTTCACCGCATGTTAAAAAAATTTATTTAGGACTCAAAAATGCTAAAAAAAGATTTAATCATTCTCACTGTAGATGATGATAGAATTAACCTTAAATTATTAAAATCTTTTTTGATGAGAAATAGCGATGTAAAAGAGGTAATTGAAGCTAAAAATGGCTTAGATGCTATTGACATCCTCAAATCACGAGACGATATTCATGTCGTTCTTTTGGATATGATAATGCCAATAATGGGAGGTTTGGAAATGATTCAAAAAGTACGAGCCAACACTAACCTCCGCCAAATTCCAATCATTGTACTCACAACAGATGAAACAAAGAAAAAGGAAGCATTTTCGTATGGTGCAAATGAGTTTTTGATGAAACCAATTCGCAATGATGATTTAATCAAAAAAATAAACTTAGTGCTTATTTAAATAAGCACCTGTTTTAAAACCTCTTCTATTCTACTCACACCCAAAATTTCCATAGAATCTCTTACTTCTTTTGGAATGTCTTCTAAATCTCTATCATAATTTTTTGCAGGAATAAGCACTTTTGTCATGCCAGCTTTGTGAGCCGCTATGAGTTTTTCTTTGAGTCCGCCAATTGGTAAAACATCTCCACTCAGTGAAACTTCCCCAGTCATGGCTATTTCAGAGCGAATTTTTTGAGAGCTTAAAATTGATGCAATCACACTTACCATGGCAATTCCTGCACTTGGTCCATCTTTTGGGGTTGCACCATCTGGAACATGAATGTGCAAATCGTAGCGTTTATACACTTCGCTTGGGTCAATTTCTATTTTATCTTCTTGTTCTTTAAATGATTTTGGGATATTATCATCACTGATTTTTAACCGTTTTGTATCAATTAAAGTTTTTACAACACTCATGGCAATTCTTGCTGATTCTTTCATCACCTCGCCCAAACTTCCAGTGAGTTGCATGCCACCTTTACCTTTAATCCGAATACTCTCTATCTTTAAGACATCTCCGCCCACAGCAGTCCATGCCAAACCATTGACTACACCAATGACTGGAATTTTATTTGTTTTTTCAATTTCAAAAACACTTTTTTCAAAAAACTCTTTTAAGTTTTTAAGTGTAACTGTCACTTTACCAATATCTGATTTTTCAAGTATTTGTTTAGCCACTTTTCGGCTCATGTCAGCAATTCTACGGCGAAGATTTCTCACACCCGCTTCACGAGTGTAACTATGAATTAACTCAATAAGTGCTGGTTTTGAGATACTAAGTTCTGAAGCTTTAATCCCATGTTTTTTAAGCTCTTGAGGAATGAGGTATCTTTTGGCAATCTCAAATTTTTCTTGTGGCGTGTAGGAACTCACACCAATAAACTCCATTCTATCACGAAGTGGTGCTGGAATATTTGCCAAATCATTTGCAGTTGCTATAAAAATAACATTACTCAAATCAATATTGAAATTAAGATAATAATCTCTAAAATCTTTGTTTTGTTCAGGGTCCAAAATTTCCAAAAGTGCCGAAGTTGGGTCACCTCTTTGGGAGCGAGACACTTTATCTATCTCATCTAAAACTATAACAGGATTCATTTTTTTAGCATCAATCAGTCCTTGCGTAATACGCCCTGGCATTGCCCCAACATAAGTTCTTCTATGTCCTCGAAGCTCATTTACATCTTCAAGACCTCCTAAAGCAATTCTTACAAGTGGGCGTTTGAGTGCTGTAGCAATCGAGTTTGCTAAAGAAGTTTTACCAACTCCAGGAGGTCCCCAAAAACAAAGAATTGCACCAGCACTTTTTTCTGCTTTTATGCCACGCAATGCCAAAAGTTCTTTCACTGCAAAATATTCTACTATCCTTTTTTTTGGTTTTTCTAATGAAAAATGGTCCTCATCGAGTTGCTTTTCAACATCGGATATTTTAAGCGATTTTTTTGATTCCTCTCCAAAAGGGATTTCTAAAACCCAATCAAGATAAGTTTGTGTCATGGATGAATCCGAAGAATCAGGGTGCATGCGAGAAAATCTATCGATTTGTTTACTTATCTCTTTATATGCCTCTGCACCCATTTTATCTTTTTTGGCTTCACATTTTTTACGGTATTCTTCTATCTCTTCATCTCTTGCAGTATCAGTACCCAACTCTTTTTGAATCTGTTTTAATTGCTCTTTAAGAAAATACTCTTTGTTGACTTGCTCTATATGCGTATGAACTTTTGAACGAATCTCTTTTTGCAATTTGTTAGCTTCAATCTCATCAATCAAATAATCTATCAGATGTAAAAATCTCTCTTCTGTATCTACCTCAACAAATAATTTATATGCTTGCTCTTTTTTGAGTTTGACACTGCTACAAATCAAATCTATAATACGGTTATTGTCATGATTTTCTTCAATAGTTCTAAGCAAATCTGGTGGAAAATAATTACTGACACTTGAGAGAGTTCTTACTTTTTCCCGCACCACTTCCAAAATTGCATCCACTTTGAGAGAGTTTGAGTTCGTTGCTTCTATTACATCTACATGCGCTATCAATGGTGATTTATCCACCTCATATAAACTTCTAGCTCGTGCAAGACCTTGAAAAAGAATTTTTACTCTTCCATCTGGAAGCTCCACTTTTCTCATAATCGCACCAACAACTCCAGCATCATACAATGATTCATAATTTCGCTCACCCTCATGAGAAGGTTTAGTAGAGCAAACAAGCACCAAAGAGTTATCTTCTATTGCTTTTGTAGCGGCTGCAATATTATCTTTATCACCTAAAAAAAGTGGTGCAATCATAAATGGATATAAAAAAAGTTCATCTTCTGCTATCATTGGAATATTTGCAGGGAATTCACCGTAATTACTTAGTTTCATTATTTTCTCCTATTAAAATTTTAATTTTTTTCTTCTGAAGTAGTTATATTTTCTTCACTAATAGAGTTTCGTGAAACAACGCTTTTGATATTTGGAATTGCAAAGCCATACCAACTCGCACCACCGTCACCCTCAAACCATTGTCGATACCATGCACTATTAGCCACTTCTACCTCATCCCAATTTATCCATAATTGTGGATTCATGCTTGTATAAAAAAGTGCACTTTTTGGCTTACCTAATCTATCATATAAGTTCGCAATATTTTCATTCAAAGCAGCTTCTGCAATATAAAGTCGTGTTGCCATCGTGTCTACCATGGGATAATACATAGAATTTGGATAATTGCGTTTAAATTTTTCCGATGCTTGTATCGCCTCTCGAATCAAAGACTGGTCTCTTCGTGGGTTTGGTAAAGACATAAATTTAGCTTTAATTTTTAAAAACTCCCCAAACTCTTTCTCATTTAAAGTTGCATATCTGTTGATATACTCGTTCAAAAAATGTTCACTCAAAAGATACTCTTCGTTATGCATGTGAGCAATCGCCAAAATCATTGTAGCTTCGGGAAGAAGAGGAGAACTGATATGCTCACCCTCAAGTGAACTATAATAGTTGTCAGCCTTATCCAAATTGCCATCAGATATATACTCTATCATTTTTGTGTACCAATATATAGCTGGCTTATTGTACTCATCTACATCCTTGGAACAGCCAAGAAAAAGTATCAAGAGTGCAAAAGAACTCAGTATAAAATTTGTTTTTAACTTCATGTAATAACTTCCAAAATTTAAGTGGATAGTATTCTATCAAAAAGAGTTATATCTGTGTTTAAACTAGTACAATTTATACTTTAAGTGATATAATTTACAAAGTTGTGCCGTGGGCATAAACATAGATAAGGAGATTTTTATGACATTTAAGTTAGCTGTTCCCATTCTCGGATTTGACAATATGAAGGAAGTTGAACTCCATAAAATAGATGAGATTTTCATGAAAATGAAAGCCGTTGGAGAGGAACATATATCATTTACATTAATCAACCCTTTTGTTTTAAGAGAGTATGATTTTGAAGTTCCAGAAAGAACAAGAGCTTTACTAGAAATAGATGAACATTCTAACATCTTAATTCTAAACATTGTTCTCATCCAAAATCCTATAGAACATTCTGTAGTAAATTTTATAGGACCAGTATTATTTAATACAGACAACAGCAAAGCTGCTCAAATAATACTCCAAGACACTGACATATATGGTGTGGCTGAAAAGATTTCTAATTTTTTGAAAAAATAGAAATTAGAACATATAAGATAAACTACCCCCGCCATAAATGGCGGAGCTTCGTAGAAAGTCCAAACTTTCATCACCGCCATGAATGGCGATGGTTATTCCTACTTTTTCATTATTAAAATACTTCAGTGACTATTAAGCCCATATATTAGTATAATATAACCTAATAAGTTTGTAATTGGATATGTCTTAAAAAATCCTAAAGGGGGAAAAATGAAAACCATATTATTAGAAATAGAGGACAGTAATTTTGAACAGTTTATGATAATTGTTAATTCGTTGAAAAGTGATATTATAAAAAAGTTTCAAGTGCAAAAAGAGGAAGAATTGAAAATTTAAAAATGTTTGAAATGATTAGAGATGATAAATTTATAAAGAGTGCTAAAAAGTTTTTAAAAAAACATCCAAATTTAGTTGATAAATTTAAACAAGTAGTTCAAAAACTTGAAAACGACCCGTTTGAGCCTTCTCTCAAATTCCATAAGCCACAAGGTAATTTGGAGAAGTTTCATGCGGTTTGTTTAACTTATGAATATTGTGTAATTTTAGTGATTGTCAATAAGCAGATTATTCTTGTTGATATTGGCACACATGATGATGTGTATTAAAAAATTCTAAAGGAAAATGAGATGAAAACTTTTACATTTACATCACGATTTATTTTGTTGTTTGGCTTATTTTTGGTCTTTGCAGTTT
>CAMCYC010000010.1 GCA_945883795.1 Sulfurimonas crateris | reverse complement strand
CACGCAAAGAAAAGCAATCTCAAAACATCATGACATCACTTATGAAACTCTTTGAAAAAGGCAAAACAAACCCAACAAACAGCGAAGTGACTCAATTATCAAATATCTCTATTAGAACTTATCAAAGATTTAAAAAAACATTCAACCCCAAAACAATCTTTTTAACATGGACAAAAGAGCTATTTAAAAGCAAAGAGATAGATATAAAAGCGTTTGTCACCCAGTTTATTAGTGATATAAAAAGTGTTTATTTTGGTGTAAAAAAAAGAATTGAGAAACATAGAAATGGAGAAATAGTTGTAAGCAAATTGCAAAAAAGTGAAATAATGCAGTTTTGAGACTTTTTTGAGACTTTTGATATTTAGTGTTACTGTTTGTTACATGAGATGGATATTGGGTGTTTTTATTGTGGGTTTGGGTATAGTGGAGCGAAATTTATATAAAGAGGATAGAAAATGAAAGAAGATAACAATAAAATAGATAATGTGATTAATGAAGTTATAGAATCAAAAAGGCTAAAATCCGGACTAAAAATTGTTGTAATTTTATTCGTAAGTGTAATGCTATTTCAGTTCGTATGTGGGATTATCTGCTGGAGCTAGAAGTGATATATAATTAATTTTTTTTACTTATTCCAACGCTCTCCATTCAATCAAATAAGGCACATCATGACAAATAAAACAGCATTAAGAATTGCTCAAGGTATCAGGTTTCTTATGAAGGAGGGTTATCATGATTACACTCAAAAGCAATTATCTAAGAGTATCAATATCAGTATTGCAACGCTCAAAAGAAATGGGAGTATGATTGAAGCTATCAAAACGGCGATAATCCTAAATGAGCCATTTTCACTCGTTCCCATCGCTCCAGCGTGGGAATGGATATATACATGAAGTTAGGAATTGTATGTATTCCAACGCAGAGCATTGGAACAAGAAAAATAGCCCGAAATACACCCTTGTGAGTGAATCTCCACTTTTATAACATGTATGATAAATTTAAGGGTTAAAATTTAGAGATTCACTCACAGGGATATAATTTCTTAACCGCTTTTCCATCAAATAGTGCTATTTTGGTTAATAAATGAGTTGTTACACATTATTTCGTTCTATCCTCTCTTGAGGTGGGAATCCATACACCAACAAAACTCTATACTAGACAGACTATGAGAGAGGTGGAGAGTTGCCTTTTGAGATATAATTCCGACATGAACAGTTTATCAGATGTTGGACAAGAAAAAAGACGCAATAAAGCTTTTGCTTTGGGTGATGCTAGGGTGCAAGAGATTATTACTATTGCTAAGAATCATACTTACACAAAAAACTATAAGGCTGATGAATATAAATTGTATAAACCTTATAAGAATCAAATCTTAAAAGAGACAGGCAATAATAAAGAGATGGCTATTGTTATTGGTAAAGATAATAAAGTTGTGTTTGAGAAGCTTGGTGGTGAAAGTTCAGTGATGTTTACTGAAGCAGAATGTAATATGATGAAGGGAAATAAACTAATTCATAATCATCCATCTGGTTCAACATTGAGTTTTCAAGATGTCATGTTAGCTGTGCAAAAGGGTTTAACAGAGATTATAGCGTTCTCAGGTAAGGGGACATATTACAGACTAATTATTAAAAGTAATAAAAACATCAATGAACTTGTGTTAAAATACAAGGAAGCACAAATAGAAGCCTCAGCAGTGATTCGCAAGTTAGTAGAAACTGAAGTTTTTACACGAACACAAGGCACATTAGAGTATCATCATTTTATAATGTCGATATTCTCAAACTCTACAAAGGATATTTATTATGAGCAAACAAAACATTGAAACTTTGTTTAATCAAACAAATGAGTTATTAACTCAATTAGCAGTGGTTTCAAATGAAAAAGGTATGCATTTGGATAATGATTTGGAAAGTGGATTGTTTGAATTATTGTTAGATGATAATTACAACGAGATTTATCTTTTAAAAAATAGAGTAGAATCAGCTATTCAAAAAATCAAAGATGGCACTTTTAAAGTCTATGATACTGATAAAAAATTTGACATGAATAAGCATGTAGCTTAGGATGGTATCATTTCAGGATTTAGCATTTTGATAATAAGCTGATTCTATACATCTTAAACATCCACTTTAAAAACACCCATGTGAGTAGAGATTCACTAAGAAGTTAAAAAGTGGAGATTCACCCACAGGGATATAATTTCTAAAATAATAACGAATTAGACGACTTCGACATACCCCTACCGTGTGAACTATCAAGTAAAATATCTTTTTACATGGGGAGGGTGTGTCTAATTCGTCGAAGTCGTAAAATAATAACGAGGGCGTCAGGCACTCTTTTATGAAGCTATGAATTATATGCATTCCAACGCAGAACATTGGAACAAGAAAATCAGTATACTGGTGTTTTGGAAGTTTATGCTAAAATCTTCTATTGTAAAGATAGTTCAAAAAAGGATTCCTTATGGATAAGGATACTGCTCAGAATAAATTCGCACACTTATTCAGTTCGCTAGTTGTTGAGAATATACAAGTCAATATAGAGCTTGCAAAAGTTCAAGAACTTCTTTTAAAAAAACTTGTTCTTAGTCAAGATGAAAAAGATAGTATTCAAACGAGTATAAATAAACGAACAACCAAAATTAAAGAACAACTTGAGTTTTTAAAAACTTTGGCAAAAAAACAAAATGACACAACAAAATAAACTCCAAAATTTACTTACTAGGGCAAAAATAGACCTTGAGAAGTGGCTAAAATTTGCAAATGTTAGCACTCTTGATGAGTTCTATACAAAAGAAGAAGAAATTAGACAAACATCTTATCATAAATACCATGATGTTATTGAGCATCTCAATTTTATCAAAAAAATCGAGGTAAAACTTGGAAAATAGCACGCTTAACGAGTTAATTCATGCATGTATGGAAATAGAAAAACTTAGTAATATTTCACATGATTATGGTGATTTAATGGATGATATTTCTTTGCTAGATGAGGGAGTGCTTGAAGAGTTTAGCTTTTTTATAAATATATCTGAGATAAGCCAAAATATAAAAACAATCAAAAAGTATGCTGTTGGTGTAATAAATAGCAATAATGAAAATCACATTAGATTTGATAATGTTGACCATCATAATGAGAATCCAAAAGTAAAAGAGATAAATCCTCCTCACCATAAACATATTGGAAAAGATGAGAAGGTATTTGGGTTTAGTGGGAAACTTGAAGATATGATAAGTGATATTGAAAAATCTTTCCTTGACATGAGCTAAAATTTTTCCTCGTTCCCACGGTCTCCGTGGGAATGTATATATGCCTGAAGTTGGGAATTGTATGTATTCCAACGCAGAGCATTGGAACGAGGAAAATATGTGCTAGTTGTGGAGCTTTTTACTTTTATCTACAAAATTACAAAAGATAAAAAGTAAAAAAACTCTAATTTGTTATAAAGCAGGTGGCTTAGGTGGTTGCACTGCTTTATTTGTAATAGGTGGTTGGAGCGTATCTGTGTTTGAAATATTGGGTTGTGCAGAGGTTGTATTGCTCTCATTACATCCAAAAAACATTAAACTTACCATCAAAATCAATAAATATTTCATCTTAGTTTCCTTTTAAAATTGTATCGCTTACAAGATTAGAACCCTCAAAAAGAGTGCCATAAGTTGTGTTATTCAAATCAAATATCAAACCTCTTTTTTCATTTCCCCAAGAATAATCACCCACAGTTTGAGTGATGGTATGAAGTGAATTAATTTTCATCCCATTTATCTGATAAATCCCAAAATTTTCACTAGAACTTGTTTGAAGATACTCAGTATATGGCAAACCAAATATTAAATCACTCGCTCTATATGCAAATGCTTTGTGATTATATTCGGCTGGACTGTAAGTGGAATTACTGCCAATACTGACTTTATCGGCAAGTAAGGGGTTTGAAAAATCGGTAATATCAAAGAGTTGGAGTTGTAATCCAAGTGTGCGACCACTTTGTGTATCTGCATCTCTACCTATACTCAAAACTCTATTTTCATCTACTACATGAAGATAACTCGAAAATCCTGGTATTGAGAGTTCTCCTACAGCTTTTGGACTCAGTGGGTCACTTAAATCCAAAGTATAAAGTGGGTCTGTTTGTTTAAAAGTGACAATAAACCCTCTATCTCCCATAAATCGTACCCCCATAATTCTCTCCCCCTCTTTACCAAGATTACTAAGAGTTCCTTTAACTTCTAAGAGTTCATTATTTTCTTTGAGAGTAAAAAGTGAGTTTTGTGTGCCTCCTGCACTCCATGAATTACCATTTGTAGTAGCAACTCTAAGATACTCATCTTTTTCACTCATGCTAAATTGACTGAGCATTACACCATCCACAAAGCCTCTTCCTTTATAGCTTAGAGTTCCATTTAAAGCAAATTTATACACCATTTGTCTTTGTGAAAAATCATAAAAATTATAATAAAGTGGATACTCATTTGAGACTAAATACAAAGAGGTTGTTGAAGCGTAATAAGTGCTTGTATTACCCAAAAATGAGATACTTTCTTGATAATTACCACTTGCAACATCAAAACTACTAATTGTTGTGATAGCTAAGTTTTGGTCAAGTTTTTGTGGTGCATAAAATTTTGATGGCTCGACAAGCGAAGATGTGACTCCATTTGAGAGAATATTTGGTGTTAAATTTTCACTTTTGATGGTTGGGTTTTCGTAGTCATATTTCCATGCTTTTTTATCTGCATCATAATTATAAATGTAACATTCGTTGTCTTGATATGCTTTGTAATCAGTTCCATAAGTACAAGTATCTTTTATGAAACCATCATCGACAGGCATAATAGATGGTTCAGTGGACGCTGTGCATGAGGCATATATTTGATTGAAATCAAGTGTTGAACAGAGTGTATCTACATAAATTTTTGGATAATCATATTCCACTTGAGGATAAAATTTTGTGATAAAAAAAAGCTTTGCATCAATAAGTCGGCTATCTTCGTAATTGCCATCTATTGTATGTGAAGAGAGAAGGCGTAAATTTTTGATATCCGAAGTATCATATATTGCAATCTGTGTTGTATTGTTATTCATGAAGGGGATAAATAATCTTTGTGATGTTGTAGCCATAGAATAGATTACATTGTTTGAGATAACAATCAAACGATTATTTTGCAAATAAAGTGCTTGTACAAAACCTTGTTCTACTGTAGATAAGGTATTTATTGCTTCATAATTTTTGTTTGTAATATTTTCAAATGAGGTAATAAATATCTGTTGTTTTGTATTATCAACACTAAAGATATAAGTACCATCATGTTTTAAAATATCAGACTCATCGACATTGACCTCTTGAAGATTTGTTGTAGTGGCATCAACAGTTGTATTTTTGGTATTATCTGTAGCTACGGTTGGTGCTTGTGTATTTTCTGCTACTGCTACACCGCCCACAAAAGGGACATAACCATATCTATAAGAGTTACTCTTTACCATCTCTCGCAAGTATGAAAGCATTGTTTCATGGGAACTAAAAGTGCTTAATTTAGAGAGTTTTTCACCCATATCTATTACTGAATCCTCTTTACTATAAACCCAAAAACCCTCACTTTCTTTGAGATTTGTAATTGTTGGAAAATTTAAAGAGCTATCATTGACACTCCAATTTGTATCATATTTCCAAACAAGTGCATCTCCAAAAAAATCTTTATAAACGATAGCTTTGTTGGGTAAAGTTAAAAGATTCCATCCAGATTTGAGCACAATAGTATTGTTTGTTGGCTCATTAATTGAAGCTGTTGGAATTTCAAATCCCCAAGACTCTTTACTCAAAACCCATACCGCTTGGTAAGGTTGCAACGAACTTAAAGTTGAGAAATTATTATCATGAATTTTTGTGCTTATGAGCGTATCAGCGGAATACCCTTGCCATTTTTGTTCTTTAGCATCAAACCCCCAAACAATTTCCACATTCTCACCCTGAAATATCTCCAAATTTGTAAGTGTCGTGGGAACACCAACAAGACTCCACCCTTTTTCAAAATGAATTGTACTGTTTGCATAGATAAAATTCCATGCAAAAACTAAAAGTAAAATAACCCTCATGAAAACTCCTTTTTGAATATATATAAAGAAACGATAACAAATTTGAGTATAAAATCAACTGAGTCCAAAAAAATACAAAATAGCACTCGAACCAAAAGAAAAAAGAATTCCATATCCTACAATTGCAGAACTTAGGCGAGGAGCTAAACCCGCCATGGAAGCTACTGCACCAGCCGTTATCATAGGTGCCATCCCAGCTTCCATGACTGCAATTTTTGAAGCTAAATTATCCCAACCAAATAGCCAACTCATCAAGAGTGCTATGAGTGGTGCGATGATAAGTTTTATAGTTATTGATACTAAAAATGGGAGTATCTCCTCTTTTGGTAAAAGGAGTTTGAGTTGTAATCCTGCTGCAATGAGAGCCAAAGGGATAACTGTTGCAGAGAGTGCTTCTAAAGTGTTAGCAAAACTCGAAGGGTAAGTTTTACCTAAAAAAATAAATGCTATCATAAGAGCCATAAATGGGGGAAAAGTAAGCACTTTTTTTACTATTTGTAAGCGAGTAATTGTACCTGAATGGGTGTAATAAGCGACTACAAATGTACCATAAGTTCCAAGTGCTATAGCAGTTCCTAGTTGGTCGTACATCATCAAATAGCCCAAAGATTCCTCCCCAAAATAGGCACTAATCATAGGAATCCCCACAAAAGAGCTATTTGTCAAAACACTCACAAGCATCAAAGAACCCTCAATTTGACGAGGAAAATGTAACAAGCGTGAAAACAAAAGCACTAAACCTGCCGAACTCATCATCACAATCCATGCAATAAATGGCGGAATAAACATCTCCATGGAGAATGAAAGCTTTGGAATTTCAAGAAGTATCAGTGCAGGAAGTGAGATGTAAATTACAAATTTATTGAGTGTGAGAGGCATCTCTGGAGAGAATATTTTAAATTTTTGGAGAATGTATCCAAGAATAAAAGTAAATGCGATAAGAAAAAAATTGTCCATGGTTACTATCCTTTGTAAAAAGTGTGCAATTCTAACCCACTTTATTTCAAAAAGGGAATCAACATTTATAAAATAAATTTTTCAGGAGTGAATTACTTTATGCATGATAAAATATTTAAATGAAAAATATATTATTTTTATTAATTTTATTGTCAATTGCTTTGTTTTCGAAGGAAGTTAATGTTGTTTTCTCCTATTCTACACCGCCTTATGTTTTTAAAGATGGAAGTGGGATTGTGGTGAGTATTGTTAAAGAAGCTTTGGCATATAAAGAGCATGTTTTAAAACCTGTTTTTGTAAATATAGGGCGTAGTTTTGAACTTTTTAGAGATGGTTATGTTGATGCAAGTTCTATCATTCAAATAAGTTCAGGATTAGAGGCTTTTTATTCAGATGATTTTATGGAGTATTATAATGCAGCGTTTGTTTTAAAAAATAAGCATATCAAAATAGAACAATTAGAGGACTTAAAAGATTTATATACCATAGCTTTTCAAAATGCTCATGTTTATTTAGGTGAGGAATTTGGTAAAATTTCTCAATTAGCAGATAAAAAATATATTGAAATAGCAGACCAAAAACAGCAGGTATATATGCTTTTCAAAGAAAGAACAGAAGTCATTATCATGGATAGAAATATATTCACTTTTTACAAAAATTTATTAATACAAGAGAAAAAAATCGATGGAAATATAAAGGCAGAGCTTATTGAACTTTTTTCTCCAACACCCTATAAAATGGCATTTAAAGATAAAACTCTCAGAGATGATTTTAATAAAGGTGTAGCTCATTTGAAAAAAAGTGGCAGATTTGATGCAATTTATTTTGAGTATAGTCAGAAATATTTTGAAATCAAAAAATAATCATGTTTAATCAACAATTTAATCTCTCAAAACAACTTTTAAAATCTATTCTTACTATCTATTTTATCATCACTTTTATTATAACGATTATACATTTGAGTGTAGTATATCAATACACAAAAAATAATATTAATAGTGAATTAAAACAAATAGCCAAAACTTTTGAACCAGCGTTACAAACTGCGTTATGGGAACTCAACTATGAACAGCTCCGAGCAATCGTGGATGGAATGATGCAAATTCCATTGATTTATGGTGTTGAACTCACCGATTCTTCCGATAAAATAATCATCAAAAAATTTCACATTCCAATCTCTGAAAAGGAGATAGAAAATTTAGAATATTTTCATCAGTTTAATATCCATCATCAAATGAATAATAATGATATTTATTTAGCTCTCGTAAAAGTTTATTCTGACGACAAAGCAGTCTATGAAAGACTCAAAGTGAGTTATCTCATGATTATTCTTAATGCCTTTCTTAAAACTACTGTTTTAATAGTTTTATTTATTATTGCATTTAGAAAATATTTGGAACTGCCTTTACAAAGTTTGACAAATACTATAGTGAATCTTCGAGTTAAAAATATTGATAAAAAACAAATTTCCTTAAATATGAAATATGATAATGAACTGAGAATATTACAAGAGGAGTTTAATAAACTTCTTGAAAAAATCTCCAATGACGAGATAGAACGATTAGAACTGTTACATGGAATAAATGAAAAATTGGAATATGAGGTCAAAAAAAGAACAAAAGAGCTTGAAAATATTGCTATTACAGATAGACTTACACAACTTTATAATCGTACAAAAATGGATATTGAAATTCAAAATATGTATGAAATGTACCAAAGATATCGAAGAACCTTTTCTCTTATCATGATTGATATTGACTATTTCAAAGTAGTAAATGACACTTATGGACATCAAGTTGGAGATAGTGTATTAAAAAAATTGGCTCTCATTTTGCAAGAACATGTCCGTAAAACAGATTTGGTTGGCAGATGGGGCGGAGAGGAGTTTTTAATAGCTTGTCCTGAAACATCACAAACAGATGCTTTGAAACTTGCAGAAAAACTAAGAAATGAGGTCGCCTTATTTTTATTTGATAAAATAGGACATAAAACAATCAGTCTTGGCGTAGCTCAAATTCAAGAGGGTTTAGCGTTAGATAATTTAATAGATAACTCAGATAAAGCACTCTATCAAGCAAAAAAAAGTGGTAGAAATAAAGTTGTTTTATTTAGTGAATTATCGCTAGAAGAGTAAAAAATAATCTGATAATAAATAATTTTTAAACTTCCTTTTTTTTTTGCTTAGTCTGAGGATTGTTAGGTATAATCGCACTAAATTAACAAAAAGAAGAGAGATGAAGTACGCAGTTTTAATTTTAATTTTTGTTTTGAGTCTGATTGGAGATGTTCTAAAAATTCCAATTCTAAGTGTTGATGAGGTAAATAATCTTGCTACTATAAAAGTGGATAATCTCAATGTTGGGATGAGTGGATTTGTATTTCACACTTTGGCTGAAAATCATAGTGTTATTGTAAAAAATATTGTAGTAAAGAGTTATGATAAAGAGAGCAAAATTGCTACTCTTATTTTGAGTGATTCTGATACGCTAACGCAAGATGCCCTTCCAAAAGGTAGATGGAAAGTTGTAGTGGGAGATACTGCACTTTTAGCTTTTGGCTATTCAAGAGCTTTTTTAATAGCTCCAAGTGAAGAGATTTATCATAGAATCACAAAAAATACAAAAAGTGTGCAGTGGATACATCCCGATTTATTTGCAACTCTTCTTTCACTTAACGGACACCCGACACCGCTAAGAAGCGATTTTACAAATTTAAGTGTATCAACTGCTGTAGGTATTATATTCATCTATTTAGATAAAAAAGTTTTTACACTTGATGCAAAAAGCTTTAAAATTTTAAGTGTATTAGATACTCCATTAGAGCAAAAAAGTATCCATCTTCCCTTTTATACTCGAGTTGAAAAAATTGAAGCAAATTGGTGGGGTGAGGGGAGTGATGCGCTTAAAGAATATGAACCATATTATTACAAGCTCATGATTGATGCAAACAAAGAGAATAAACAGTTATATAAAATTATTAAAAATGGGGATAAAAAACTCCAAAATTTATTAAAAGATTTTGAAATAAAGGATTAAAAATGATGAACGCAACCCACATGAAACATTTTACTTCGATTGTTGGTGCTGAAAATATTTATGTCGATAAAGCACATTTACTTGCTTACTCGTATGATGCCACAAGAGAGCATTTTGAGCCAGATGCGGTTATTTTTCCTCGCCATGAAGAGGATATTAGCAATATTTTAAAATATTGCAATCAGCACAAAATTATCATTGTACCTCGTGGTGCAGGAAGTGGTTTTACAGGTGGCGCACTTCCAAGCTCTGGCGGAATTGTGTTGGCTATGGAAAAACACATGAATAAAATTTTAGAGATTGATATGAAAAACATGGTTGCCGTTGTGCAACCTGGTGTAATAAACATGGAACTTCAACGAAAAGTGGAGGAGTTGGGACTTTTTTATCCACCAGACCCAGCAAGTCAAGAATACTCCACAATCGGTGGTAATGTGAGCGAAAATGCAGGTGGCATGCGAGCTGCAAAATATGGAATTACCAAAGATTATGTCATGGCAACAAGAGCTGTTTTACCAAATGGAGACATTATCAAAGCAGGAAAAAGAACCATAAAAGATGTCGCAGGGTATAACATTAGCGGTATTTTAATTGCAAGTGAGGGAACTTTGGCAGTTTTAAGTGAAATTACTCTCAAGCTTATTCCTAAACCAAAAATGACAAAAACTGCTATGGGAATTTTTGATAGCGTGCATCAAGCCATGGAAGCAGTTTATAAAACTATGGCAAGTGGAATTACTCCAGTTGCTATGGAATTTTTAGATAATCTTACAATCCGTGCAGTTGAACAAACTTTTCATAAAGGTTTACCAATTGATGCGGGAGCTTTACTTGTGACCGATGTGGATGGAAACCTTGAAGAGGATTTAAATTTTCAACTCGCTCAAATAGAAAAAGTTTTTCGTGAAAATGGGTGTAAAGAGTTCAAAATTGCAAAAGATGATAAAGAAGCAAAAGATATTTGGTTTGCAAGGAGAAATGCTTCTCCAGCACTGAGTGTGTATGGAAGCAAAAAGCTCAATGAAGATGTCACAGTTCCTCGCTCTGCACTACCAGAATTGCTTGAGAGATTTTATGCCATAGCAGACAAATACAATCTAAAAATACCATGTTTTGGGCATACAGGTGATGGCAATGTACACACCAATGTCATGGTAGATGGCAAAGACCCAGAACAAGTAAAAATTGCGTACAAAGCCATAGAAGAGGTTTTTCAAGCAACAATTGATTTGGGTGGAACATTAAGTGGAGAACATGGAATTGGTCTGGCAAAAGCACCTTATATGCACATGGCTTTTACAAACGAAGAGATGAACTTATTTAAATCAATCAAAAAAGCGTTTGACCCAAATAATATTTTAAATCCTGCAAAAATGGGACTTAACTAAAAGGACAAACTATAATGCAAATAAATCAACCCAAACTCAATCAGTTCTACAGACATAGTAGATTTTTGATAAAGAGTTTTTTCGATAAAGAGTTGACTTTCTTTGCAGCAAGTTTGAGTTTTTATACTATTTTTACCATAATCCCCCTGCTTCTTATCATGCTTACCCTTCTTACATCTTTACCCTCTTTTTCGGAGTATTATCTTAAAATTCAAGAGTTTATTTTTTCAAATCTTATGCCTGTTAATTCTGAAGTGGTTATGAAACAGATAAATGGTTTTTTAGAAAATTCTTCGCAAATGGGAATTTTGGGGTTTGGAGCAATTTTAGTTTCATCTCTTTTATTTTTTAAAAACTTTGAATATATTGCAAACAAAATTTTTCATGCTAAACCACGAACACTTTGGGAATCAATTACCACTTATTGGACAATGCTCACTCTCACACCTATTGCACTTGGTATTTCGTTTTATATCACTGGATATATGGCAAATATCATGGCAAATAGCGAATATACGGCAGGTTTTGATATTTTGCCATATATCCCATACCTCATCATTTGGGGACTTTTTTTTCTGATTTTCCAAATTGGAGCAAATACAACAATAAATCCAAAAGCTTCCGCTCTTAGCTCTTTTATTATTGCAATAGTCTTTAGCATCTCCAAAAATGCTTTTATCTATTATGTTTTTTACAATAAATCCTACACAACCATGTATGGTTCTTTTGCCATTTTAATGTTTTTATTTTTATGGATTTATGTTTCATGGATTATCTTTATCTATGGACTCAAACTGTGTTACATGATAAATCGGTTGTATCAAAAATAGAAATTTTTATACAAAACTAAACGCATACAAGAAAATAAGCAGACTCCAAAGAACCAAAATAAAGATAAAACTTTTTTTCCAAATCCCAATAAAAGAAAAAAGGATATGTATCTTGAGCCATAAAGAGTTCAAAACAACTGTTTTTCCATCTACTCCTAATTGCATTAAACTCTCTAAAAGTGTGTCAAATAAATCCCCAAAACTAATCATGTGCAACAATATACTCAGAGGATAAAAGAGAGTAAAAACTGTTGTCCAAATGCTAGAAAGTGGATGATATAGACTAAAGTTTGAAAAAATAGTTAAAGAAAATGGAAGCATCATGAAATAAACCCAAAATGGAACAAGGATAAACTGTGAAATTTTGGAGAGAGATTTAAAATGGATAAGAAATAAAAAAATATAAAAAACACCGCTTACAGAGAGCCAAAATCCTATCCCAAAAAAAAGTCGAGGAAAAAGTGCTAATAAAACGATAACACTGATAAAAAGAGTTTGCATGGAGATAATTTTTATCCCTCTATCGTAGAGAAAAAAACCAATAATCAACATAGCAAATGCTCTTAAAAGTGAATCAGGAGAATCTAAAAAGAGTAAATATCCCAAAAGTACAATAGCGACAATTACAAATAAATCTCTATTTGAATTTCTGTAAGGAAAATATCTATTTTGAAAAAGTTTATAAGTACGGCGAAGTAATAAAAATAATAAAGCACTCAAAACTCCCAAATGAAAACCACTAATTGCCAACAAATGAGAAACCCCTAATGTGGAAAAAGTAGTTTGTAACTCTTTTGAAAGTGGTGTGGCTGTGTAGAGTGCTTGGTAAATATTGGCAATATCTTTATTCGCATGGGAATGAAAAACTGAACTATTGAGTTTTTGTTTGAGCGTTTTTTGTTCATCAATTTCCAAAATTTTACTATAAGCATAAAATTTTGTCATGTACTCATAAAAAGTGATTTTTCCTGCCCAAAGTTCAAGTGTAATTCTTTTTTCAATAGCGGGTTGGAAATCTTTTTTTGTAGTGGTGAAAAAAGAAAACCCTTGTTCACTTTTGAGTTGAAGAACTTGATAAGTTTTGAGTTTGCCTCTTTTATTTATTTTTGTTTTTATGTACTGTTTTATCACAACACCAGAGACAAGATTAGAATCAAATCTTGTTAAATTTTTGTAATTTTGAAACTCTATCAAAAAAGAATAAGTGAATACAAAAGCACATGCTAAAAGAAAAATAAAGAACTCTTTTTTGGACTGAAATAAAGAGACACTTTCTAGCATATTACAAGTTCCTCGTCATGATAATGAACAATACTTCAGAACTTAAGTCCAACAAAAAAAGTTTAAAAAAATTAGTAACATAGAGATATTCCGTATTGTAATTTGTTTATAGTAATATCGCAAGATTAAATTTAAATAAAAAAGTTGGATAGTATATGGAAACAAAAAACAAAGAAAATATTGAATTAAAATTTCTGAGCATAGATGATTATGATGAGTTAAAAGATGCAATGCTTTTATCTTATGACACAATACCAGATGCTTATTGGAAAAAAGAGCAAATACAAACTTTGATAGATAAATTTCCAGATGGACAGATAGTGATTAAAGTCAATGGCGAGTTGGCAGGATGTGCTTTTTCGATTATTGTAAAGTATGAAGTATTTTCAAACCATCACACTTACAAAGAGATAACAGGTAATTCTACTTTTGACACCCATTCAGATAAAGGAAATGTTCTTTATGGAATTGATGTATTTGTCAAACCAAAATTTAGAGGTCTAAGACTTGGTAGGCGTTTATATGATTATCGAAAAGAGTTATGTGAAAATCTTAATCTAAAAAGTATTGCTTTTGGGGGGAGAATTCCAAATTATCACAAATATAAAAATGAGTTTTCGCCTAAAGAATACATTGAAAAAGTCAAAAGAAAAGAGATTCATGACCCTGTTCTTAATTTTCAAATGTCAAACGATTTTCATCCGTCAAAAATTTTAAAAGGGTATCTTGAAGGTGACAAAGAATCGGGAGAGTTTGCTGTTTTGTTGGAGTGGGATAATATTTACTACGAAAAACCTAATAAACAAACAAAAACAAAGAAAAAAATTGTGAGACTCGGTTTAATCCAATGGCAAATGCGTCCTTATAATAATCTTACAGAGTTATTACAACAAGCAGAATATTTCATTGATACAGTTTCGGGATACCGCTCAGATTTCGCCCTATTTCCAGAGTTTTTCAATGCACCTCTCATGGCAGAAAATAATCACCTCTCAGAGCCTGAAGCGATACGAGAATTAGCAAAGCATACGCATGACATTATCCAAAAGTTTTCAGAATTTTCTATCTCTTATAACATCAATATTATCTCAGGAAGTATGCCAGAGATGAAAGATGGACAGCTTTACAATGTTGGATATTTATGCCGAAGAGATGGCACGATTGACCGTTATGAAAAAATTCATGTGACACCTGATGAAGCAAAAGTATGGGGAATGCAAGGGGGACATAGTATTAAAACCTTTGATACAGATTGTGGAAAAATAGGGATACTAATCTGTTATGATTCAGAATTTCCAGAACTTAGCCGTCTGCTTTCAGATGAGGGGATGGATATTTTATTTGTACCATTTTTAACAGATACTCAAAATGGCTACTCAAGAGTAAGACATTGTTCCCAAGCAAGAGCCATCGAAAATGAGTGTTATGTCGCAATTGCAGGAAGTGTAGGAAATCTTCCAAATGTACACAACATGGATATGCAATTTGCCCAATCTATGGTTTTTACACCTTGTGATTTTGCTTTTCCAACAAATGGCATTAAAGCAGAAGCCACACCAAATACCGAAATGGTTTTAATTGCTGATGTGGATATTGACCTTTTAACCGAACTGCATGAATTTGGAAGTGTAAAAAATCTCAAAGATAGAAGAAAAGATATATTTGAATTAAAAAGAGTGACTCGTTAATAGTTTTTGTCAAAGATAATATAAAAATAAAAGTCGTCATATACTTAACTATTTTCATTTACTTTTTATCTTTTGTAAGCTTATAGATAAAAGTAAAAAGTTCTGCAACCACTTTATATAAAGCTGTCGGCACCTCTTTATCAAGTTCAACTTTGGAGAGAAGCTCCACAAGGTCGGCATCTCTTTTGATAGGAAGTTTATGGAGTTCGGCTATTTTGATAATGTTATCTGCTGTTTGACCTTTGCCAGTGGCAACAACACGAGGAACATTATCTTTGGAGGTGTGGTATCTTAGAGCGACCGCTTTTTTCATCCCTTTACCTCAAATCCAACACTAATATCGTTATAATTTTTTTCATAAGATGAGCTCATATTTTTACTTTCTAAATCAAAAAATCGTATCTCTCTTGGTGTTATCTGTGCATCTATGAGTGCGCTCCGAAGTACGCCAATATTTTCTTTAATCATATCTTTTAGTTGGCTATTATTAGATTTGACATGGATATTGAGTTGATTTTTTTCATATAAAACCAACCTAAAATGAAGTGGACCATACTCTTGTAATTTTAAATTTATATCACAATAAAATTTTTCATCTTTATCTTTTTGGATATTCACATTTCCATCTTCTAGTTGTTCCCATGAGAACGGAACATACATAGAGGTATTGTTTGAAAGGTGGGAAACAAGTTGATAATAATCAATTTGAAGTGATAATTTTTCAATATTTTTTAAAAGTTCTGCTTTTTGTGGATGACTCGATTGGCTCACTTCTTCAGTTGCTTGTGATAAAACTGCCTTAAAATCTTGTGAGAGAATCTCTTTTACCTTTGCATCGGAGCTTAGTTTTTCTGGATTTGTAAACTCTAAAAGTTTATTGGTAATAGTAGCTATCTCTTTAGAAAAAATAGGGTCTGCTTTATTTATCACTGTTTTGAAAGACTCAATCACACCTTTCATCATTTCAGGTATTTTTTTCTCAACAATTGCATCTATAGTTGTTTGTGGTGTTGTACTTTTTTGCTCAATTTGAGTGAGTGTGGTACTGATTTTATTTAAGCTCTCAAACAAAGGTTTGAACTCTTGTTTTTGGCTTTGTTCTAAATGTGTTGCTACTTGCTCAATTGCTTTTTGAAGTAATGGAAGTTTTAGAAATTCTGTTGTTAGTGCTTTTGGAGTGATAAGCTGTTCAAGTTTAGAAATCTCTAGTGTGGCAGTTTTACTTAAAATTGCCTCTGTTATTTTAACGCTGACTTGCGTATCTTTTTCTATCAATGTTTTTAAAGATGTAATGACATTTTTAATCTCTTGGGGTATTTTTTTCTCTTGAATTGAATTTATCAAAGTTTCTGGCTTTGTACTTTTTTGTTCAATCTCTTTTAATGAAGCAGTGATTTTATTCAAATTTTCAACCAAAGGTTTCACTTCTACTTTTGGTGTTTGCTCCAAATGTGTTGCCACTTGCTCAAGAACTTTTTGAAGTGTTGGAAGTTTAAACGACTCCGTTGTAAGTGCTTTTGGAGTTATAAGTTGTTCTAGTTTAGAAAGTTCTGTAGAGATAGTTTTTGATACTATTGGCTCTACTGTTTTAGAAGTTGCATGTTCCTCTTTTGCTATCAAAGTTTTTAAAGATTCCATGACATTACGAATCTCTTGAGGAATTTTTTTTTCTTGAAGCGTATCTATTGTGGCTTGTGTCGTTGTGCCTTTTTGCTCAATCTGACTCAATGAAGCAGTGATTTTATGTAAACTCTCAAGAAGATTTTTTGTTTCAGGTTTTAAACTTTGTTCTAATTGAGTCTGTAGTTTTTCTACTACTTTTTGAAGTGTGGGGAGTTTAAAATTTTCGGTTGTTAGTATGTTTGGTTCTATTAAATGCTCAAGTTTTGAGAGTTGAACATTCACACTTTTTGTACTCATGGGATCTGCAAATTTTAAGTATTCTTGTAGTTTTAATACAACGGTTTCAACATTTTTTGCAATAACTTTAAGGGTCTTTGGATTCTCTTTTGCTGACTCTAAAAGAGCTGTATTTGAACTCTCTTCTATTATAGGAGTAGCCAATAAATTTTTGATTTTAAATTGTAACTCTTTGACTGAATTGAGCTCACTTTTACTGATTGTTGCATCCAAAGAGAGAAGTAAGTTTTTCAAAACTACTTGGGGATTTTCTACATTTTTGAGTTTTGATTCCAGAAAAATACCTGAATTTTCAAGTTTTTGTTTTAAAATCGGTTCACTTAAATCTTTAATATCAATCAAGAACTTTTTTAAAATATTTTCAATTGGTAAAGCAGTTGTATCAGATTTGAGGAGTGTGAGTAACTCCTTGATTGTATTAGAAACATTCCCAAGCTCTTTGAGCGTTGGATTGTTTTTGAGAAGATTGAGAAGCGTTTTATCCCCAGCAGAACTTTGAGTATTTTCTTTGAGTAAAGAATCTATTATCGATTTTAAATCTTTACCTTCTGAAAGAAGTTCAAGTTCTTTAGGTGTTGCTTGTTCTAGTAATACAGCTAATGCTTTATTTATATTTGGAGTAACAATAGCATGCTGTTTACTGAGTGTTAAATTAATCATCTTGTATTCCGATTAAAAGACAAAAAACTCCAACTCTTATTTTGATTGTCACAGAAATAAACTATTTCTGAAAAAGAAAATATTATTGGTCTTCATCATCTTCATATTCATAAAAATCTTCCTCATCATCATCTTCTTCTTCTGAATCATCATTGTAATCATAAGGACTACAATCTTCTTCCCCTTCTATTTCATCATCTTCTATAAAATCATCGAACATTTTGACCACCTTTAAAAATATATTCTTTTATTTTATCAATTTAAAGTTTAAAAATTTTATTATATTAACATAAAATTATCGCTAATGTATGTTGCAAAACAAAAAAAAGCGGATAGATATGAACTTTTTAATAAGAGTAAAAAGTATAATTAATACCTTTCTTTAAACCTTACCGAATGCGTTGAATTTTGTGCTATACACTCAAGTTGGTATTCCACCATTTTTTCAAAAGGGTTTAAAAATTTATCTAAATCTTCTTGTTCCAAATGCTCCATATTCCATTGTTTTAGGAGTTGTATCACTTCTAAAGTTGATTCAATAGTTGAAAGACAATATTCTGCTGGTTGCTCTTTTATTTTAAATTGTGAGAGTTTTGAACTTGTAAAACTAAGCGTTTTAAGTGTTTGAAGGTTTTTACTCTCTCGTAACATTTTAAGTGAACATGCCCATGTTGAGTCTATTATGAATATCGCTATTTTTTTATTAGCATTGGGTGTTGGGTCTGATTTGCTGAGGTTAATTGCATCTTTTGAAGGATAGAGTACAAAACTTTCATGTGTATTGATAATATGATTTATCTTTTTATGATTTGTAAAATCAATCCCGTGAAATAACTCTGAATTTTTAAGCGCCAAATGGGTTAAATGTCCTGTTCCATTTTTTACTTTTTTAAACTCTTTTGGGTGCATCAAAATGACAAATTTTGTTTTTGTATCCAAAGTGTTTACATGCTTACACATACAAGAACTTTTTGGTCTATAGCATGTATAACATTTTTCTCTATTGCTATAATATGTTTTCATAAAGCGTATTGTACTATTTGTTGCTAAGAAGAAGTGTATTAATAGAATCTAAATAACCTTTTGGTTAAAATTCAAAACTTTATTATGTAACAATTCATGGAGAATTTTAATGAACACAGCGAAATATATTTGGATGAATGGAGAGTTTGTTGCTTGGGATGATGCAAAAGTGCATGTTTTATCACATACTATTCATTATGGAAATGGCGTTATTGAAGGGACAAAAGCTTATAAAACTGATAAAGGTTATGCTATTTTTCGCCTTAATGACCACACAAAAAGACTCAAAGATTCAGCAAAAATGACTTTAATTAATATCCCTTATAGTGTTGAAGAGATGAATCAGGCACAAATTGAGTTAATTCGTAAAAATGAATTTACTGGCGACAATGTTTATATCCGTCCATTTGCATTTTTGGGTTATGGTGTTATGGGAATTTACCATAAAGATGCACCAGTTGAGACTATTATGTCTGCATGGGAGTGGGGCGCTTATTTGGGTGAAGAGGGGATGAAAAAAGGGATTAAACTCAAAATTGTTTCTATGACTCGTCCAGCAAATACCTCTAACATGGGCAAAGCAAAAGCAACAGGAAATTACCTTAACTCTCAAATGGCAAAATATGAAGCGATTGATTGTGGCTATGATGAAGCGTTGTTGCTTGATGACCAAGGGTATGTAGCAGAAGCAAGTGGAGCGAGTTTTTTTATGATACGAGATGGTGAACTTATCACGCCTCCAAGTGATAATGCACTTGAATCTATTACGCAAAAAACAGTGATTGAGATGGCACAAAACATGGGAATCAAAGTAACTCGCAGACGCATTACAAGAGAAGAAATTTATATTGCTGATGAAGCATTCTTGACAGGAACAGCAGCAGAAATAACACCTGTTCGGTTGGTGGACGCAAGAGAAATAGGCAAAGGGCAACGAGGTGACATGACAGAAAAAATTCAAAGTGCATATTTTGATATAGTTTTTGGTCGTGATAAAAGATATGAGCATTATCTAACTTATGTTAATTAGAAAATGCTAGTATAGAGACAAAATAAAATTAAGGAAGAAATATGGCATCAGATATGAATGACTATTTTAATAAAAAAAAGAGTGAAAATAGTGAATTTGGAAAAAGACCAAGTGGTGAAAATGGCGGTGGCAACAGCGGTGGCAATGGTCCAAAAATGCCAAATATCGAAGTAAACTTTGGTGGTGGTAAGGCTGGAATATTTTATTTTTTAATTGCTATTGTCGCCATGTTAGTATTTGTAAAACCTTTTACAATCATTCAAGAGGGTGAACGAGGTATTTTAAGTACAAATGGTAAATATCAAGACCAAGCGTTACTTCCAGGACTTCATTTTATTATTCCTGTCATTCAAAAAGTATATGTTGTGGATACAAAAGTAAGAATCATCAATTATGCCTCAAAAGTAGAAGCAAGTGGTGGAAATGCGGCTGGTATTAATGTCAAACCATCTATTACTGTTCTTGATAAACGGGGTTTACCAGTTTCTATTGAACTTACAGTACAGTATCGACTCAATGCTCAATTTGCAGCACAAACAATTTCAAATTGGGGATTTAGCTGGGAAGATAAAATTATCAATCCTGTTGTTCGTGATGTTGTTCGTAATGTTGTTGGAAAATACGATGCAGAATCTCTTCCTCAAATGAGAAATACTATTGCAGTTTCTATTGAAACAGGTGTAAGAGAAAGTGTTGCAAGTCTTCAAAATGCTCCGGCAGAATTACAATCTGTACAACTTCGTGAAATTGTTTTACCTCAAAAAGTAAAAGACCAAATTGAGAGAGTTCAAATAGCAAAACAAGAAGTTCAAAAAGCAGAACAAGAGGTTGAGCGAGCAAAACAAGAGGCACTTAAACTAGCAGCAGAAGCAGAAGGAACGGCTCAAAAAGCAAGAATTGAAGCACAAGGTATAGCAGATGCAATCACAATAGATGCCGATGCAAAATCAAAAGCGAACTATTTAATTGCAAAATCTTTAACTCCAGAACTTTTACAATTAGAACAATTAAAAGTGCAAGGTCAGTTTAATGATGCACTTCGTACAAACAAAGATGCAAAAATTTTCTTAACACCTGGTGGTTCAACTCCAAATATTTGGGTTGACATGAAAGATGCAAAACAAAGAACAACGGCTCAATAAGTAGCGTTATGCAAAATATAATTAATAAAATAGATTGGCAAAAGATTGACCTTTTGCCAGTCGTTGTGCAAGATGTAGAAAATAGTGAAGTGCTTATGATGGCTTACATGGACAAAGAAGCACTTGAGTTGTCTCTTTCTACAAAAATAGCTCATTATTTCTCCAGAAGTAAACAACGCATTTGGAAAAAAGGTGAAACAAGTGGACATATTCAAAAAATTCACTCTTTTCATATAGATTGCGATAATGATACGCTTTTAATAAAAGTAACACAAGAAGGTGTGGCATGTCACACAGGACGGCGTTCATGTTTTTTTACAGAGCTAGAAAGTGGTGAAGTGACTGCGGAAGTTCAAATAGATTCTCATGCACTTTATGGTGTGATTGATACTTTATATCATACAATTCAAGAGCGAAAAAATGCAGACCCAGAGTCTTCTTGGACTGCAAAACTTTTTGCAAAAGGGGAAAATACTATCCTTAAAAAAGTGGTAGAGGAAGCTGGAGAATTTTGTTTTGCTTATAAAGATAATGATGAAAAAGAGATAATATATGAGGGTGCTGATTTGACTTATCATGTCCTAGTTGCACTTGCCGCAAAAAATATATCTCCTGAGAGAATAAAACAAGAACTTGCACGCCGTTTTAACATGAGTGGTATTGCAGAAAAGAGTTCAAGAGCGTCATGAAAGAAAAAATAGGTTTATTTATACATGGTTTAATCCTTCAAGATTATATTTTATTTGGAAGTGTCTTAGTCCTTTTTGTTCTTTTTTTAGTTTTAACTCTTGTGTTTAGAAAGAGATTAGGTATTTCTATCTTTTTTCTTCTTTTATCTCTTGTGATTTTATTTTTGGGACCTTCTCTTGGGTATATTCAGATGCATAACTTTTTATTTAAAAATTCTGTTGCAATTACAGAGGAGAAGAGATTAACATTTGTTGAAGCTCTTGTTATTAAAGGTACGCTTAAGAATGAATCAAATCTTGATTTTCAAAGTTGTAAGATAACTGCTAGTGTAAATAAAATGACATCAAATGTGATAAAAAATTATATATATACTTTTAAACCATTGATGAATATGTCGATTATAGAAGAAGATATAAAAAAAGGTGAATCAAGGGAGTTTAAAATTATCATGGATCCATTTAGATTTCAAATTGATTACAATATTTCAATAATAGGGAAGTGTGAATAATGACTTTATTTAATATTTGGCATTACTTAGTAATTGCTATAGCTATACTCTCATTGATGGGAATTATATACATATCATTCAAACAAAAAACTATGCAGTTGCAAGTAACTGTATTTTTTTCTCTTTTACTTATAATATTACTCATAGGTGCTATTGCGATGACACTTGTTGATAAATATACCAAAGAAGTAACTTTGTCTAAACTTGAAAGTAAAAGATTATTGAGTATTGAAAAAGTTGCTTATTCAGGTATCGTAACAAATGTAGGTGATTATGAAATAGGTGAAGTTACTTTTGAACTTAAACTTGTAAATCAAGGGCATGTCATAGGAAATGGAAGAAGTACTTCTTTTTTTAACTCTGTAGGTCTTTGGGATATGATAATGGGAAAGGGAAGTAATTCAGAGTCTTCAGCTAATAAGACACAATCACTTGAAAAAGAGTTTATTGTTGCCAAAAATTTAAAGCCGGGACAAAGTCAATCTTTTAGAGTCTACTTTGCATTTCCACCCCATTTTAGCAATGTTTCGCAGTTTACAAAAGTTTATGCACACTAATATTTTAGACCTATAGATTTTAAAGCTTGGTTGATATTTTTAATTTGAAGATTTTTATCTCTACACCATGCAGGTCCTAAAAGAGAATCGTTGTTTATTCCAGCGGTTACTCTTTGAACATGGACATTTTTTGGTTTAATCTGAATCGCTTGAGTTAAAACATCAAGATAATCTTGTTCTGAAATAGGGGTAAAAATCCCTTTGGTAAAATCGTTGGCTAAAGCAGTTTTTTTGACCACATAAAGTGGATGGTATTTTACAGAATCTATTCCCCAATTATAAGCCTCTTTTGCTGTTTCTAGCATCATCTCTTTTGTTTCGCCAGGTAAACCAAAAATAAGGTGTCCACACACATTTAGACCCGCCTCTTTAGATTTAAGAATCCACTTTTTTACATTAGCACTATCATGCCCTCTGTTAATTCTAAGAAGCGTTTCATCGTAAATAGATTGAATTCCAAACTCTATCCATATCTCTTTTTCTTTACTTAAAAAAGAGAGATATTCAAGTGTTTCTTGTGTGATACTATCAGACCTTGTTCCAATACTTAAACCTACAACATGAGTAAATGAGAGAGCTTTGTCATAAAGAGCTTTGAGTGTTTCAAAAGGGGCATAAGTATTGGTAAAAGATTGAAAATAAACTAAAAACTTCTCAGCACCATACTCTTTTTGTTGTCTTGAACTAATTGCTTTAAATTGAAGTTCTAATTGTTCTAATTGTTTTGCAAGATAAGGGTTTTGTTTTGAGGAGAGATTAAGATGAAAAGATTTTAGTTCTTGAGTTTTTCCCGTACTAGCACTAAAAGAGTCATTTTCGCAAAAAGTACATCCACCTTTTGCGACTGTTCCATCAATATTTGGACAGGTAAATCCAGAGATATTTATACCAACTTTGTAAACTTTACAGTTAAATTTATCTTTTAAATAAGTTCCGTAAGTATAAATTTGTTTCAAAATAATCCTATTAAACTATATAGTTACCAGTAAAACATGCTGTACAATATCTATCATCTGTTGCATTAACACTTCTAAGAAGTCCAGCTTCATCGAGATAAGCTAGTGAATCTGCTTCGATAAACGCACATATTTCTTCTACACTCATATTTGCAGCTATTAATTTCTCTTTATTTGGAGTGTCTACACCATAAAAACAAGGGTCAGTTGTTGGTGGTGAAGATATTCTCATGTGAACCTCTTTTGCACCCGCTTCTTTGAGCATTTTTACAATCCTGCGTGATGTAGTCCCACGAACAATAGAATCATCAATGACAATAACAATTTTATCTTTAATTGCTTCAGCCATAGGAGATAATTTCATTTTTACTTTCAAATCACGCATCTCTTGAGTAGGCTCGATAAAAGTTCTTCCAATATAATGATTTCTCATAATCCCAAGCTCATAGGGTATGCCGCTCTCTTGAGCATAACCGATTGCAGCGGGTACACCACCATCTGGAACAGGGATAACAATATCTGCTTTTATGGGTTTGATGTGTGCTAGTTCTCTACCCATATTTTTTCGTGTTTGATATACCGATTGACCAAAAACTTTCGAATCAGGTCTTGCAAAATAAACATATTCAAAAATACAATGTTTTGGAGTTGGTTCAAAAACTTTTATGCTAAGAGGCGCTTTATTCTCTTCAAAAATAAGAAGTTCACCAGCTTCAACATCTCGAATATAATCAGCTCCCACAAGGTCAAAAGCACAGGTTTCACTTGCCACAATATAGCCACCACTTGGCAATCTTCCAAGACTCAGAGGTCTAAAACCATGTCTGTCTCTCATCGCAAACATTTTTGTTCTACTCAAAAATACTAATGAAAAAGCACCCTCAATTCTATTGACCGCATCAATAATTCTATCAGTAAGTGTCTCTTTTTGGCTTTTAGCAATCAGATGGATAAGATTTTCAGTGTCCATAAAAGTTTGAAAAATAGCCCCTTTTTTTATAAGAGCACTTCTTACTTCTTCTGCATTTGTGAGATTTCCATTGTGTACAATTGCCATTTCACCCAAATCATATCGAGCAAAAACAGGTTGTGCATCCAAAATAGAATCATCTCCAGCAGTAGAATAGCGTGTATGTCCAACTGCACTGCTTCCACTTAAGGTAGCGAGTTTTTCCTCATTAAATACCTTCATAACTAGACCACGGTCTTTAATTGTATGAAGTTTTTGCCCATCTGATGAGCTTATACCTGCTGCCTCTTGACCACGGTGTTGAAGTGCATGGAGTGAAAAATAAGCTAACTTAGAGGCTTCTTTATGTCCAAATATTCCAACGACAGCACATTTTTCATTCATATTTTCTAACAAAATAGTTTCCTTATAAAAGCTTTATAAAATAAGCTTGAAATTATACTAAAATTTATCTTTATTATAAGTCTAAACAGTCGCTGATACTATAGAGACCTTTAGGCTTTTGAGAGAGCCAAGTAGCCGCTCTAATTGCACCTTTACTAAAAGTATTTCTTGATGTTGCAGTATGATTTAGCTCCAAAAATTCTCCATCATTGTAAAAACCAACTGTGTGGCGACCTATTATATCGCCACCTCTGAGTGCCATGACAGCAATTTCATCTTTGCTTCTTGCTCCAATATTTCCATCTCTACCACTGATTCTTACTTTATCCAAATCAAGACTACGACCTTTTGCCGCTGATTCACTTAATGTAAGTGCTGTGCCACTTGGAGCATCTTTTTTGTGCTTATGATGCATCTCAACTATTTCAATATCAAACCCTTCAAGTGCGCTAGAAGCTTGATATACAAGTTTATTTAAAAGTGCAATACCCAAAGACATATTTGTTGCATACAAAATAGGCATCACTTCACTTGCATTTTTAAGAAGATTAAGCTGATGCTGACTTAAACCTGTTGTCCCAATCACTAGAGGTTTTGGGGTTTGTATCGCTTGTTCGAGTAAACTCTCACACGCCTCAGGAAGTGAAAAGTCAATGATTACATCACTAGCACTTAAAAAAGCTTTCATATCAGAAGTGACTAAAACGGATGGGTCAATTGAAAAATCTAAGCTAGAACGAACAAACACACAACTTAAACTCATATTCTCTGTAAGTTTTAAATCTTCAAGTAATAATTTACCCACTCTACCACTTGCACCAAATACGCCAATTTTAATCATTTGCTAATATCCTTAATTTTATTTATCAAGCGTTTAAGAGTTCATCAACATAAGCAATAGCTTGAAGTGCTGCAACTGCACCATCACCAGCGGCACTAACAACTTGTTTTGGTGCTGCAATACGCATGTCACCAGTTGCAAATAAACCAGCAATAGAAGTTTTCATACTAATATCCACTATAACTTCACCCGATTTTGTCATGTTACATAAAAAACTACCATCTTCTTGGATAAGTGTTTGGTTGTTTACATTATTACCGACAAAAGTAAATACTCCAGGGACAACAATATCACGAATTTCTCCATCTTGCATGGTAACTTTTAGTCCATTTACACCCATGTTATCACCATACACTTCTTGTGGAATAGCATTCAAAATAAGCTCTATATTTTCAGTTCTTTTTACTCTGGCAACGGTATTTGGAGAAGCACGAAATGAATCTCTTCTATGAATCAGGTATACTTTTTTACAAATTTTTGCAAGATAAAGAGCTTCTTCTAAAGCGGTATCTCCTCCACCCACTACAGCAACTTCTTTACCTTTATAGAAAAAACCATCACAAGTAGCACATGTACTTACACCACGACCAAAATATTGGTCTTCGCCAACAAATCCAGCACGGCGAGGGGAAGAACCTGTTCCAATAATAACACTGTATGCCTCAGAGATTGTATCATCAGCTTTATATATTTTAAAAATATTATCTTCTTTGGTTACTCGTGTTACTTCAACCATGTCATGTTTGAGACCAAACTTTTGACACTGCGCAGGCCATGGAATCATTAACTCCATACCTGTAATTTCACCTGTAACTCCAGGATAATTTTCTATCTCAGAACTTTGCGTGATTTGTCCACCAGGCATCCCTCTTTCAAACATTGTAACATTTTCTAAACCACCACGAGTTGTATAAAGTCCAGCGGTCAATCCAGCTGGTCCACCACCAATAATAGCACAATCTAATATCATCTTTTTAATCCTTTTTTATAGTGAGTCTATTTGTTTTGATAATTCTTTTAAATTATCGAGCTTTCGTATCATACTATCTTGTTTATAAAGAGAGTCTTTTGATTTTTTAATAAAAAAAATGGAAGGGGATTCATAGATATTAAATCGTTGAATAAAAGAAAGAGAGTTTTTTGTACCACTTCGTAAAAATATAGTATTTTTTGTATTTTCTCTGACTTTATTATAGTAATCTATGGCAAGAATAGGCATATTGAGAGAAAGGCGGGCGAGTTCATCCATAGCGTTACTCTCTCGAGAACTATAAAATACAACTATATATTTTGGCTCTTTAGGAACAAAAATATCTTTTTTTTCATAAAAAATCCACTCTTTAAAATTGATAAATTTGAATTCAGAAAATTTGTAATTGAAGTAAGCGAATGCAGCCGCTATCATAACGGCACCGAAAAACGAGGCAAGAAGCGTAGATAAAGAGAAGAGGCTTTTTCCCCCTTTTCTTAACACTACAGTTCCTTTTATTGTGCTAAAAGTTTATCAATTCTTTGAGCTAAAGCTTGTTTTGATTGAGCTCCAACAATTTGGTCTATCATAGCACCATTTTTAAAGAACATAATAGTTGGAATAGAACGAATACCAAATTTAACTGCAATGTCTTGCTCTTCATCTGTATTTACTTTACAAATATTTGCTTTTCCTTTGTAATCCTCAGCTAACTCTTCGATTACTGGAGCAATCATACGACAAGGTCCACACCATGGAGCCCAAAAGTCTACCAGAGATACGCCCTCTGCAAGTGTTGCTTCGAAATTTGCACTAGTTAGTTCTGTGTATTTACTCATCTTTATTTCCTTTTTATAATTAATGTGGGGTATTATACAAATGTAATCATTAAAAAATCTTTAGTAAAAGTATTTCGAGGATTTTCTTTATTTTTAGGGCTTTTTGAACTTTAGATGCATATAATAGTTTTTTTAGAAAATAAGTAGAGGTGTTTTATGCAATTAACAATAACAAATGGTGAAATTGGTGTCAGACCAGCGGTTGCTAAACCGCATCCTGGTTTTTTTTATGAAGTGGGCGAGGAGAGGTTCAGAAAATTGGTATTTGAACATTATGAGTCAATCAAGACAAGTGATATAGCTTTTTTATTTCCTGTATTTGATGATGATGATTTTGCAGAGGCACAAAAACATGCCACCGATTTTTTAATTGAAATCTCTGGTGGACCTGATTATTTTACTCAAACACGAGGTGAACATCAAATGGTTGGACGCCATGCTCCATTTCGTATTGACGAAAATGGAAGAAAAAATTGGTTGCAACTTTATGTTCCGTTATTAGAAGCTTTAGAACTAGAGGGGATTAGTGTTGAATATATTGAGTCCTTTTGGAATTATCTCAATATATTTTCCATGTGGATGGTTAATACTAAAAGTTAATTAATCTTCTTTTTCTATTTTCAAAAATGGCACATTGTGTATATCCTACAGTTTTTGCCATTTGTTGAATTTCATCACTATAAAGTCCTACTTGTTCGGGTTGATGTGCATCTGAACCAAAAGTGATTGGTATCTCTAATTTATATGCCATTTGAAGTAATTCTAAAGATGGATAGGTTTCTTTGATAGGTTTTCTTAGTCCTGCTACATTTAATTCTAAAGCCATATCTGCATTTTTAATTGCTAGCATTGCATTTTTTGCTATATCTGTAATTGCTCTTGAGGGCATATACTTAAAAACTTTTATTAAGTCTAAGTGTCCAACAATATCAAACAGTTTACTTTTTGCCATCTCTTCTACTGCGTTAAAATATTTTTGCCAAATTTCGTCAAGATTTTCATTTTCGTATCTTCCTATAAATTCAGGATTATCAAAACCCCAATCATCAATAAAATGAATAGACCCAATTAAATAATCAACTTGCGCATTTAACACTCTTGTATCCATGTAGCCAACGAGAAAATCAACTTCGTAACCTAAGAGGATGGTGATTTTATTTTGATATTTTTTTTTAAGGTTTAACACCTCTTTTTCATAATTTTGCATCTGTTCAAAGCGCATCCGATAGTGTGAATCGAACTCCATGGGAGCATGGTCTGAGAATCCAAAATATTGAGTTTTGGCTTCAATAGCTTTTTCTATGTATTCAAAAAGTTCCCCTTGTGCATGGTTGCAAAGAGGTGTGTGGTTGTGTAAATCTATCAACATAAGTCTCTCATCTTTATACTTTTTTATGATATTATAGCAGACAATTAATGTAGCGAATTTTTAGTATGGAGAGGTTTTTATGACACAAGAAGAATTAGACGCTTTGATGAATGGAGATATGGATGAAGTTGATAACGATTTTGTAGAAGAAAAAAAGGAAGTAAAGCCAGCCCAAGAAAAAACAGTAGCTTACCCTGATGGATATAGTGATTCAACAGCACATCAGTGGCCTTTACCTGCTACCGATGAAAATAAAATGGTTCATCAATTGGATGATGTTACAAAAGAGAGTGAAGAAAAAGCGAGTGAAATTTTTGATATTATTGAAACCATTAGCAGTGATTTAATGGATAAAGAAGAAAATCTTCAAAGAGTTATAAATACATTATCTGCTAATGTTGCACTTTTTACTCTTTTAACTACAAAATTTCCAGAAGTTCAAGCATTTTCTACGGGTTTAACTCAAAATGAAGAAGCATTAGAAGATGGAAATATCTGTATGGAAACACTTCAAGATAGTGGTGCTGCTATTATGAATGTTATGGATATTATGCAATACCAAGATATTCACCGTCAAAAAATTGAACGAGTTATTAATGTGATGAGAGCGTTATCTAAATATATGAATAGACTTTTTGAGGGTAAAATTGATGACCATAAAAGGGTTTCTTCAGCTACACATATAGCGGGTGATACACACAATGATTTGGCTTCAACAGATGATATAGAAGCACTCTTAGCTCAATTTGGTCAGTAGTTTTTATTTTTAATAAATATGGCAACTCTTTTGGCTAAAATTTCATAAAATTTCGTCTTTAGCTTTTAATAGCTAGGACATAAAACGGAAATATATATGAAAAAAGTCGAACTTCTCTCTCCTGCAGGAAATTTAGAAAAATTAAAAATAGCAATTGATTTTGGTGCTGATGCTGTGTATGGTGGGGTAAGTCATTTTTCTCTTCGTATCCGTTCTGGTAAAGAATTTAGTATGGAAGAGTTTAAAGAGGGGGTTGAATATGCACATGAACGGGGTAAAAAAGTATATGTCACTATTAACGGTTTTCCTTTTAATTCGCAATTAAATCTTTTAAAAAAACATATTGTTGCTATGGCGGAGTTACAGCCAGATGCTTTTATTGTAGCTACTCCAGGTGTTTTAAAACTCTGCCATGACCTTGCTCCACAAATGCCACTGCATTTATCCACACAAGCCAATGTTATGAATGTTTTAGATGCTCAAATCTATCATGAAATGGGTGCTACTCGTATTATTACTGCACGAGAAATTTCGCTTCGAGATTTAAAAGAGATAAAAAAAGAGCTTCCAAATTTAGAATTAGAAGTTTTTGTCCATGGTTCTATGTGTTTTGCGTATAGTGGCAGATGTCTTATCTCAACACTCCAAAGTGGACGAGTTCCAAATCGTGGCAGTTGTGCGAATGATTGTAGATTTCCTTATGAGATGTATGCTGCCAATCCTGATACAGGAACACTTTTTAGACTCGAAGAAGAAGAAGGTGTAGGCACTTACATCATGAACTCCAAAGATTTGAATCTTGCTTCCCATCTTAAAGAGATTTTAGACAGTGGTAGTGTTGATTCTATTAAAATAGAAGGGCGTACAAAAACTGCTTATTATGCTGCGACAACTGCAAAAGCGTATAGAATGGCGATTGATGATTATTATGCAGATACAATTGATGTAGAAAAATATCAGTATGAATTGCAATCTTTACAAAATCGTGGCTATACAGACGCTTATTTAATTTCACGCCCATTTGAAAAACATGATACGCAGAGTTTAGATTTTACTATGCAATTAGGCACACATCAAGTGAGTGGTGAAGTAACCGAAGATGGTCTTTATTTTTTATGTAAATATAAAACTTTGCCACATGATGAGCTTGAAATTGTAGCTCCGCTTCATGCTTTTATAGCTATAGTTGATAATGAAATAGGAACAACTTACGAAAAAAATGGAAGATTGTATTTGAAGCTTAAACAACTCCTTTCACAAAAAGGCAAAGCGTGGGATGAGGTGCATAGCGGTAATGTCAATCCTATCACTTTACCAACAAAGTTTCCATCTTACACTTTTTTCCGTATACCTGCTCATTTGGATATGGGAACTTATCCAAAAAAATAAAAAAATTGTATAATATAAAAAATATAAATAAAGAGGGAAAAAAGTTCAATGAAATTTGTATCTATTGTTATTGGAAGTAGAAGTGACTTTGAGGTGATGAAATCTTGTTCAGATACACTTGAAGCATTTGGTGTTAAATATGAGTTAGTGATATCTTCAGCTCACCGTTCACCAGAGAGAACAAAAGATTATATTCAAACAGCAGAAGCAAAAGGTGCGCAAGTATTTATTGCAGCAGCTGGAATGGCAGCACATTTAGCAGGTGTTTTATCTTCAAAAACTGTCAAGCCAATTATCGGTGTTCCTATGAGCGCCTCAGCTCTTGCAGGAATTGACGCACTTCTTTCAACCGTTCAAATGCCAGCTGGAATGCCAGTTGCTACAGTGGCAATAGGAAAAGCTGGTGCAATCAACTCAGCTTATTTAGCGATGCAAATTTTGGCACTTGACAATGAAGAATTATCAGTAAAATTAAAAGAGGACCGTATAGCAAAAGCTAAAAAAGTTGAGATGGACTCTTTAGAGATAGAGACGATTATCGGCAAATAAAACTTTTTTTTCAAATAGGGGTCGTAGTATGAAGTGGATGAGTGATGAAGAGTATAGTGAGTTGACAGGCTTAGACCTTGTTGCAATTGAAAATTTAATACAACGGGGGAAGCTCACTGTAAAAGTTGAAGATGGGATAAGATTTATAGACCCATCAAAGGGAGCGCATTCGGTTGTTCCTGCTCAATTAAAAGTGCTCTCTGCTCATAATAGACATGAGATGTTGGTACAACCAGAGTTTGTTGAAAAAACGATAGGTACAATCATAAATCTTCATGAAAAAGTGATTGATGCAAAAGATGAAACGATTCTTTCTGTCAAAAACGAAAATGCATTTTTAAGAGAAGCACTTGCTTCATTACAAGAGCTTTATGATGAAGACAGAAATACAATTGCTACTTTTACACAGCAACTAAAAATGTCGCAACAAGAGGTTGAGTTTATGAAAAGAAAATATAAACTCATGTGGAATAAAGCAATAGAAGACCATGCAAATTAATGTTGATTCATGAAGCATGTGTTGGTTGTATTATTAACCAAAGTTTTAAAGTTTCCAAAGCTATAAACGCCTCTAAAGAACTCTCTCATGAACTCACTACAACGGTTGAGTTTATGAGTAAAACATTTTCATTCGCTCAAACTCCCCCTGAAATTGCTTCTGTTGTTTATGAAAAAATGGCGGAAATTGCCAATAAACATGACCTTTATGATGAGGTCAAAGAGTTATCTACAAAAAAAGCACTTTCATTTATCCCTTTTTTAAAAGAGAAACTTTTTTTGAGTGAAAACAAATTATTAACTGCTACAAAAATAGCAGTTGCAGGGAATGTAATAGATTTAGCCGCTGCGGTGGAATTTGATTTGAAAGAGGAGTTAGAAAAAATTTTTGATACCTCTTTTGCTCATGATGATTTTGAGATATTGCAAAATAAACTTTCTTTCGCAAAGAGTGTTGTGATTATTGGAGATAATGTTGGTGAGCATATTTTTGATTATCTTTTTATCCAAACATTACAGCAACTATTTCCAGATATAAATTATTCCTACATGGTTAGAGGCAATCCTATTATTAATGATGTTACCATGAAAGAAGCTCTCCAAGCTCAATTTGATACACTCTGTAATCTTGTAGATAGTGGCGTTAATACTCCTGGATTTACTTATAATCGTGCAAATGAAGATGCAAAAAAACTTTTTGATACTACAGATTTAGTTATCTCAAAAGGGATGGGAAATTATGAATGTTTAACTCCTTCTCATAGAGCAAATATATGTTTTTTACTCAAAGTAAAGTGTGGTGTTGTTGCAAACTCTTTGGATAAAGAAGTTGGTGATATTATTTGTAAAATAGTTTAGGAATCAATTAATTTTCGATTCCTAAATAACAGTTTTATTAAAATTTATTATGTTTTAAATCTTCCAAAATTATTTCTGACATCTGTTTAACCTCTTTAGCAACTTGACTTACTCTGAGTGATGTATCTGAATTTGTCTGAGTACCATCTTCAATTTCTAAAATAGAGGCATTTATTTTTGCTATTTCAGAGCTTTGCGCACTCACACTTGTTCCTATTTCCATGATAGATTGAGTCAAAGCGTTTACATTTATATTAATCTCTGTAAGTGATTTGTGCGTTCTTTCTGCTAATTTTCTTACCTCATCAGCAACAACAGCAAAACCTCTTCCATGTTCACCTGCACGAGCTGCTTCAATTGCAGCATTGAGTGCAAGTAAATTGGTTTGTTCTGCTATATCTCCAACTACTTCTACAATAGATTTAATTGTGCTTGTTTGTGTTATGACTTCATGCGTTCTTTGTGAAGTGACTTCAATTGATTGAGCAATTTCTTCTATTGAGCGAGCTGTTTCTTCTAAACTTGCATACTGTTGAAGTGTTGCACTACTTAACTTTTCCATCTCAACTTGTAAGATATTAGATTTTGAAAAAAGTTCATGAGAACTGTTATCTGAGCTTTGTAGCATAGTTGTAATCATCTCAGCTAAACTATTAAGCCCTTGTGCAGCTGTTCCATTTGCATTTGGTATTCTGTGTCTAAAATCTAATTTTTTGTAGCTTGCAAGTGCATCTGAAATTTTATTTAAATCTCCACAAATATTATTTGCTATAAATAGTAGCATCTCATTGAATTGTTTTTTCAGCTCTTCTAATGCTTCGTTTTGGGTTGAAACTGTAATTGTTTGTCTCATTTGTCCTGCTTTTACACGAATAACAATATCTTTTACATTATTGATTAATTGTTCATCGCTTTCAATCATAAGCTTTGTTTTGGTTATATTTGAATTAATAACTTTTGCCATTCTTCCAATCTCATCATGATTGGTATCATCAAGTAATTCGGCGTTACTCACCTCTTTATTGAGATATTTAAAAAAGTGCATAACTCCTCGTTCAAATTTATCAACGGAAGATGTAATTTTTGAAGCAAGTAATGAAAATATAATTATAATAAAGAGGATTAAAAAAATATTAAAAACAATCATCATAGAATGCATATTAGCGAACTCTTCTTGGAGTTCTTTACTTTTTTCATTATTTTCTTTCATGTGAGTGTCTATCCAACTAGAAAGCTTGTCTGAAAGTTTTTCAGCATAAGGGTCAAGAACAGACATCATCTTGTTTCCCTCTTCTGGTCCGCCATCAATATAAGCATGTGCCATCTTAATTCCAATATTATAAAACTCTGCAAAATCTTTTTTAAACTCTTGGAGTGCTTGAACCGCTTCGAAATCTTGGCGTTGCGTATCGGCTTTGATAATTTTGTCCAGTGAACTATTTGCATGTTCAAAATACTCTTGTGCCTTGACTAGTCCATCATCAAAACCCTCTTTTGCTCTTGTTGCTGAAATATCTGTTGTCCATTGTTGTACTTGTATGACATCAATTTTGAGATTTAAAAAATTCAAAACACTTGGAACTATCTCTGTTTCTTTCTTCTCTATTTTTTGAGACATAATACCGAGTTTGACGAAACCTGTTATTATATTTGAGAGTATTGCCAGAATAATTATCACTCCAACAACTATTAGCATACTTTTTATCGTTATATTTTTAAACATTTCTATTTCCTTGTTTTTTTTACTCATAAGAATTATTTATTTCATGTTGTCTTTTGAGGGAACAAATTATATCAGAAAATATTGTAATTCAAAAGTTACAATTCAGATTTAAATTTTGAAAATTATGATAAAATTGATTGGTATTGTTCGCAAACTATTACACTATATTATAAAATTATTTTTAGGATGAAAGGATATTTATTGTTATATACAGATTTGATAAATTATGAACTTTTTAAAAATGGACCTGTCGTTATTTTTGTTTGGAAAAATGAGGAGGGTTGGCCTGTTGAATTTGTATCTGAAAATATTGAAAAAATTTATGGATATCAACCATCTTTATATATAAATCAAAAACTAAAATACATTGAACAAATTCATCCAGAGAATCTCAAAAAAGTAACTCAAGAAATTATAGATGCGTCAAATGATAGCACATCTGTTTCTTTTGCACATGAACCATACCAATATCTTGATGCGTATGGAAATTACAGATGGGTAAAAGATACAACAAATATTATTAAAGATGAGAATAATACTATAACCCATTTTGTGGGATTTATCATTGATATTACACAAGAGATTCAGACTCAAAAAAAGATAGAACAACAGCAAATAATGTTTAAAACGATATTTGACACCATACCAATAGGCATTACTATCTCCGATAAAGATGGAAATATTATTGATGCTAATAAAGCTTCTCAACAAATACTTGGCTTGACAAAAGAGGAATATCTTACAAAACAAATAGATTCAAAAAGTTGGAATATTATTAAAGAAGACGGTTCTTTCATACATGAAGATGAGTACACAAGTGTCAAAGCACTGCATAATCAAACCTCTTATTCAGAGGAGATAGCGGGTGTGATATGTCATGATGGTAAAGTGAATTGGCTCTCAGTGAGTGCGTCGTATCTTGAAGACCCAAAATATGGGGTTGTTGTGGCTTATGCGAATATCAATGAATTTAAAAAAGCACAACAAGAATTAATTGAAACTCGAAATCATATAGAAAAAACTAAAAGCACTCTTTTAAATATGCTTCAACTTAGTCCTATTTCAGTAAGAATTACAGATGCAGATGGGGATAATATTTTATTTGCTAATCACGCATATCGTACGCTTTTACAAATGGAAAAAGATGAAATTCTTAGTAAAAGTCCACAAAACTACTATGTAAATAAAGATGAATATAATAAAATTATTGAAAATATTAAAAATAATATAATTATTTACGATAAATTGATAGAACTTAAAATCAAAAATGAAACAGTGTGGGTATTAGCTTCTTATATGCCAATTGAATTTGAGGGAGAATCTGGTGTTTTGGGGTGGTTTTACGACATTACAGAACAGATAAAACAAAAAGATGAACTAGAAACTATGTTTCATCTCTCAAAAGATGGGGTTGCTATTTTAGACTTAGAGTCAAATTTTTTAGATTTTAATGAAAGTTATTTGGAGATGACAGGTTTTAGTTATGATGAACTTTTGACAAAGTCTTGTATTGGATTAAGTGTTGAAGAGGACAAGATTCGTGCTACTGAGGCTATTGCCTATACTATGGAACATGGTTTTATTACAAACTTTGAAAAGTCTTATATTGTTAAAGATGGTTCAATAGTTACAATTAGTATGTCTATAGCTCTTATGCCAGATAAAAAACGATTTTTCATTAGTGCAAAAGATATAACAGCCAAAAAGCGGATTGAACGGGAGTTGATTATTCGCAAAGAACAAGCTGAATTAGCAAATAAAGCCAAAAGTGATTTCTTAGCAAATATGTCTCATGAAATTAGAACTCCACTTAATGGGGTTATTGGGTTAACCGATTTAATTCTCAAAACAGATTTAAGCATGGAACAAAAAGAGTATCTCACCAAAGCACAAAAATCTTCTTATGCACTCCTTAATATTTTAAATGATATTTTAGACTATTCAAAAATAGAAGCGGGTAAACTTGATATTGAAGAGATACCATTTTCAATAAAGGCTCTCTTTGTCAATATTATAGACCTTTTTGATTATAAAGCGAATGAAAAAGGGATTACACTCGCACCAAATATTGATAAATTAATTCCAGACATGTTAGTGGGAGACCCACATAGACTCACTCAAATTTTGAATAATATTGTTGGAAATGCTGTGAAGTTTACCCCTTCTGGAATAATTCTCTTGAGTGTTGATTTAGTGTACAAAGATTCAAAAATTGTACAGCTTCATTTTTATGTAGAAGATACAGGGATTGGAATCACCCAAGAGCAACAAAATCGCCTCTTTAATCCATTTGCACAAGCAGATGCTTCAAATACTAGAAAGTATGGTGGCACGGGTCTTGGACTTATGATTTCTAAGCAATTAGTGGAACTTATGGGTGGAAGTATTGAACTCTTAAGTGAATTTGGCGAGGGAAGCCGATTTAGCTTTGATTTAATATTTCAATATATCGAGCAGACAGAGCAACTTACATCGCTGTTTGAAGAGGTAAAAATAGATAATACAGTGATTTTGAATAAAAAGGTGTTACTCGTAGAAGATAATGAAATCAATCAAATAGTAGCTAAAGAGAATTTACAATCTTTTGGTCTTCTAGTAAAAATTGCAAATAACGGAAAGGAAGCTGTGGAGATGTGTCTGAATGAAGATTTTGATATTATCCTCATGGATTTACAAATGCCAGTGATGGATGGATTTGAAGCAACTCAAAAAATACGAGAATTTAATACAAAAATACCTATTATAGCACTCAGTGCTGCAGTGATGCAACAAGATAGAGAATTGACAAAACAAGTAGGGATGAATGCACATATCTCAAAACCAATCAACATGGAAGAGTTAGAAAAATTATTGATATCTTATTTAGGTGCAGATGTGGTAGTAGAAAAAAAAGAGGATATAGTAGCATCGTATACACAACATCATGAACATACTCTAATTGACGGAATTGATATAAACACTTTAATGAATCAACTTAAAAATATTGAAAAAATACCTGAAATTTTACAAATGTTCGTTGATGAATATAGTGATTTTGGTGATAAATTACAAAAAGCAGAAGTTGGTAGTCAAATATTTAAAGAACTTATGCACAATATGAAAGGGTTGAGTGGTAATCTCTCGTTTACTTATGTTTACCCTCTTGCCTCAAAAATTTATACCTCACATAATATCATGGAACAAACTATGCTAGTACCAAAACTGCTAGAAGAAGTTGAGTTGGTTATAGAAACAATAAAGAAAAAATTTCCAAAAAAAATAGAAAAACAATCGGGTGAATATACTCAACAACAAACAATAGAAACTATGCAAAACTTGATAAATATTCTAGACCATGGCGGATTTGTAAATGATACTCTTTCAAAAGAGGTTATAGCTCAAATTGAACAATTTTTTGGTAGCAACGAAGCACAAAAACTTAACAAGAATTTTTCTTTATTTGATTATGATATTGCAAAAGAGTCGTTAAATAAAATGATGAATCACTTAAGGGGTCTAAATGTCTAAGGCAACAATACTGATTGTAGATGATGAAGCTATAAATATCCAACTTGTAGCACAAATATTACAAAATGATTATAATCTTATGATAGCTAGAAGTGGTAAAGTAGCATTGCAATTGCTAAACAAAGAATTACCAGACCTTATTTTACTTGATATTAATATGCCTGAAATGAGTGGTTTTGAAGTATCTAAAGAGATTAGAAATTCTTCTGAAATGGCATCAAAAATACCAATTATATTTTTAACAGCAAATGACTCACGAGAAACAATTTTAGAAGCTTTTAAACTTGGTGCAGTCGATTATATAATAAAACCTTTTCAAGCTGAAGAACTCTCTGTGAGAGTAGAAAATCATGTGAAAAGTTATACGCTTCAAAAAAAACTTGACGAACAATTTGAAAAAAATATGCATCTAGTTCAAATTGTGGACAAATATGTTTCTTTTGTAAAAGTGAATAAAAAAGGGATTATACAAGAGATAAGCTCTGATTTATCCAAAAATATTCAATGTAATCCAAATGAGATAGTGGGAAAAAATATCAATATTTTAAAATCAGGAAATACACCAGAATCTCTCTATGGGGAACTTTGGAAAACAATATCAGCAAACAAAACATTTACGGCAGAGATAGAAAATAGAAATTTTAAATATGGTACAAATTGGTATCAAATGACAATCTCATCTTCATGTCAAGAAGATTACAATTTTGATGGTTATATAGCATTTTATAAAAATATTGATGATAAGATAAAATTTAAAAAATACTCCGAAACAGATAAACTCACAGGATTAGCAAATAGGTTCAAACTCGACACTATTTTAAATGTAGAAATTATGCGCACTAACCGTTACAATATTCCCTTAACTGTTATTTTAGTAGATATTGATTTTTTTAAACAGGTAAACGATACTTATGGACATCAAGTAGGGGACATAACTTTACAAGAGTTTGCTACCCTTTTATCTACAAACATCAGAGGAACAGACTTTATTGGAAGATGGGGTGGAGAAGAATTTCTGATTATCTGCCCAAATATCACTAGGCAAGAAGCGTATATCCTAGCACAAAATTTAAGAAAAAAAATTCAACTCTATCATTTTTCAGTTATTGGACATAAAACAGCTAGCTTTGGAGTTTCTCAATATAAGGAACAAACAGTGCTAAAACAGCTCTTTGAACAAGCAGATGAAGCGTTATATACAGCAAAAGCAAATGGTCGGAATAGAGTTGAAATTTTTTAATAATAAGTAAGGCGTTACAAGGTACAATTCCTTAAAAAGTGAGCTTTATGGAAGTAATTCTCTTTATAAAATCGCTACTCGGCTTGATAGTCATTTTGGCAATTTTATTGTTTATGTTCTTTTCTTCATTAAATGAGAAGAAAAAAAAGAAAAAAATGGAAGCACAAAAAAGAGTCCAACAATCAGTGCCTGTGAAAAAAAATTCTAATTTAGAGTTACGCTATTTTCAAAGTATCATCAAAGATAAAGATTCAAGTACAAAAGCTCTCAAAGAAGCACTTGAAGCAATTATTGAAAATTATGGTGTAATACCTCCAAAAATTGGGCTAAGAGCGCATCCAGATTTTACTATTTACAGAGATGTTTTATTTACACTTTGTCGTCATCCACATACAAATAAAGACCTTATTATCTATTTTGATAAAAACTTGTCAGAGTTAAATCCTGAGTATAAATCATATATAAATGACACTTTGACCATGGGACTTGATTCAAGAGGATATTGATTCATTAATTTTATTTAAAAAAAAATCGGATACACTTCCGAACTAAAAAAAAGAGTACTATTTTATTTATTTAGGAAAATTATTTGAACTTAATTATTGTTGAATCACCCGCAAAAGCTAGGACCATAAAAAACTTTTTGGGTAAAGAGTATGAGGTTATTGCTTCTAAGGGACACATCAGAGACTTACCAAAATCCCGTTTTGGAATTAGTATAGAGGACCTTACTAAACATTTGGTACCAACTTACACTGTGGCAAAAGAAAATGCTGCTACAGTTAAAGAGATAAATGCTCTTGCAAAAAAAGCAGATAAAATCTATATCGCAACCGATGAAGACCGTGAAGGTGAAGCTATTGGTTGGCATATTGCACATGCCATAAAAAAAGACCCTGCAACACTTCCTCGGATTGTTTTTCATGAGATTACAAAAACTGCTATCCATCATGCACTTGAAAACTCCCGTTCAATAGATATGAAAATGGTAAATGCGCAACAAGCTCGCCGTTTACTTGACCGTGTTGTGGGATATAAACTTTCTCCACTTCTAAGCTCAAAAATTCAAAAAGGGCTTTCAGGTGGTCGTGTACAATCCTCTACACTCAAACTTGTAGTAGACAGAGAAAGGGAAATTCAAGCATTCAAACCAGAGGAATATTGGAGTATTGATACTATTTTTAAAACAAATATAGATGCTTCTTTAGTTTTATATGAGAATGAAAAAATAACAAAACTCTCCATCACTAATAAAACACAAGCTTTAAAAATAGTAAAAAGTGTCAACGCTGATTCTTTTGTGATTAGTGAAATAGAAACAAAACAAAGAAAAAGTGCAACTCCACCACCTTTTATGACTTCAACCTTGCAACAAACTGCTTCAAGTAAATTAGGTTTTACCCCAAAAAAAACCATGATGGTTGCACAAACACTCTATGAAGGTGTAAGAACTCCAGATGGAACTTCGGGTGTTATTACTTACATGAGAACAGATTCACTTAATATGGCAAAAGAAGCAGTTGAAGCAGTACGAGAAAATATCGTAGCAAGATTTGGGGAGAAATATCTTCCAATTGAGCCAAAATCGTATGATAAAAAAACAAAAGGAGCTCAAGAAGCACATGAGGCAATCCGTCCTACTTTACTTAGTTTTACTCCAGAGATTGCAGAAAAATTTTTAAAAACAGATGAGATTAAACTTTATCGTCTTATTTATGAAAGATTTATGGCTTGTCAAATGAATGATGCACTTTTTGAGCAACAAAGTATCTCTTTTGTTGGTAAAACAAGCACATTCAAAGCAAGTGGTAGAAAACTTTTATTTGATGGTTTTTATGCACTTATCGGGAATGAAGACAAAGATAAATTACTTCCAACACTCAAAGAAGGTGATGTAATTGAGATTCAAACTATAAAACCAGAGCAACATTTTACAGAACCTCCAGCTCGTTATTCAGAAGCGAGTTTAATCAAAAAGCTAGAATCTGAGGGGATAGGTCGCCCATCAACTTATGCGCCAACAGTGGCAACGCTGAGTGGTCGTACTTATGTAACCATAGAAAAAAAGCAGATTATTCCAACTGAGATAGCTTTTACGGTTACAGAGATTTTGGAGAAAAATTTTGCAAATATCGTAGATGTCTCTTTTACTGCAAACATGGAGGAAAAACTCGATGAGGTTGCAGAGGGAAATGTGGATTGGCAAAAACTTTTGAGTGATTTTTATTTTCCATTTATGGAACAAATTGAACAAGGAAAAGAAAAAATTACATCTCTTAAAACTGCTACACCACTTGGGCGAAAATGTCCAAAATGTGATGCAGAGTTATTACTCCGTTCAGGTAAATTTGGAAACTTTGTCGCATGTAGTGCATTTCCTAAGTGTAAATACACAGAACAAGTAGATGCAGAGGGGAATAAAGTAGAAGTAACAGTGGAACTCTCCGATGAAAAATGTGAAAAATGTGGTAAGCCTATGATAATTAAAAATGGTCGTAATGGTAAATTTTTGGCATGTAGCGGTTATCCTGATTGTAAAAATACAAAAAGCATGGAGAGTGGTGAAACAAAAAGTTCACAAATTCCTTGCCCTGAATGTGGAGGAAAACTTCTTTGGAAACAATCTCGCCGAGGTGCTTTTTGGGGATGTGAAACCTACCCTAAATGTAAGTTTATAAGTAAATTTGAACCAACGACTCTGGCTTGTAAAGAAAAAGAGTGTACGGGTGTTCTTGCACCACGAGTTTATAGAAATAAAGAGATTTATGAATGTGTTAAATGTAAGGTTAGAACTCCCCGTGAAGAGGTAAAATAAAAGTATGAAAATAGGTATCCTATCGGACACTCATAGAAAAATAAATAAAGCAAAAGATACAATTGAGATGTTAAAAAAAGAGGGAGCTGAATTTTTGATTCATGCAGGAGATATTGTAGAGGTTGAAATATTACAACTCTTAGTGCAATCTAAGCTCAAATATATCGCTGTTTATGGAAATAACGATGCGCATCTTATCAAGTATCATGAAAATTACAATCTCGTACAAGAGCCTTATTATTTCAAATTAGCAGATACGAAGTTTAAACTCATGCATCTTCCCTATTATATGAGTTCTGATAGTGAAGTGATTATTTTTGGGCATACGCATGAATTTTTGCTTGATTTTACCGCTAATGGAACACTCTATATTAACCCTGGAGAAAATTGCGCTCGAAATAAGCCAATCTCTGAATCTCTAATGCTTGAAGTGCTAGCGGATAAATTTTTGGTTACTTACTATACACGAAAAGAAAAAGATGAAAAATATAAGTCGAAAATTTTTTCTTATCAAAGGATTAAAAACAATGGATAAAGAGATATTTTTATGTTCAATTTGTAATATAAACAGTGGAACATGTAACGAAGACTGTAAATTTTGTTCTCAAAGTGTACGCTATAAAGCGAATATTCCTCGTTATAAACAAAAGCCAATAGACACAATTTTACAAGAAGCACTCACCGCTAGAGATAATGGTGCATTGGGATTTTGTCTTGTCACTGCCGATAAAGGATTAACAGATAAAACTCTTCAATTTGTATGCGATGTTGCTTCTGAAATCACAAAAGTAGCCCCTGAACTTAGACTGATTGCATGTAATGGCACTGCGACTTTAGAGCAACTTTTAGTTTTAAAAGATGCTGGGATAAAAGCGTATAATCATAATTTAGAAACTTCACGAGATTTTTATCCGCAAATATGTACAACACATCCATGGGATGAGCGGTATGAAACTTGTCAAAATGTCAATAAATCAGGTTTAGTGCTTATTACAGGCGGAATTTTTGGTCTTGGAGAAACACAAGAGGATAGAATTTCCATGTTAGAAGCACTTCATTCTCTTAATCCAACATCTGTACCAATTAATTTTTACCATCATAATGAAGCGTTAGAATTAGAGCCAAATCCACTCAATATTGATGAAGCGTTAGAGCTTATTAAACTCACACGCAAGATGGTTCCAAATGCCCAACGAATTATGGTTGCTGGTGGGAGAGATTTGATGTTTGGTGCAAGACAGCATGAAATTTTTGCTTATGGAGCAAACTCTATTGTACTTGGAAATTATCTTACAACGAGTGGTCGAATGATGAGTCAAGATTTGGAGATGCTAGAATCGTTAGAGTTAGAAGTCGCTAAAAAAGTTCAATAGATTATGCAAAGTAATAATGTTGTTTTAATAACTACTATTTCATTAATCATTATATTTTCCCCATTTTTTGCAAAGCTTTTAAAACTTCCAACAACCCCTATAGAGATAATTTTGGGTTCTGTTTTTGGATATTTTGGTTTTATTCATGAAGAGCATCTTTTTGAAATTGTTGCCAAGCTTGGTTTTTTATACCTGATGTTTATCGCTGGAACTGAAATTAATCTCAAAAATGTTATCAAAACACCTGCATATATCATGCGAAAAGTTCTTCTTTACACCCTTATTCTTTATAGTCTCTCCATTGCACTTACTTTATATCTTAATCTTGGAAAAATTTTTATTGTACTTTTACCGCTTATTTCAGTTGGACTTATTGCTACACTTGCAAGGGAATATGGTAAAACTCCTTGGCTTGCTCTTTCTATGACAGCAGGCGGAATAGGGGAGGTTATAAGTATTGGGTTTCTTACCATCACTTCAGCTGCACTTCAATCAGGTTTTGGTCTTGTGTTATTCCAAAGTATCATGGCGTTAATTTTATTTTCGCTTTTTATGTTTGTTCTTTTTCATCTTATACAGCTTTTATTTTGGTGGTTTCCCGAGGTTTCAATCTTACTTATGCCACATAAAGACACTAAAGAGCAAGATATTAGATTGTCCATGGGGATATTTTTTCTTCTTTTAGGTGCGATGTTATATCTGCATCTTGAACTTGCCTTTGGAGCATTTCTTGCTGGTATTTTTATCCCCACATTTTTTGAACACAAACATGAATTGCCAGAAAAACTAGCTTCGTATGGTTTTGGTTTTTTAATCCCTATGTTTTTTATCCATATTGGTACTTTGTTTAATCTTGAAGCACTTGGCATGGAAGGACTTCTGCTCAAAGCATTTATGATTGCTATTACTATGATTAGCATACGACTTATGGCTTCACTTGTTTTTATCAAACAGATTGGTTTTATCGATTCTATTTTGATGGGTTTGAGTCACTCCATGCCACTTACACTTCTTATTGCGATGGCAACGCTTGCTTATGATGCAAATTCGATAGATGTACTTCATTATTATGCTTTTATTTTAGCAGCACTTTTTCAAGTTATTAGTGTGATGATTATTATAAAATTACTCAATATTTACAAAATAAAAAAACTAGACAAAAATCAAAGTCTGGTATAATATTTCAAAATATCTTCATTAAGAGGTAAGGAATGTCTCGTTCGATTTTATTACAACTTGCTCGTGAGTCAATTCAAGAGGTTTTCGAAGCTCAAAGGACTATAGATAAAAAAACTCTTTTGAGTATGCATCCACTTTTAAATGAGCCAATAAAAACAACTGTAAATATTTATCTTGAGGATAAATTGAGAGGTTCTTGGAGTTCAGAGGATAAATCACTTCTTGAATCAATAATCTACAATGCCAAAAAATCAGCTTTTGAAGACAAAAATTTCACCCCAATATCAACTTCTGAATATCTTAGCTGTGAGCTTGAAATACTTCTTATTACACCCGATGGTGTCATGAGTGAAAAAGATAAATCTATTTTAAAAACCCATAAATTTGAACAAATTTTATAAATTTTCATGGTATGTCAATTCAACGAAATTAGTCTATAATCCCTATTTATAGGAATTATAAGATGCAAACTTATGGAATTAAAACAGCAATTTATGATTTTGGAAACGCTCAAGGGCATTCTCTAGGCAAACCTGAGCCAATGAAGCATCATCTTTCACAGTTCTAAACTTTCCCTTCAATATGACATGCTATTGCATATCCATGGTTGAGTCCAAGAGCGATACTGCCACCTGATTCTTGAGTAATATCTCCTGCTACAAAAAGCCCTTCGATATTTGTTTCATAATTAGCATCATGCACAGGTTTTCCATTTTCTTCTGCTATGCCAGAGTTTGCCAAAAAAGCACTTGGAGTTGTTCCGCCAATGGCATACACAACTCTATCAAAAATTTCTGCTTCACACTCTTTAAAAAGTACTTTGACTTTTCCCTCATGCTCCTCTAAGCCCTCAATATTTACCCCTAAAATAGCACGAACCTCTTTATCTTCAATCGCAGTTGTAATATTTTGTTGGTTAGTTGGATTGGCTCTTATAAAAGCGTTTTGTCTATAACAAATTGTAACCTCATTTTTATTACTTAAATCAATAGCATATTCTAACGCACTATCGCCACCTCCAACAATGAGTACCTTTTCATCTCCAACACACCCATCTAAAGTGTAACCAACTTGTTTTTTAAGTGCGGGGGGGATTTTATATTCTGGTTTATTGGGTTTTCCCATTCTGCCAATAGTTACCACCACATTTTTAGCTGTGATACTTTTACCAGACATAAACACTTCAAAAAATGGCTCACCTAATTCATTTTCTTTTTTAACGATACTTTGCACTTCGACATGAGTTTTAAGCTCCACAGAGTGATGCGCAATAATTTCATCAAAAAAATCTAAAGTGGTCTCTTTTGTTCCATCCACAAAATAGATTCTTCCATCGAGTTCCACTTTTTGACCCTTCCAATCAACATCCACCCGTTTATTATCTTTGTAATATTTTCGAATTGTTGCATTATGATTTGTCTCTTTTTCAAGTAAAACAATATCTCTTATTCCTTGCAAGTAACTCTCAACGGCAGTTGCAATCCCAGCGGGACCAGCTCCTATGATTGCTAAGTTATACATGTGGCTCATATCATCTCCTATTTTGAATATTTATTGGCAAAAAGTGTAACATAATTTTTTATCATCCTAAATTTTGAGGAAAATAGGTCATAAATTTTTGTAACTTTGGAGCGATTACAACTTGGCAATACCCTTGCGAAGGGTTACGGTTGTAGTAATTTTGATGATAACTCTCAGCTGGATATACTGCACCTAAAGGGCTAACTTCTGTTACGATTTTATCATTATAATTTTTTTGTGCTTTGGCTATTGAATCCAAAATAATTGCTTTTTCTGCATCATTTTCATAATACACCACAGAACGGTATTGAGTCCCTTTATCTGCACCTTGTGCATTGAGTGTTGTTGGGTTATGTACTGCAAAAAAGATACCCAAAATTTCACTTAAACTGACAATATCTTCATCATACGAAATATCAATTATCTCTGCATGTCCACTCACTCCAGTGCAAACACTCTCATAACTAGGATTTGCTCTTGCTCCACCTGAGTAGCCACTTACAACGCCTAAAATACCTTTGACATTGAGATATACCGCTTCTGTACACCAAAAACAACCACCACCTAACACTACTCTTTTTTTTGTCATGACAACTCCTTTAATTTATTATACATTTTTTCCATTAATGGGGTTTTTACACCTTTCTTTTTGGCTTCATGGATTATAAAACCGCTTAAAATTTCAAGCTCATTTTTATTCTTATTTTGAAAATCAAGATGCATGGAAGTTGAAGAATCATAAGGCAAACTTTTTGCAATATCCAAAGCTTTTTGCACCTCATCAAAAATATCTATCCCTTTTGCAAAAGCAACATTTGCTATCTCTTGTAAAAGTGTTTGTATCTCCTCAAAATAATATTCATATACCTGCCCAATACTTTTATCATAAAAGCTTGTAATAGTTGCAAAAGCGGAGATAAAAATATATTTTCTCCAAATATCAGTTTGGATATTTGTGGAAAGTTTTGCACGCAATGAGGCTTGTTCAAAAAGAGAAGCGAGTGTTTGTGTTGCTTGGTTTTCTCCGCCAAAAACAATAGCAAAAACTTTCCCTTTTTTACGAATAACTCCTGCTTCTTCTATGTGAGAGAGGATATAAACGCAACCATCTAAAACAATAGATTGACTTAAATCTCTTAGTATATCTCCATGAGAAACACCGTTTGCAAAACTAATTAAAATTGTTTGAGAGTTTACATGAGAATCAATTGCTTCAAATGAGTTTTGTAAATCGTAGCTTTTTACACAAAATAAAACAATATCAAAAATCCCTTCTGCCTCTTGTAAAGTTTTTGCTTGCAAAGGGACATTCCAAGAGCAATTATCTTCTACGATTGTAAGACCATTTTTTTGTATTTGAGCGAGATGCTCACCTCTTGCAAAACCAACCACTTCATGAGATGTTTTGGCTAAATTTGCTCCAATATATCCTCCAACGCCACCTAAACCTACAACTGCTATTTTCATGAATGACTCTTATCGTAAAATTTTTTGAACTCGTCTAACGGGAGCGGTTTTGAGTAATAATACCCTTGAATTTCATCGCACTCTATCTCTTTTAAAAATTCCATTTGCTCTTTTTTTTCAACACCCTCAGCGGTGATTTGTAAGTGAAATGTTTTTGCAAGTGATGCGATAACTTTGACTAAAGCTACACTATCCTCGGAATGAGGGATATTATCTACAAACGATTTATCAATTTTTAGGCGAGTTACTGGAAGTTTTTGTAAATAACTCAAAGAGGAAAAACCTGTTCCAAAATCATCTATCGCCAAACCTATACCCATATCTCTAAAGTTTTGAAGAGTCTGTAAATTTTTTGTATCATTTGTAGCAATAAAACTTTCTGTTATCTCTAATTCTAATTTTTCTATTGGCATCCCTGTTTGTTTGATAACATCTTGAATTGTTTCTAGCATATTACTATTTTGGAATTGTACAGTTGAAACATTGACACTGATTTGTTCTAGAATATACCCTTCATTTTGAAGTTTAACAAAATCACTACATGCCTGATGCAGTATCCATTTTCCAAGTTTGACAATCAGTTTTGTTTCTTCAGACAATTTTATAAATTGGTCTGGGCTTACAAATCCAAAATGGGAACTATTCCATCGAACAAGTGCTTCAACTGCAACAATCTTACCTGTTTTGGTGGAGACTTTTGGCTGGTAAAAAAGGGTAAACTCTTGACAACTTTTCAGTGCCTTTTTTAAAGTGGCAATCTTTTCTAAGCGTTGTTCAAATTGTTCTGATAAATGTTTTGAGAAAAAATTAAAACTATTTTTCCCTCTATTTTTTGCCTCATACATAGCTAAATCTACATTTTTCATCAAAGATATACTATCTTCTCCATCATCTGGATATAAAACTGCACCAATACTTGCTGTAGTTTTAAGCTCATAATCACAACAAACAAAGGCTGTTTGAAAAATATCTAACACTTTTTGTGCTGTAATTTCAACTTCTAAATGTGTTTCAAAATTTTGTAAAAGGATATAAAATTCATCTCCTCCAATTCGTGCAATGCTATCAGAACGCCACAAAATATTTTCTAGCCGTTTTGCAACCTCTTTGAGTAAATCATCGCCCACTTCATGCCCTAGTGAATCATTTAGTTCTTTGAATTCGTCCAAATCTATAAACAAGATTGCTAATTTTTTATTTTTTTGCTTTACTACAGTCATTGCATATTCGAGTTGTTGTAAAAATAAACGGCGATTTGCAACATTCGTCAGTGTGTCATGAGTGGATAGATATTCTAAATCTGTTTGATAATTTCGCAACTCATTTTCTCTATTTCTAATTGTAGTTGCTAGAGTATTGATATTTTTTGAAATTACTTGAAGTTCATCGTTTGTACGAAGATATAAAGATTTTGAATAATCTCTTTGCTCAATTTTGTTTATCTGTTTCATAAGCACTGCCAAAGGTTCAGAAAGCCCTTTTATCAATATGAGACGAAAGATTGAGACCAACACCAAAATCATAAGGAATAAAATAATAAAAAGCTCTATCCTGTTTTGTGTCAATCGTGTTTTAAGGAGATTTTTTTCTAAAGCAGTGATAAAAAAAACTGGACCATCTTGAGTCTCAAGACTCTTGACACCAAAATAGCGTGTATCTGTTTGGATAGTTTTTAAATGCTCTTGTAGCTCCATGTCGAGAAGTTTTGTAGCATTTCTAAGACATTTTTTATTTGTACTGAGAGAAACTTTTATATTCAAATCATTAGAAAGAGTTTCAAAATACTCTACATCAAAGATTTTACTTATCTCAATATGTCCTATAGCTGTAGTTCCATGACTAGAAAAAAAATTTCGATGTGCTTTGATATAAAGATTGTTATCTGTAAAATGATAAGTGGTTAAAGCATTAGATGTTAATTGTTTATCATAATATAATTGATGCTTTATATTGATATGTCGAATATCTTGTAAACTAATTTGTGTATACAATGGTTCATAGTCATACTTAGAGTTTAGGAAAGATTGCCCATTTTTATAAGAGATAAAATATAATTTATATTTTTCCCCCTCTTTTACCACATAAGAGAGTAAATCTCCATTTTTATCATAAAGAGTTATATCATGGTTTAAAGAGATTTTTACACGATTTAGTAACTGTTCTGCGATATATTTTTTCTCTTCATCTAATAAAATAGCGTTGTAATTATTTTTATCTTCGTACTCATTAATAAGTTCTATAGAAGCTAAGAATTTTTCATCTTCTTGAATAAAGGAAGTTGCTTTTTTTAATTTTTCATTTGTTGTTAATATATCCGATGCCATACGCTCGAAAGTGTGCAACATCCGCTTTTGAGTGTTTTCAAAGTCATTTTTTTTCAAAAAAGAATCAAAATACAAACCAAAAACAATGAAAGAGATGATAATTGTTACGACTATAATAAAAGAGAGTTTATTGGATAAGTTTAACTTCAGATAAAAATTTTTCATATTAAAAAATTGGGTTTACTTCTTCGACATTCTCTTTGGTTACCAATTTTACTGGTATTAAGATATGTTTTAAAACTGCCTCTTTTGCAAAAAGTTTGAGTACAACTTGTGCTGCCATAGTTCCTCCAAGCGGAAAAAGGATAGAGCCTGTTTGTATCCCATTTTTAATAGCGTTTTGTGCTTCACTTGTATAATCACATCCAATAGTTATAATAGAGGTTAAGTCCATTTTATAGCGGGACATAGCCAAACGCACACCACTTAACATGCTATCACTTTGTGAAAATATAGCATCAATATGAACACCTTCTTGTATCAGTTTTTGCATCTCAAGAATGGCATCTTTTCTCAGATAATTGCCCGTTCTTTTTATCACTTTGATTTGTGGGTATTTGGATATTTCATCCATAAAACCTTTTGTTCTTAGTTGTGTAACATCTGCTTTTTGTAACCCTTCAAATAAAAGGACTTGCCCTTTACCATGGAGTCTTTGAGCAATATATTCTGCTCCAAGCGTACCAATTTTGATGTTGTCAGAATTTATAAAGGTTGTATAATCTTCTCCATCTATTCCACGGTCAAGAATGATAATTGGTATGCCACTATGATACGCTTTTGCCACAACAGGCACAACAGCTTTTGCATCGTTTGTACCTAAAATAATTGCATCAACTTTCATGGAGATAAATTTTTCTATTTGATGAATTAACAAAGAGGTTTGACCATTTGCATCTGAAGAGATAAATTTTACATCTGGATATTTTGCAAGTTCATCACGCACTTCGTATACTTGTGCTTTTCTAAAATCATTCGCCATGGTATCTTGTGCAAAAGCTATTGTTTTTGTGGGGTTATTTTGTGCCTGAAGCGTTGTAAAAAAAGTAAATAGAATAAAAGAGAGAAAAATCTTTTCTAAAAATAACATAACAACTCCGCAAACCAGTCTAAGTTAAAGAGCGACATTTTAGCATAGTAACTAAAAACTCTTGCTTTAAAAAAATTGATATTTTTTTAATATAATACGCCAAAAAAAGGAGAGTTATGGCACGAATTGATAGTACAAAATTTTACAAATCAGCTTTAAGTCTCCATGGCATGAGCGCACAAGGTCTTAATTGGAGCTCAAAAAAGTCTCAAGAAATTCGATTTGATATTATTTTGGAGATGTTGCCAAAAAACTTCAATCAATTGACTCTCGCAGATGCAGGGTGTGGATTTGGAGATTTTTATCTCTACATGAAACAAAAACCAAAGAAATATATCGGTATAGATTCTATGCCAGAGATGTGCGAAATTACTTCCAAACAAACAGGGTGTGAAGTAATTATGGCTGATATTTGCAAAGACGAACTTCCAACTGCTGATTATTTTGTGTGTAGCGGAGCGTTGAATATTTTAAACCCTTTTGAAGCATACCAATTTATACGAAACTGTTATCTTACAAGTAAACATGGTTTTATTTTTAATATTCTTTATGGCAATAAAAAATCAGAAACTTACAATTATATGACAGGCGAGCAGATAAAAAAAATCGCCAAAGAGCTTGGAGTAAAAAGGGTGAAAATGCAAACAGAATATTTGAAAAATGATATTACAGTAGCCTTTTTTAAAGGTAAAAATTAATGTGTGCAGTTTTTGGAATTATAGGGGAATATGAAGAATCGTTTGCAAAAAGTACGCTTTCTTTACTTACGCATAGAGGACCAGATTATTGTGGCATTACACAAACTAAAAATCTTTTTTTTGCCCATCAACGCCTCAGTATTTTAGATACACATGAGCGTTCACACCAACCTTTAAAACATAATGATATTTTACTCTCGTTCAATGGAGAAATTTACAATTTTAAAGAGCTCAAAGAGGAGTTAGATTTTGATTTTAAAACCCAAAGTGACAGCGAAGTTATAATTGCTAGTTATCTCAAATGGGGGATAGATTTTGTACAACACCTTAGAGGGATGTTTGCTATCGCTTTGTTTGATAAAAATACGCTTTATCTTTTTCGTGATAGACTTGGTAAAAAGCCACTTTTTTATCTGCATGACAAGAGCCGTTTTATTTTTAGTTCAGAGATAAAAGCACTTATCCCATTTCTCAAAAAATATGAATTAAACGATGATGCTCTTATGAGTTATTTATCATTTTTAGCACCAACGCCTCCGCATACTTTTTTTAAAAATATTCATAAATTAGCCGCTGGAGAGTATTTGGTTTTGAAAGAAAATCAGGTAGATATAAAAAGATATTTTGATTTGCTAGACATTCAGCCAAATATCATAACCACTAAACATGAAGCGATTGCAAAACTAGAATATATACTAGAAGAATCTATCGCCATGCGACTCAATTCTGATGTTCCAATGGCTTCACTTCTCTCAGGCGGAATTGATAGTGCCACACTGAATTTTTATGCACAAAAAAAAGGGATAAATCTACACACTTACACACTCGGTTACAAAGAGTTTGCAAAATATGATGAACGCTCTAATGCAAAAGAAACAGCTCAGTTTTTGGGATTACAAAATACAGAAGTTCTTATTTCTCAAGATGATTTTATGCAAGCAAGTCAAAAAGTTTTTGATACACTCGATGAACCACTCAATGACCCAGCGGCAATTCCGCTTTATCTTTTATTTGAGCAAATAAAAAAAGATGGTTATAAAGTGGTCTTGAGCGGGGAAGGAAGTGATGAACTATTTTTGGGGTATCGGCAATATTTTGAGTATCTCGACATCCAAAAAGCTTCTAGTTTAGCACATAAAAATTGGCTCAAAAAATATTTCCGTTCAAACTTTTCAATGAACCGTGAATGGGAATGGTACAAACGGATTTTTGATGACACACTTTTATTTCGTACCTCTGGAGATAAATTTACAGATTTACAAAAAAATAATCTCATGAGAAGAAATGTTAAAGATAATGAATCTCTCAAATACCTTCAACCGTATCGTGATAGATTTGAGCATTCTCTCCATGAAGATGAGAGCATTTGGTACAGTTACATCGACCTGAACCTCTTTCAAGCAGAACATTTTTTAACCAAACTTGACCGTGTAAGCATGGCACACTCCATCGAATCACGCACCCCATTTTTGGACCATAAACTCGCAGAAACAGTTTTTTCTATTGCACCCTATTTACGCTATGAAGAGCAAATTACAAAATCACTTCTTAAAGAGATTATGAAAAATAAACTGCATGAAAAAATTTTAAAACGAAAGAAAAAAGGTTTCTCGAACCCATACATGGAATACTTGATAAATTCTCAAGAAATAAATCTCATAAAAGAGGTCAATGAACAAACAGGAATGTTTAAAGCAAAAGAGCTAGAAGAATACATAAACACCGCCTCAAAAGGGAGTTTTAAACAGCATGTTTGGGGGTTGTATGTCTTGTCTGTTTGGCTCAAAAAATGGATGATATGAACAGTTAATCTTTAAGTTCTTTTCAGTTACAATTGCACAACTTAAAATTAGGGATAAAGTTATGCTCATACTTGGTAAAAAATACACTTTTACTCCACTAGAGATGGAACGACTTGAGAAAAAAAAATTAGCACCTCATGTTTTGGAGTACAAAGGCAGAAAAGCTGAGGAAGTTATTGCAGATATAAAAAAGTTTCTTACAACAAAAGAGATAACACTTATAGTTCTCAATACTCGAGCAACAGTAGATGACGAAGTTATAAAATATCTCACACATATTCAATTTGAAAAAAATATAAAATATATCTCAATAGAACACTTTTTAGAAAAATATCTCCATAAATGTTACATTCCAAGCACGAATAATGAACTCCACTTTTTAGACGAAATTAAGCCTTTCTCATCATGGCAATATTTTCAAAAAAGAGTTATAGACTATTTTGGTGTTTTTTGGTTGTTATTTTTTAGTTGGCCAGTGATGCTTTTGACTCGACAGAAAATTCAAAAACAATCCCCTGGAACCACTTTCTTTAAACAAGACAGAGTTGGCAAAAATGGGAAACTATTTCAGTGTACTAAATTTCGTAGTATGCATGAAAACTCTTATCATGACCCATACACCAGAGAAAATGACACAAGGATTTTCCCTTTTGGTGAAACCATGCGAAAAACAAGACTGGATGAACTCCCACAAATACTTAATATCCTAAAAGGAGAGATGCACCTTATAGGTCCACGAGCAGAATGGAATATTCTTGTTGAGAATTACGAAAAAGAGCTTCCTTACTACAACGAACGCCATTTAGTAGCTCCTGGAATTACAGGTTGGGCGCAGGTAAATTACCCTTATGGTGCAAATATTGAAGATACAAAACAAAAGCTCATGTATGATTTATACTATATAAAATACTGGAGCATAGCTTTAGAACTGAAAATTGTTTATAAAACTGCTCTCACTGTTATTGGTAAAAAAGGGTTGTAAATTTCAAAAATAAAATGTTTTTCATCCATTACTTTTTTGCGGTATTGGTATGTAATTTCATTTTCCTTTTTTGTTTCATTTTTCTTTTTGCGAGTTCTCTCATGTCTTCTATTGTGTCACTCTCATCCATGATTTCAACTCCAAACACAGTTTCAATACAATCTTCAAGAGTTATAAGACCTTCTGTTTGGTCGTAGTTATCCATCACCAAAAACATGTGCTCTTTTTTGGCTATAAATAAATCAAGTGCTTTAGAGACAGGAATATTTTCATTGATAGTAAATATATCTTTTTTGATAAAACTGATAGGAACGCTATCATCTATAAAAGCTTGTTGAAAAATCTTTTTCGCTAAGACAAAACCTGTGATATTATCTATGCTTTTGTTGTAAATTGGAATTCTGGAAAATCTAAAAATATTATGTTGCGTTGCTATGACCTCTTTAATACTCATATTTTCATTAATCCCAAAAATAACACTTCGAGGCGTTAAAATTGCATTTACTTTTATATTGTCAAGTTTTAAAATATTCTCAATGACATCAGATTCCTTTTCATCAATATATCCATTATCTTCGCTTAAAAGCATAGTATGGAGAAGCTCCTCTTTTGTAAGAGAGTGGATATTTTTTTTACCTTTTGAAATTTTATTGGTTACAAAAAGTGTGATGAGAATAATGGGATAAGTGAGCCAAATAAAAATGCGTATAAATTGTGCTGCCGTAGGTGCTAACTGCTTAAAATAGATTGCACCTATGGTTTTTGGGATAATTTCAGAAAAAAATAAAATCGAAAAAGTTAAAACTATAGAAACATATACAACAGAATCATTCCCAAAAATGATAGAAGCTTGTGCGCCAACAGCTGCTGCACCCAAAGTATTAGCAATGGTATTTAAGATTAAAATTGCAGCGATAGATTTATTTATATTGAGCTTTTGCTGTTTTAAAAGTTTTCCAATAGCGGGGCTTTCATCTTCTAAAACTGCAATATAGGACATATTGACAGATAAAAGAACCGATTCTAAAATGGAACACAAAAAAGAGACACTCACCGATAAAACAAAAAATAAAATTAATAAATCCATAAATGTAATAAATCCTTAAAATAGAGCTTAGATTTTACCATGAAAAGGTGGAGAAAAAGATGCTAGACTTGGGATGTTTTAGCATTTCATTTCTAACACCTCATCTGTTTGATATTATCATGAGAGTTGGGTATTTTCAAACCCATCGGAGATAATGGGAATGAGAAAAAGATATTTATTTATACACCCAAATAGCACTATTTGCAGGAAGGCTCATCAAAGTTGTAATCCCTGCTTGTGTGATTGCTGAGGCACTTGCACTATTTGGACTATATGCACTCCAATTACCATCTTTATAGTACCAAATTATTACAACACCATCAAAAACATTCATATCCGTAACTGCTGTTATGATTGGTATCATGTGCCATCCATTTGTTAAACCATTTATAATTGAAGATAAACCGCTTGTTGTTTGTTGCTCTGTACTTAGTGATTCGTTGATAATTGGAAGTATTGTTTGAACTTGCGAAGCAGATAAATATTGTAATAATTTATCTTCTAAACTAATGGCTTGAATTGTCAGTGTCAAAGATTTTGTTGTAACTTCCCCTTGATTATCGCTTACTCTTACATGAACGGTGTATATTCCTGCTGTGTTAAAAGTGTGTGTATTTTCTGCTACAAAATTTCCATTATTTAAGTAGTCATAAGTTACCGCACTTATGGTTCTATCACTTGCTAATGTATAATCAACACTAAAAGTAAGTAGAGTTGCTTCTTGTGCCTCACCGCTATAAGTAAAAGAGTTTATTGTTGGTTTGGTTGTAGAAAATTCATAAGGTCCTATATCTATGCCACCGCCTACTACTCTAGTGTTTCCATTGAAATCTGTTGTAGGTAAAGTAAGCCCTTCAATAATTGTAGTCCCTGCATCTATAAGGTTTGATGATGCAGTGAGATTATAATCTCCATTTACCTCATCAACAAA
>CAMCYC010000009.1 GCA_945883795.1 Sulfurimonas crateris | reverse complement strand
AAAGTGCTTTTCTTAAACATTAAACTCTTTGATTAAATCAACTGATTTTTAATAAACTCCATGTAATGTCCCTCTTGGGTATCAAGCTCTTTGTGAGTGCCTCTTTGGACAATTTTGCCACTCTCTAACACATAAATCATATCTGCATTTTTGACAGTGCTGAGGCGGTGAGCTATTGTTATGACTATTTTATCTTTAAGAAGTGGTGTGATTGTCGTAAAAAGTTTGGCTTCTGTGTGAACATCAAGGGCGGAAGTTGATTCATCAAAGATGACTACACTTGGATTTGCAATAATCATCCTTGCAATGCTGAGGCGTTGTCTTTGCCCTCCTGAGAGACGGATTCCATGGCGACCTACGATTGTATCTAAGCCTTGGGACATCTCTGTAATCATGGATTGAAGTTGTGCTATTTTTACCGCTTCATAGATTTGCTCATCACTGATTGCTTCATCTCCCATGGTGATATTAAATCGGAGTGTCGCATTAAAAAGTATTGGCATTTGAAGCACTAAAAATATCTTTTCTCTAAGGGAATGTTTATCAAGTTCTTCTACTGCAATATTGTTATAACTTAACTCTCCGCTACTCTTTTCGTAAAAGCCAGAGATGATTTGTGCCAAAGTTGTTTTGCCACTGCCACTTGCTCCAATAAGAGCAATTTTTGAACCTGATTTTATATCTAGTGTTATATCTTGGAGAATTTGTTTCTCTTTGGTGTAAGAAAAATCTACATTTTTGAGTGAGATATTTACATCTGAGTCACTTAGTTTTTTGACCCCTGTGACTTCGGTTTGAAGATGCAAAATTTTATTAATTCGCCCCAGTGCTGCCATAGCAGAAGCGTAACTGTATTGCATGGATAAAATATCTTGCACAGGTGTCATGATAAACCAAATATAGCCAAACATCGCAAACATCATGCCGATACTTAAATCACTATATGCAACAAGTAGAAGCCCCGAAGCTCTTAAAATTTCAAATACACTTAAAAAGATAGTGTAAGAGAGTTTTTCGTATGCCACACTTTTAAAGCCAAATGCGTTGGAAGTATTTTGAATAGCATCGGCTTGTTTTATTGCTTGGGTAAAAAAGTAGTTTTCTTTGTTTGAAGCTTTAATTTGTCCAAAAAGTTCAAGCGTTTCGCCAACTTCTTGTTGAAATCTTTCTATTGATTGGTTTTCTTCTTTTTTTAAAACACCCACTTTTTTAGAAAGCCCTTTACTAATAAACATGATAAGTGGTTGGATAAAAAGTATTAAAATTCCGAGAATAGGATTAATCGCTATCATCACCACACCAACCGCTACAAGTGTCAAAACAGAAGCCACAAAACGGCTTGCACTGCTCATGATAAAGGTGTCTAGCGTATTAATATCTGTGACTAAATTTGAGGTAATTGCACCACTTCCGAGTGTTTCGTATTCATTCATGGAGGTAATTTTGAGATGTTCTATAAGTTGTGAGCGAATCATAAATGAGACATATTTAGAAATTTTTGTAAAAATTTTGGTGGTGATGACACTGAGCATATAATATAAAAAACGCAATACAATTACTACGATGCCAACAAATGCAAGATAAAAAAATGGGCTACTTTCTCCAAATATACTTTCAATTGAATGCACAATGTAAGATGGTTTATTTAAAAGTACTTCATCGACCATGACAGGAAGCATTAAAGGGATAGGAATACTTATTAAAATAGCAAGAAGTGTCACAATTTGCCCATAAATAAGAGCAGGTTTTTTTTCCAAGATAAGTTTAAAAATTGAGTTTAAGGTTATTTGATTCTTCATCTTGCAATTATAGCTATAATTTTAAAATTGAAAAAGATTCAGGAAATGAGATGACAAATACAAATCGAGTTGCGTTTGGCGACTTTTATAGAGATAAAACAAATGCAGTATTTTTGGCAATATATGTAAAAGAGATTTCCCCATGGAAATATTTTAAAGATGAGATAAAAAGTATGCGTTGTCCTGCGATTATCATGATTGATAGATGGGATGGACGGATGGGTTTTCCTGGTGGAACGGTCAATGCGGGTGAGAGTTTAGCTGAGGCTTTGGTGCGAGAGGTAAAAGAAGAGATTGGTATTTCGGTTAAACCTGATAAAATTCATCCAATAGCTTCACATGAGGGCAAAATTGCAACTCATTTGTATGGTTTGGAAGTTTTGGAGATAGAGTTTTTACATATTTATTACCATATTCTCAATAATTTTTCCCGCTCTATTTTACTTCATGCGTATGAAGAGGGAGATGAATCACATTTCATGTCTGAAATTACAGGGATAAAAATAATCCCTTTGGTTGAACATGCAAACAAAGGGTTAAATCTTTTTTTAAAAAACTGTTTTGCAGGTTCTGCTAAAAATGAACTCCTCATCATGCTTGATGAGGTGTTTGATATTCAATTAAAAAGCTCAAATAGTTGATTGAGCGACTGTGACATCTGCTTTTGGGTGCATTTTTGGCTTGTACTCAAAAAGGTCCACATCGTAACGGTTGCGTGGATTCCAAAACATGTAACCCATTTTTCCAAAATCTTGAGTTGCTTTTATCTGTTTGTAAACCTCTTGACCTTTGTAATGTCGTCTATCAAAACCATAATCTTTAAAGGCTTGAAGCCATGGACGGATTTGCATCGGATTTAGGTTTGGAACTTTTCTTTGCGCTTCTTTAAGCGACAAATTTATAATTTCATACGAATTTTGTGTTGGATTTTTGTATCCTGGTATCCCAAAGGTAAAACCTGATGGATAAAGCATCGGAGAGAGATAATCGACATGCGTTAGGATAGATTCAAGTTTTTGACCAATCCTCATATCCCCAGTATTCCATAATACATATCCAAAAATATCAGCAGAGACAAATGCTCCGTGTTTATTTATCTGTTGTCTTGCGTTATCCAAAAATGAGTTGATTACTTCAACTCTTGACTCAGGAGTTGAAGGTTTAGAAGTTACATAATTAACCGCATCTGGAAAACGGACATAATCAAACTGAACTTCATCAAATCCTATTTTTGCAGCTTCTACACCAATGGCAATATTATAATCTCGCACCTCTTTTTTAAACGGGTCACTCCATAGAACATTTTGTTTATCCAAATAAGCTGTACCCGTTTTTGTTTTAATCCCAAGTGTTGGATTTTTTTGGCTCAAAAGAGCATCTTTAAAAACAGCTATTCTAGCAATAGAATAGATATGATTCTCTTTTAAAAGCGTTAATAACTTTTGGATATTTCGTACCGTATTTATTTTATTTGCACCAAGTTTATGCACAGTTGGATTATCAATTTCATAAGTCATCATCCCATTTTCATTTTTAATATCAATTACAAAACTATTGATTTGACCAGTTTTTGCAATATTGAGAGCATTTTGTATAAATGGCTGATAAGAAACGCCATAATTAGAAAGGTATAACCCTTTGACCACAAAAGGTTTAAGATAAAGTTTTGTATCTTGCTCTGGCGCAATACTCATTTTTTCATACCCAATAGCTAAAATATCTAGCTTATGATTTTTTTCCACCACTACTTTTTGACATACAGTTTGTACAGATAGGTTATCCACCACCACTCGAAAGCTCTCAATAGGCTTCTTTGTTTGTGCGTCAAACACCGAAATCGTCATATTATCCTCTGCATACGCTGTGATAAAAACTAAAAAAAACAATAAAAATCTACTCATCTATAACTCCCTTTAAATTTACCTAACACCGAGCAATAACTATTCCCAATGGAAGTATACATGGTTTTTCTACCTCTCAATTGAAGAAAATGCTTTCACTTGGCTATAATTCCACAAAAATAACAAAAAAGAGCCTCATGATACAATTAGTAAACATCTCAAAAAGTTTCGCATCTCAAGAACTTTTTGATAATCTTAATTTTAAGTTAAACTCTGGCAACAAGATGGGTCTTGTTGGTAGGAATGGCAGTGGAAAATCGACACTTTTCAAAATTATTTTAGGTGAAGAGACACATGACAGTGGCGATGTGATTATCCCAAAAGGGTATAAAATCGGTACACTCAAGCAACATCTCACTTTTAGTGAACCAACTCTTCGTGAAGAAGCGACCCTTGCACTGGGTGAAGATGACCAATATAGTTTTTATAAAATTGAAAAAATCTTATTTGGTTTGGGTTTTGTGGCAGAAGATTTAGAAAAAAATCCCCTCTCATTCTCAGGTGGGTATCAAATCCGTATTAACCTTGCGAAACTTTTAGTCACGCAACCCAATTTACTGCTTTTAGATGAACCTACAAACTACCTCGATATTGTCTCTTTACGATGGCTTAAATCTTTTTTACGCTCTTTTGAGGGCGAAGTGATTTTAATTACTCATGATAGAGATTTTATGGATGCCGTTGTCACGCACACCATGGGAATTATCCGTAGAGACCTGTTTTTAGTTCCAGGCGATACTCATAAATTTTATGCACAATTAAAAGCAAATGAAGAGTTATATGAAAAACAAAAAATATCTCAAGATAAAAAAGTAAAAGAACTCGAAGAGTTTATTGCAAGAAACAAAGCTAGAGCTTCTACTGCAGCCCTTGCACAATCAAAAGTAAAACAACTTGAAAAAATGGATATTATGGATGATTTGGGATTTGATGCAACGCTGAGATTTGATTTTAACTTTAAAGATACTCCAGCAAAAGTTTTGCTTGATGTTAAAAATTTAAGTTTTGGATATACGCCTGAAAATATTTTGTTTCAAAATATCTCTTTTACTCTTGAAAAAGGGGAATGTCTTGGAATTATTGGAAAAAATGGAAAAGGAAAATCTACTCTTTTAAATACAATTGCAGGTGAACTCAAACAGCTCACGGGAGTAGTTGATTTTCACTCAAGCACTTCGTTTGCACACTTTGGACAAACTAATATCAATCATTTAAACCTCAACAGCACTGTCATGGATGAGATTTATGTGGGCAATCCTCAACTTGGAGAATCCAATGTAAGAAGTATTTGTGGTGGCATGATGTTTAGTGGCGATAGTGCCAAAAAGAAAATCTCACTCCTCTCAGGTGGAGAAAAAAGCCGTGTTATGCTTGGTCAAATTTTAGCACGCCATGTGAATCTTCTTTTTCTCGATGAGCCAACAAATCACCTTGACATGGACTCTATTGAAGCACTAACAAAAGCGATTCAGAATTTCAAGGGTTCAACAATTATTGTAACCCACTCTGAAGAGATGTTACGCCGTGTGTGTGATAGGCTTATTATTTTTACAAAAAATGGTGCAGAATTTTTTGATGGTGGCTATGATTTGTTTTTAGAAAAAATGGGTTGGGAAGATGAGGAGCTTGACGAAAAACCAAAAGGTAAAAAAAACGCAAATACTAACAAAAAAGAAAACAAAAAACTAAGAGCCGCACTCATTCAAGAGCGAAGTAAAGAAACAGCACCACTCAAAAAAGAGATTGAAAAAATTGAAAAATTTATTGTTGAAAATGAGGAGATGTTGGAGATTTATAAAGCAGAGTTAGCGGTTGTGACTAAAAATGCCCAAAACTCTAAAATAATGGAAATATCTAAACAAATTTCATCTACAGAATCAGAAATTGAAAAACGGTTTGAACTCTTAGAAAAAAAACAAAATCAACTTGATGTAATCATGAACGAATTTGAAGCGAAACTTACAGAGCTTTAAGGAAAGATAAAAGTGAATAGATTATTTATGCCAAAACTTTTTACTTTACTACAAGCGGGTATTTCAAAAGAACAAATAATTACTGATATTTTTGCAGGGATTGTTGTTGGAATTGTAGCCCTTCCACTTGCAATTGCTTTTGGAGTTGCTTCAGGTGTTTCACCTGAAAAAGGGCTTATTACTGCTATAGTTGCTGGTTTTATTATCTCCTTACTTGGCGGGAGTCGTGTTCAAATTGGTGGACCAACTGGTGCATTTATTGTCATAGTTTTTGGGATTGTTGAGCAATACGGCATTGATGGACTTATCATCTCAACCGTGATGTCTGGAATTTTTTTAATCCTTTTTGGTTTTTTAAAATTAGGTTCTTTACTTAAATATTTTCCACACCCTTTGGTTGTTGGATTTACAAGTGGTATTGCTGTTGTTATTTTTTCAACACAAATCAAAGATGCACTTGGTTTAAACATAGAAAAATTACCCTCTGAATTTATAGAAAAATGGATAGTCTATTTTTCAAATTTACACCTTATAAATGCACAAGCACTTTTTATCGCTTTGCTTACTATTGCTATTATTGTACTCTCAGGCAAATTTATCAAAAAAATCCCAGGTTCTTTTCTTGCGATTATTATTCTTACACTTATTGTACAATTTACACATATTGAGGTTGCAACTATAGAAACTTATTTTGGAGAGATTTCAAGCACTCTACATTTTGAGTTACCATCATTTGAGTGGCATGATTTATCTCTTTATATCGTACCCGCTCTTACCATAGCACTCTTAGGAAGTATAGAATCGCTCTTATCAGCTGTTGTAGCAGATGGGATGATAAGTGGTAATCACCGTTCAAATACAGAATTAATTGCTCAAGGGATAGCAAATATTATCACACCATTTTTTGGTGGTATTCCTGCAACTGGTGCAATTGCACGAACGGCTACTAATGTAAAAAATGGTGGCAAGACTCCTATTGCTGGAATGGTTCATGCGATTACTTTATTACTTATTGTGTTATTTTTTGGAACTTATGCCAAACTTATCCCTATGCCTGTTCTTGCTGGAATTTTAATAGTTGTAGCCTATAACATGAGTGAATGGCGTTCATTTGTTTCTATCTTAAGAAGTTCCCCTTTTGATATTGTGATTTTACTTAGTACATTCTTTTTAACTGTACTTGTTGATTTGACTGTTGCTATAGAAATTGGAGTTGTTTTGTCTGCATTATTGTTTATGAAAAGAATGTCCGATATTGCGGATATTCCCATCCAAGCGGAGAGTGATACTCTTGAAGATTATTCAAAATTACCCAATGGAGTTCACACTTACGAGATAAGTGGACCTCTCTTTTTTGGTTCTGCAAAAAGATATGCAGAAACTATTAAAGATATAGGCAATAACTCTAAAATTTTAATTATTAGAATGCGTTATGTCCCTTTTATAGATTCTACAGCAATTCATAACTTCAAAGGGTTAATTCAGATTTTACACACCTCTGGAGTGATTTTGGTATTATCAGGAGTGAACAGTTTAGTACTCAAAGATTTAGAAAAATCGGGACTTAGTGAGATGCTTGGTAAAGAGAATATTTTAAACTCCTTTGATAAAGCACTATTACATGCTAAAACTATCCTCGATGATTATCCGAAAAACAACTAAATTAAAAATCTCTTCCAACTTTATAAGTTGGATTGTCAATCTCATGGGTACAATATTTTCCTGCATTTTGAAGTGCTACAATACAATCATCACTTAAATGTCGAAGCTTTAAACTTTTTCCTGCTTCTATATATTTTTTGGTGAGTTTATCTATCGCTTCTACTCCGCTTGAGTCCATGACTCTTGTATTTGTAAAATCTATTACCACATTTTTTGGGTCATTTTCTATCTCAAAAATTTCATTTCTAAACTGTACTGCGGAGCCAAAAAAGAGTGGACCTTCGAGCTCATAAATTTTTGTTCCGTCATTCTCGACTCTTGTTTTTTTAGATATTTTTGCATGTTGGTATGCGAATACTAAAGCTGAAATAATTACACCTGAGATAACAGCAATGGCTAAATCTGCAAAAATTGTAATTACTGTGACTGTCACTAAAATAAAAACATCTGGCTTGTGCATAGATTTTAATCTACTAATACTTGCCCATTCAAAAGTGTTGAGTGAAACAATAAACATGATTCCTACCAAAACAGCAATTGGGATAACATTGATAATATCTGAAAGGGAAACTACAAAAATAATGAGTAAAATTGCAGCCACTGTGCTTGAGAGTCTTGTAAGTCCACCTGAAGTGAAATTAATAATAGACTGTCCAATCATGGCACATCCAGCCATTCCGCCAAAAAATCCACATGTGGTGTTTCCTATCCCTTGAGCAATGCACTCTTTATTGGCACTTCCCGGTTTGCCTCCCATTTCATCCAAAACTGAGAGTGTCAAAAGTGACTCTATCAAACCAACAAGTGCCAAAATTACTGAATAGGGCAAAATAACTTTGAAAGTCTCAAAGGTAAAAGGAACATCTGGCAGAGAAAACGACGGTAAACTTCCACTAATATTTCCAAGTGAAGCCACCGTTTTTGTATCAATTTCTCCAAAATAAGTAACAAGTGTTAATACCACAATGGCTACAAGTCCAGCAGGAACTGCTTTTGTGTATTTTGGGAGAAAAAACATAGTAAGCATTGTGATTATAACTAAGGCATACATGATGATATTTGCCCCTGCAAAAAACTGAAATTGACTCATGGCAATGACAACTGCTAAACCATTCACAAATCCAAAAATAGCGGGTTGTGGCACAAAACGGATAAATTTTCCTAATTTTGCTAATCCTATGGCAATTTGAATCACTCCTGTCAAAACAGTTGCAAGAAGTACATATTCTAATCCATGACTTTGAGCAAGTGAAACCATAACAACAACCATCGCTCCAGTTGCTCCACTAATCATGCCAGCTTTTCCACCAATAAGTGCAGTAATAAGTCCTAAAATAAAAGCGGTATATAATCCAACTAATGGGCTAAAACCAGCAACTAATGCAAAAGCAATTGCTTCTGGAACAAGAGCAACTGCAACTACAGTTCCTGAGAGAATATCATTTTTTGTGTTTGTTGTATCGTAATTTTTGAGAGTAAACATAATTTTCCTAGAGTTTTTTTGACGCAATAAAAGAAAGGGGAGTAAAGATATAACGGCGTATTAGCCGTTATATTTTTCTAAGTATTTTGTATTGAAGTTGTTGTTGATGAAATCAGGATTTTGCATCATTTTTTTATGAAAAGGTATTGTAGTTTTAATACCTGTAATTGTAAATTCACTTAAAGCTCTATGCATTCTAGCGATTGCTTCTTCTCTTGTTTTTCCATAAACAATGAGTTTTCCAATCATCGAATCATAAATCATAGGAACAATATATCCAGCATGAGCGTGAGTATCAATACGAACATCTTTGCCTCCTGGTGCTATCCATGAAATGATTTTACCTGGACATGGTAAAAATTTGATAGGGTCTTCTGCCGTAATACGGCATTCAATTGAGTGACCTTTGAGAATAATAGTGTCTTGTGATGGCAACTCTTTGCCCTCTGCTACTTCAATCATCATTTTTACAAGGTCCAAATCACTTACCATCTCTGAAACAGTATGTTCAACTTGAAGTCTTGTATTCATCTCCATAAAATAAAAATCAAGGTTAGCATCAAGTAAAAACTCAAATGTTCCAGCACCCTCATATTTGATATATTTTGCAGCACGAACAGCAGATTCTAAAAGTCTTTCTCTTACCTCTGGTGTTAAAACAAGTGCTGGAGATTCTTCTATAAGTTTTTGGTGTCGTCTTTGCATAGAACAATCTCTCTCGCCAATATGCAAAACATTACCATGAGCATCAGCCATAATTTGAACTTCAATATGGCGAGGATTTTTGATAAATTTTTCCATGTAGATTGTGCCATCACCAAATGCGGTAACTGCTTCACTCTCTGCTGCTAAAAAAGCATTTTCTAAATAACTTTCCTCTTCAACCACACGCATACCTCTACCACCACCACCTTGTGCAGCTTTGAGAATTACTGGATAGCCAACTACTCTTGCTCTTTCTTTTGCGTTTTTAATGTCTGTAATTGCGCCATCACTTCCAGGAACTACAGGAACACCAGCGGCTACCATGACATCTTTTGCTTTTGATTTATCGCTCATGAGAACCATAACTTCAGGAGTTGGTCCAATGAATTTAATATTATGGTGTGTACAAATCTCAACAAAATGTTGATTTTCACTTAAAAAACCATATCCAGGGAATATTGCATCACACTGGCTAATCTCAGCAGCCGAAATAATTGCAGGGATGTTTAAATAACTTTTAGCACTTGGTCCAGCACCAATACAAATCGCTGCATCAGCAAGTTTTAGGTATTCACTCCCTTTATCAGCAGTTGAATAAACTGCCACTGCTTCTTTGCCCATCTCTTTGATAGTACGAATCGCACGAAGAGCAATTTCTCCACGATTTGCAACTAAAATTCTTTTTATTTCAGCCATAATGCTATATCTTTTCTACTAGGAATAAAGGCATATCATAATCAACTGGCTGACCATTTTTTACTAATGATTCAATAATTTTACAGTCAAATTCAGCTTCAAGTTCATTCATGATTTTCATAGCTTCCAAGATAGCTACTACTTGCCCTTTCTTCACAGTATCGCCAGCCTTTGCGAACAATGGAGAATCAGGAGATGGAGAAGCATAAAATGTCCCTACCATAGGAGAAAGTATCGCATCTCCTGTTATTGCTGCAGGTGCTACAGCCACTGGTGTAGCTGGAGTAGCCACAGGTGCTGCTACCATAGTCACAGGTGCTGCTACTAAATTAGTTGCTTTTTCAAGTTCAATAGAAAAACCTTCTTTAGTAGTTATGTGCATGCGAGATAGACCGCTTTCGTCAAAATCATTCATCAATGATTTGATTTGATTTGTATCCATAAGTAAGACTCCAAAGTATAAAAAAATTTTGCGGTATAATACCATACTTATAATAAATAGATATATTTGTAGAGTGGTTTAAAATGTTAAAATTCAAGCTAAAAGGTCTTAAATACGATGTTAAATGATAAAAATTTTATCAATATTGCCACTGAATTGGCGACTGCTTCTAAGTGTGTTTCAAAACAAGTTGGAGCTGTCATAGTAAAGGATGGGAGGATTTTAAGTACAGGCTACAATGGAACTCCATCTGGGCATATTAATTGCTGTGATTATTGGCAAAACAAATATACGCCAGAGCATCATGAATGGTCAAAAACTTATGAGATTCATGCAGAGATGAATGCAATAATTTGGGCAGCAAGAGAGGGTATTTCGATTGATGGTGCGACAATTTATGTGACACTCGAACCTTGTAGTGAATGTAGTAAAAATCTCATAGCAAGTGGGATTAAAAGAATAGTTTATGACAAACCTTATGAACATACTCATTCCGATGTAATTTCAAAATTTATACAAGATAATGGCGTGAGTATTGAGAGACTAAAGCGTTAATGAAGCTTCATCATCACCACCAATATTAATGGTAGTGAGATTACTAAGAAGGGTTCAACTTCGTGCCAAAATTGTACCATAAAATTTAAATATTATAGTAAGTCGCATTTGGATGATACACAACTAAAGCACTTGTTGATTGTTCTGGATGAATTTGAAAAGTTTCGCTTAGTTTAATTCCAAATTCTTCAGGTTTGAGCAAATCAAAAAGTGGGCGGTTGAGTTCTAAATCTGGACATGCAGGATAGCCAAAGGAGTATCTGCTTCCTTGGTATTTATTCATTTGTACATCACTCAGTTTACTTCCCTCACCCTCTGAAATGTTTAAATCAAGTCTAATTTGTTTATGTACCATCTCTGCGAGTGCTTCTGCGAGTTCTACCCCTAAACCATGAAACTGATAATACTCGGTGTAGTTACCTTTTTCATAAATTTCTCTCTCTACTTCACTTAATTTTGCACCTGCACTTACACAAGTAAGGGCAATCACATCATGTCTGTCTGTATGAAAAAAATCACTCAATGCACGGTGTGGTTGTTTGGTTTGTCGTGGAAAAGTAAATTGCTGTTTTGCTCTTCCCATAATATGTTCTAATGGTTCACTATTTACCTCATCTTGAGAGTTATACCCCTCACTCTCATCAAAAATCAAAAGTGTATTATCATCACTCCTACATGGCCAATACCCATAAATAATAGTTGGTTCAAAAAGTTCTTCATCCAAAAATCTTGCTTTAAGCTTTTCATACGCAGGCCAAACAACCTCATCAAGCTGTTTTTCATAAGCTTCTTTACTCATCCCTTTTGAGTTGTATCCCCAACGAGATTTAAAAAGTATTTTATGATTTACCCAATCAAATGCCATCTCTATCTGTGAGCGGGTGAGTTTCATCTCCCGTCTTCCCCAAAATGGAGGTGTCGGTACTTTGACATCTCTTGAGGGCATCTTGAGCTCTGCAAATGGGGGGATAATAATCGTTTTTTTCTCTTTGAGCATCTCTTCATTTATCTCTTTTGGATGCAAATTCGTATCAAAATTTCCAGCTTCAATTCGGCTCATGGCAGTCACACCATCAAAAGCATCTTTACAATAAAAGATTGGTCCATCATAAAAAGGGCGACAAAAATCATCAATAAAAGCACGAGTAAGAGCAGCACCACCCAAGAGAATTGGTATTTGTATATCAGCATCTTTGAGCATTTGAAGATTTTCTTTCATCACCTGTGTTGATTTTACCAAAAGCCCACTCATGCCAATTGCACTTGCATTTGTCTTTTGAAGTGTTTTTACAAACTCTCCAAGCTCCACTTTAATCCCAAGATTAATCACTTTAAAGCCATTATTGGAGAGAATAATATCCACAAGATTTTTACCCACATCATGCACATCCCCTTTAACTGTTCCCAAAATCAAAGTGGTATCAACTGCTTTATCCACTTTTGGCAAATAGGGGTTGAGATAGTCCACTGTTTTTTTCATGGTCTCTGCACTTTGAAGCACAAAAGGGAGTTGCATCTGCCCTGAGCCAAAAAGCTCTCCAACAACTTTCATGGCATTAATGAGAATTTCATTCACAATTCTTTCAGGAGCAATGCTTTGTCTTGCCTCTTCCACAAGTGGTATCATTCGCTCTTTGTCTCCATCCAAAAGTAATTTAGCAATTTTTTCTTCAAGATTCATGGCTTCATATATTGCATCTTCCACTTCGCTATCCACTGCCTCTTTAGTGCTAAAATGCTCAATAAACTCAAAAAGTGAAGCACCTTTTGGTTTTTTATTAAAAATAAGATTATTACAAATATCTTGCTCTTCTTGAGATATTTTATTAAGCGGAATAATATGCTTCACATTGATAATAACCGAAGTAAGTCCTGCTTTTATACAATGGTGTAAAAACATAGAATTCAGATACGGTCGTGCATCTTTATCAAGCCCAAAAGAGATATTTGAAAGCCCCAAAATTGCTCCAACTTCTGGATGTCTGAGGCGAAGTTGTCGTATCGCTTCTATGGTGTTTATTCCCGCATCAAAATATTCTTCATCACCACTTCCTAGCGTAAAGGTAAGCAAATCAAATACTAAATCTTGTGGGTTAATCCCATGTTTTTTGGTTGCAAGTTCATAAATGCGTTCTGCAATTTCAAGTTTTCTCTCAACTGTTTTTGCCATCCCAATCTCATCAATAGTCAAACAAACCAAAGAAGCACCATATTTTTTGGCTAATTGACACACTGTATCAAACTTTTCTATCCCATCCTCAAGATTCACAGAGTTAATGATAGGTTTACCACCAATGAGTTTAAGTGCTTCTTCGAGTGCTGGAGTTTGGGTGGAGTCTGGCATGATTGGGAGGTTTATTTTTTGAGCGTAAAGCTTCATAACAGAGTTCATGTCTTTGGTTTCATCTCTTCCTGCAAAACCCACACTCACATCAAGAACATGCGCCCCTGCTCTTACTTGTTGTTGCCCAACACTCAAAGTTCCCTCGTAATCTTCTGCAAGTAAGAGTTCACGAAATGCTTTTGAACCTGTGGCATTTGAGCGTTCCCCTACTAAAAGAGGTGCTGGCTCTTGCATAAGTGGCACGGTAGAAAAAAGTGAAGCGAGTGCATTTGGTTGTGCGCCACTTGCAACTTTTGGAGTTTTAGCACTCACACGATTGACAAGTCCTCGAATATGTTGCGGTGTTGTACCACAACACCCTCCCAAAAAACTTACCCCATCAAGTTCTAAAAATTTCTCTTGTTGGTCTGCAAACTCATTTGGTCCCATCGGATAATAAGTATAACCCCCACGATTTTGAGGCAGTCCTGCATTAGCATGAACACTAATAGGTTTACTCCAAATCTCGCTCAAAGTTTTTACATGTTTATAGACCTGCTCTGGTCCAGTGCCACAATTAAAACCTAAAGACAAAATATCAAAAGGCTCTAAAATAGTTGCGATTGTTTGGGCATCTGTACCGATAAGCATCGTACCACTCAGCTCAATAGTAACCGAAACCATAATAGGGATTTGTGTATCTCTTTGTTTATTCGCTTCTTGACATGCATGAAGAGCTGCTTTTATTTGCAATGGGTCTTGTGCTGTTTCTATCAAAAAAATATCCACACCACCATCAATAAGAGCTAAACAAAACTCTGTATATCCCGCATACATGGTATCGTAATGGATATGTCCAAGTGAGGGGAGTTTTGTCCCTGGTCCAATAGAACCTAAAACAAAACGAGGATGTTCTGGAGTTGCAAATTTCGCACACTCTTTTTTTACAAGTTCTGCCCCTGCACGAGTGAGTTCATAGGCACGATGTGCCATGTTATACTCTTCTAAAACCCAAGAAAACGAACCAAAAGTATTGGTTGTGATGAGGTCCGCTCCAGCGGTAAGATACGCATGAAAAATTTCGCTTAAAACTTCAGGGCAAGTGACATTGAGAAGTTCATTACACCCCTCATTCCCTTGCCATGCTTCTTTTGGGATTTTGTCATCTCTTTGTTGGAGTTGTGTCCCCATAGCTCCATCAATGATAAGTGGGCGTTTTGTGATTGTGTCTAAAATGTATTGTTTTGTTGTCATGATTTTTAAATACTTTAATTGGGATTTATGAATTTTTCATTCTATCAAATTTGAGCAAAATAATAAATTAATAAATGCCTGACGATAATAAATGTTATACTTCTAAGAAAGAGTGAATATGAACTCCACAAACTTTTCAAATCTTCCACTTTCAAATGAGATGCTTCATAACCTTAGTGAGATAGGTTACACACAAATGACACCTGTTCAGGCACAAACACTTCCATTTATTTTAGAAGGTCGTGATGTCATAGCCCAAGCAAAAACTGGAAGTGGTAAAACTGCGGCTTTTGGGATAGGTTTACTTCATAAACTTCAAGTAAAAAAGTTTAGAGTTCAAGCTCTTATCCTTTGTCCTACACGGGAGTTGGCAGACCAAGTTGCAAAAGAGTTGCGTATGCTTGCAAGATTTGCCCATAATATCAAAATTTTAACACTTTGTGGTGGAGCTGCTTTTGGACCACAACTCGGTTCACTCGAACATGGCGCACATATTATTGTGGGAACTCCTGGTCGAATTTTAAAGCATTTAAATAAACAAACTTTAAACTTCGAACACCTTGAAACACTTGTTCTTGATGAAGCGGATAGAATGCTTGATATGGGTTTTATTGAAGAGATAGAACAAGTTTTGGCGTATATGCCAACAGAAAAACAAACACTCCTTTTTTCTGCAACTTATACAGATGATATTATTGGTATAAGTAATAAAATTCAAAAAAATGCGCTCAGTGTTAAAACCGTTGCAACAGAAGTTGCCAATAAAATAACTGAGAGATTTTATGAAGCACCTAATAAATTAGAAACTTTAGTGAATGTTTTTAGTAATTTTCAACCCGAAAATGTAATTGTGTTTACAAACACAAAACTCGATGCAAAAGAGATAGCAGAAGCACTTCAAAAACAAAATATAGATGCTTTAGCGATACATGGTGATTTAGAACAGTATGAACGAAATGATGTTTTAGTGCAATTTGCCAATAAAAGCTGTTCGGTTTTAGTTGCAACAGATGTAGCAGCTAGAGGACTTGATATAAAAGAGTTGGCTATGGTTGTAAACTATGATATACCTCATGGGGAAGAAACTTATACACATCGTATAGGAAGAACAGGTCGTGCAGGAAAAGAGGGTCTTGCTATCACTCTTTATAATGCTTATGAGATACAAAATGCTTTGGAATATAAAAGTGAACACCGTATTTTTGAAGAATCTTCCACTTTAAAAAAGAATCATGGCTTTGAGATGAGACCATTTTTTGTCACACTTGTCATAGAAGGTGGCAAAAAAGAAAAAGTGCGTGCAGGAGATTTGCTTGGAGCTTTAACGGGTGATGTTGGTTTGAGTGGTAGTTCTATAGGAAAAATAGATATTTACGAGCGACAAAGTTATGTAGCTATAGAAGCAAAACATATAGAAAATGCTCATAAAAAACTCCAAAATGGAAAAATTAAAGGGAAAAAATTTAGTGTTTGGATTTTAAGTTAAAAGCAAGAAATAGATAAATTCTTAATTTCAAAAAGTGTACAATACAAGAAATAAATCAAATGGATAAAAAATGATAGAAAAGACTAGTTTATCTCTTATTCAAAGCGTTATAGATACTTCTAAGGAGTTGATAGTTATCTTCAAAGGGGAGGAGGCTGTTTTGGCGAATAAAGCTTTTAATAGTTTTTTCGGTGTAAACTTTTTTGAAGAATATAAAATAGTAGCGGGAACATTTATTGATCATTTCATCCCACATCCATCTTACTTTCATAAAGACAGACTAATAGCAGGTGAGAGTTGGTTTGATGCAATTTTAAAATTACCAGAAATAGACCGTGTAGTAAGTATGTTAACACAAGAGTATGAGCCGCATGCATTCTCTGTAAACATTGACAATAATACAGAGGGATATTATGTTGTAAGTTTTGTGGATATTACACATGATTTGATTAAACGGATTATGATTGAAAGTAAAACTTCTATTGACATGCGAAGTGGAGCTTATTCAAAAAAGTATTTTTTACAGGTGGCACAAAACTATGAAGATGCTGCAATCTTTAATGAAAAAATTATCGCTCTTGTAGTTCTTAATGTAAATAAAGAGTTTATCGAAGATTTCGTTTCCCCAGAATTAGCATTAAGAACATTGGTTATAGAGTTTAAAAGGTCAATTCGCCAAGATGACATGTTAATTCATTGGGAGGATAATAAATTTATTATCCTCTATTTGATAGACCAAGAAGCCAACACACAACCCATGGTTAATAAACTTCAAATTCTTGTAAATAGTGAAGAGTTAGAGGGGCTGAATTGTCATATAAACTCATCAGCACAAAAAAAAGGTGAAACAATTCTAGAACTTATAGAAAGAGTAAATTTAGCTAGTAAATTGTGAAGCAAGTCGAGTCAAACTTGTTTCATCTAAAGCTCCAGATACTCTATGTACCTCTTTTCCATCTTTAAATATCATTAAAGTTGGGATACTTCGTATCCCGAATCTCGCACCTAAATTTTGTTCGTTTTCAGTATTTACTTTTGTGAAAAGCATTTTTAGTGGAAATTTTGTAGCACTTTTTTCAAAGTTAGGTGCCATCATCTTACAAGGTCCACACCAAGGTGCCCAGAAATCTATAATAACTGGTATATCACTATTCACTATCACTTCATCAAAATTAGCATTACTTAATTCCACAGGCTTAGTATCAAGTAATGATTTTTTACATTTACCACAATTAGCTTTATTGTAAGAATCTTTTTGTGGTATATTATTTACGCTCAAACAATGGGGGCATATAACTCTCATTTTTACCTCTTATCTGAATGATTTGATACTTTCAGCCATTCCAAAATCTGGATGATTTTTTGCATTTAAAACAGCTTGTCCTATCAAATTATTATCGTGATTTACAATAATAGGTGCTAAAAAATTAACAGCTGAATTTTCAAGTGGTTCTTGAAGTACAACTATATTGTAAACACTGAAATTTGATTTTTCATGAATATCTAAAAGAACTTTTGTACTACTTGGTAAATCAAACGAATACTCTCTGAGTGCATAAGGGTTAACCATGGTAAAAGCTATGCCCTGATTGTCTATATCATGCATCTTTGAAAATAATCCATCTACTTCTTGAATTTCCATATTGAATGTTTTATCAAAACCCAATATATTCCCTTTAACTGTATAACTCATTTTTCATCCTTTTATTTTAATGATATTCAAAATAAGTTCTCTTGATATTTCAAGTTTAAACTTATCACCAAACATACCGAATTTTCAATACTTACAATATTGTAGCATTCTCAAATACTAAAAGCAAAATTAGTACCAACATTTAAAAGAGTTACCACTTCGAGTACTAAATTTGAGTTGTATGCCAATTTGATGATACTCTCTTGTCGTGTCTTGTGCTATTAAAGTTATGATTATTTGAGAAGCGGAGATAACTTCAATGGAGAGAAGTTATCCCTTGAAGTTATCGAATATTGTTAAAAAAAGCTTATTGACACCCCACACATTCCATAGACCTATCCTCCACATCATTCACCACCTCAGGCGATTGTGAACGCAAATAATAAGTAGACTTCAGCCCAAGTTTCCACGCCAACATATAAATATCATTCAAGTATTTACCACTTGCTTTATCAAGAGTTATAAAAATATTCAAACTCTGCCCTTGGTCAATCCACTTCTGACGAATTGCAGCAGCCTTGATGAGTATTCTTTGGTCTAATTCATAGGCTGAAGTATAATAGCCCCATGTATCAGGGGAAAGATTTGGTACTACAACAGGGATAAGACCCGAAAGATTCTCTTCAAACCATTTTCTTTTAAAGACTGGTTCAATTGCTTGAGTTGTTCCTGTAAGAATTGAGATAGAGCTTGTTGGTGCAATAGCCATGAGATAACCATTTCTCATCCCTTGTTTTTTAATTTTTGTTCTAAGCGTATCCCATTCATAATTTGACGCAAAAAGTCCACCACGGTCAACTAAATTTCTTACTTCAGCATTTGCATGGTCCATAGGTAAAATTCCACGACTCCATTTTGAACCTTGAAATTCTGGATAGCTTCCTTTTTCTGTTGCAATATCTGAAGATGCCAAAATAGTGTTAAAACTGATAGCTTCCATAATTTCATCTATCTTATCAAAATGTTCTTGACTTCCCCAAACAATTTTTTGTTCAGCTAACATTTGTGCTTCACCCATCACGCCAAGCCCAATAGAACGACTTTTCATGTTAGTGCGTTTTACTTTTTCTACGGGATAAAAATTTAAATCTATTACATTATCAAGTGCACGAACTGCAATAGGGACAACTCTATTAATATCTTCTTGAGTATTAATCCTCGAAAGATTCACTGAAGCCAAATTACAAACTGCAGTAGCACCATTAATTTTTTCTTTTTCTACAACATAAATTGGTATTCCACCAAGAGAATCAAGTGCTGTCACTTTTTTAGCGGGTTTTTCTAGGCCACTATCCACTTTTACGATTTCATCCTCTTCATAAGAGATACTGTCCCCATTTTCAAAAATAAACTTTATTTTATAATGGTTTGGTTCTGTATTTTGAAAAATCTCTGTACAAAGATTAGAGCTTCGGATAACTCCATAATGGTCATTAGGATTTGCTCGATTTGCATTATCTTTGAAACATAAAAATGGACTACCTGTTTCAAAATAAGAGGTCAAAATCTTTTTCCATAAATCTTTTGCTTTGAGTTTTTCTTTTATCAAAGATTCCTTTTGCTCATACTCCAAATACTTCTTATTAAAATCTTCCCCATATAGCTTCGCCAAATCCCCACAATCATAAGGGTCAAAAAGCGTCCATATTCCATCCTCTTGAACCCGTTGCATAAATAAATCATTGAGCCATAAAGCTGGAAATAAATCGTGGGCACGACGACGCTCCTCACCAGAGTTTTTCTTTAAATCCAAAAAGTCATTGATATCAATATGCCATGGTTCAAGATAAACTGCAATTGCACCTTTTCTTGTACCCAATTGGTCTACTGCTATTGCAATATCATTTGTAATTTTTAAAAATGGAACTGTTCCACCTGCTGCATGTTTATGTCCATCAATATACGAACCCATAGAGCGAACTTGAGTCCAATCCCAGCCAATCCCTCCACCAAATTTAGAAAGCATTGCCATCTCTGCATACGCATCAAAAATACCTTCAATGTTATCAGGTGTTGAGCCTATATAACATGAACTCAGTTGGTGTCTTGTTGTTCTTGCATTCGAGAGTGTAGGCGTTGCAAGCATCACTTCAAACTGTGAAATCATGTCATAAAACTTTATAGCCCATTCATGTTTATTTTCTTCTCTTTGTGCCAAAAACATTGCTATTGCCATAAACATGTGCTGTGGTAATTCTATCGGGTCAGAATTTCTATCTTTAATCAAATATCTGTCATAAAGTGTTTTAATCCCTAAATAATTAAATAAGAAATCTCTCTCAGGCTTAAGGTGCTTTTCTAGCGCATCTAAATCATACGACTCTTTTAAACCAGTAAGAATCCGTCCCTCTTTTTCCCCTTTGATAAAATAATCTTTGAGTGAAGAATATCCTGAAAACCCATTTACCTCATGATAGAGATTAAATAAAAATAATCTCGAAGCAACAAATGTCCAATTAGGCGCATCAATATCTATTTTATCCACTGCTGTTTTAATAAGTGTTTGTTGTATCTCTTTGGATGTAATCCCATCACGAAAGTGAATTTGTGCATCCACCTCAAGTTCACTTTGTGATACATTGCTTAAGTCTTTGACCGCCGCTGATGTATACTTTTGTATCTTTGTAATATCAAGCGTTTCTGTTCTTCCATTTCTTTTTATAACTGTAATCATCATTCTATTCTTCTTTAATTAATTTTTTATTTGAAAACTCTAGCAAAAATTTTATCCACATTTTTTGTGTAATAATCGTAATTAAAACACTCTCTAATCTGCTCTTCGCTGAGTGAATTTCTCAACTCTTCATCTGCTAATAAATGATTCAAATACAAACTTTCCCCATTCTCATTTGTAGTTGGTTTACCATGTTGTATCTCTTCCCAAACTTTCATGGCATTTCTTTGTACAATTCTATATGCATCTTCACGACTCACACCTTGTAAAGGAAGCTCGAGTAAAACTCTTTGAGAAAATACAAGTCCACCTGTAAGATTGAGATTTTTCATCATGTTCTTTGGATAAACAGTCAAATTTGCTATTACATTATTCATTCGGTGTAACATGAAATCAGTCGTAATAAAACTATCAGGTAACCAAAATCTCTCAGTTGAAGAGTGGCTAATGTCTCGTTCATGCCAAAGTGCTACATTTTCCATAGCAGGAATTGCATAAGCACGAATCATTCTAGCAAGTCCTGTTATATTTTCTGTAAGAATAGGATTGCGTTTATGAGGCATAGCAGATGAGCCTTTTTGCCCTTTTGCAAAATACTCTTCACACTCATACACTTCAGTTCTTTGCCAATGACGCACTTGAACTGCAAATTTTTCAATCGAACTTGCCATGAGTGCTAGAGCTGTTGCTAGTCTTGCATATCTATCTCTTTGGATAACTTGATTCGATGCTGGAGCGGGTTTGAGTCCTAACTCTTCACATGTAATCTCTTCGAGTTCAAGCGGAGCATGAGCGAAATTTCCCATCGCACCACTTACTTGCCCAACACTAATCACTTCGAGTGTTTGCTCCAAGTTTTCTAAATGTCTTGCCATCTCATCATACCAAACAGCCAATACCAAACCAAAAGTAATTGGCTCTCCATGAATACCATGACTCCGCCCAACCATTAAAGTCATTTTATGTTCTATCGCTCTTTTTTTGATTGATTCCATGAGCATTTTAACATCTTTGATAATAAGTTCTAAAGAGGATTTCATTTGCAAAGCTACCGCAGTATCAACAGTATCACTACTTGTCATTCCATAATGAAACCATCTTGATTCCGCTCCAAGAGTCTCTGAGACACTTGTTGTAAATGCTATAAGGTCATGACGAGTCACCGCCTCAATTTCATCAATTCTTTCTATAGAAAAACCAGCATTTGCTACAATTTTATCTGCATCTTCTTGCGGGATTTTCCCTAGTTTTGCCCACGCTTTTACAACAGCTTTTTCCACATCGAGCCAAGCTTGATATTTTGCTTGCATAGTCCATTTTGAACTCATCTCTTCTCTTGCATATCTTTCTATCATTTTTATTTCCTTATAGTTTTTATCTTGATTTTTTTATGGTAAGATTGGCGGATATTAAAGATATTTATTTTACAAAATTTATAGTAAAAAAGGGATTAAATTTGCCATTTGTTTTAAAAAAGATGTTTGCACAAAAGAAGCAAAAAGCGTTTTTGTATTTGATGAAAGAACAGGGTTATACTCAGAAAGAAGCACAAAGGATAATAGCAAAAGGGAGACTTTATGTAAACGGTGAAGCAATGACAAGAACTGCTGGGGAGATTGAGGGAGAGTTTGAATTTATCTATTTTAAACCAATTACAAAAGGGTTAGTGCCAACTGTCGTAGAGGATGAATTTGTTGTATTCGACAAACCAAGTGGCTTACTTATCCATCCGCTCAACCGTTTTACCGAATATTCACTCATTGATGAACTTAAATTTCAATTTGGTAAAGATGCAAATATTGCACATCGTATTGACCAAGAAACAAGTGGATTAGTGTTATGTGCTAGAAATAAACAGAGTGAGCGAGACCTTAAAATGATGTTTCAAGAAAGGGAGATGAAAAAAAAATATCTCGCACTTGTGCATGGAGAATTCAAAAATTCGCTTTGTGTAGAAGAACCTCTTTTGAGAGCAAAAAATGAAAATGCTGCTGTAAGAATGGTTGTTAAAGTTGACCCAAGTGGTAAAGAAGCTAAAACAGATTTTAGACCAATTAAGTATTATCCAGAGTATGATATGAGTTTGGTGGAGTGCATGCCTCATACGGGAAGACAGCATCAAATTAGAGTACATTTGTTTCATGTGAAACATCCAATCGTGGGTGACCCTGTTTATGGGCAAACATCAGAAAATCTTTTACGCTATTTGGGAAGAGAGTTAGATTCTAGTGAGAGAGTCAAATTAGGTGGAGCAAAAAGATTGTTACTTCATGCAAATGAGCTTAGTTTTGAACTCTACGATAAAGCGTATCATATAAAAAGTAAAATTGATTTTGAGAAAGTTTGTTTTGAAAATATTGATTTATCAAATAGTGAATCAAGCTAAGAGGAACAACTTAGCTTGATGTTTTTTGCCCTTGTTGGAGTTGGTTTGGTTAGATGATTGAGTTCTTCATGTTCTAAATAAGGGTTGTGTGCAACTTTTAGCAAATCTTTTATCATGGAGAAATCAGAGTCATTTGCTTTGTCTATTGCTTCTTGTAAAATATGATTTTTGAGAATATATTTTGGATTGATAGCTAGCATTTTTTCATGCCTTTCTTGCTTTGATATTTTCTCTTTTTGCAATCTTATATCATAAGCCTCTAACCACTCTTTGAGTGGAGTTTGAAAAACAGCTATCTCTAAAAGCGGTTTTTTATCCCCATCATAATGAGAAAGAGTTCTAAAGAAAAGTGTGTAATCAATTGTTGCACTCTCTAATGCTCTCAGTAACCATTTAAAAAGTTCAATATCCTTTTCATCTACTTCAATTAATCCCATTTTTTTATACATGATAGAGAGATACTCTTTTTCGTAAGTAAAACCAAAATATTTATCAAGAACACTCAAAGCCATCTCATAATTAACAATAGATGAGAGTGCTTTTGCCAATTGGGCAAGATTCCAATATGCAACACTTGGTTGATTATTAAAGCTGTAGCGACCATCATAATCTGTGTGATTACAAACATAGTTTGCTTCATAATCATCCAAAAATGCAAAAGGTCCATAGTCTATAGTTCTACCATCTATTGCCATATTGTCTGTGTTCATCACTCCATGATTAAAACCAACACTTTGCCATCTTGCAATTGTCGTAGCGGTATTTTTGACTATACTTAGATACATTTTGAGATACATCCCCTCTACATCTTTGAGATGAGGAAATGATTCTTCTATCACATAATCTGCAAGTGTTTGAACTTTTTGATGTTCGCCTTTGGCATTAAAATATTCAAATGTTCCAAAACGAACCCAGGTTGGAGAGAGTCGAAGTACAATAGCACCCTTCTCCCAGCGTTCACGAGCAACATCTGTATCACTTCCAATGAGTGCTAAAGCACGAGAAGTTTCTATGCCAAGTCCATGCATCGCTTCAGAGATAAGATACTCACGGATACTTGAACGCAAAACTGCTCTTCCATCACCTTGACGAGAATAGAGTGTTTGCCCTGCTCCTTTGAGTTGAAGATTGAAACCATTTACTTTACCAAGATTGATTGCCCGCCCATCTCCAAGACGGGGAACAAAATAACCAAATTGGTGTCCAGCATAACACATGGCAAAAGTTTTTGAGCCTTCAAGTTTATGTGTGCCATTGAGAATATCTACAAGCTTTTCATCCATCTCAAGAGAATCTTTTACTCCCAAAAGTTTTGCAGCTTCATGGGATACTGAAATAAGAAAAGGATTTTTTAGCGGTGTTGGTTCTACCTCATCAAAAAAGAGAGGTTCAAGATTTAGGTAAGGTGTGGTTAGTTTTAATTGTGAAAATTTCATGATGAACTTGTAACATGTAGGTTATTAAATAGTTCTACAAGAAAATATCAAGTTTTTTTTGAGAGGTATAATTAAGGAAATTATACCAACTCTTTCATGTTCTCTCTTTTTTGTTTTCAAGGTTTTTTTTGTGCTGGAGGTTGTTCTTTTAGGAGTTCTTTTTGAAAAAGTTCTATTACCTCTTGCATGAGTTGTTGTAAGGTTGGAAGGTTTTTTTTGAGAGTGTTTATATTTTGGGCTTTTGCTTCTAGTTCCATGATTCTTGCTAAATCTTGTAATTTGTGTGCTGATATGTTTCCTGCTGAACCTTTGATGGAGTGTGCATGGAGGTGTGCATCGGGGAAGTTTTGATTTGTGATGGCTATTTCTAGGGAGTTTATCATTTTGGTTGCGTTATCCAGAAAAGAGCGTAGGATTTTTAGTAATAAATCTTTTCTACCGCCCATGCGGCTGAGAGCTTCGGTTTCGTCCCAAGCTTTTAATTCTACTGGAGCTATTTTTGGGTTGAGCCATTTTGTGAGGGTTGATTCAAGGATATCTGCGTTTATTGGTTTGCTGATGTAGTCGCTCATTCCTGAGATTAAGCATTTTTCACGGTCACCTGTCATGGCGTTGGCGGTCATAGCGACGATGGGAATATCTTTATATAATGCACCTGCTTCGCCTCTGCGGATGGCTATTGAGGCTTCGTAACCGTCAAGCTCTGGCATTTGGCAGTCCATTAGGATAATTGTGTAAGGTGCTATTTTAAGGGCAAGGTTCATAGCTTCGAGTGCTTCAAAGCCGTTGTTTGCTATATCTGCATATAAGCCAATCATGTCAAGCATCCCTTGAGCTACAATCTGATTTGTTGGGTTATCTTCTACTAGGAGGATTCGGGTATTTTCTGGCCATTCTATGGTTGTGTTTTCGTCTTGTATTGCCTCCGTGTTTGTTCCTTGAGCTGATGGGTTTGTGAAAATGGCATCGTAGGTGGTGGTCAAGTCTTTTGTGGTAATTGGCTTGGAGAAGAAGGCATTGAATCCGATTTCATAGAATCTTTGTGGGTTATTTTTTGATTCCATTGGGGTCATGAGTATTAATTTCATATCTGCACATTCATCTAATGTTCGTAATTCTTCTGCTAAATCTGTTCCGTCCATGAGAGGCATTTGCATTTCTAAGAATGCTAGGTTGTATGGTGGAATGAGTCCTTGGTTTATACGGTTTTGGCAAGATTTAAAGGCGATAATTGGGTTTTCTTCTTCGTAAATATCCATATTCCATTTTTGCATTTCTTTACGGATAAGGGTGCGGTTTATGATGTTATCGTCAATTATAAGTACTGATTTACCTTGAAGGGAGATGTTTGGGATTTGTGAGTTTATGGTTGTTCCTAGACCGACTTCTATTTCAAAGTGGAAGGTGCTTCCTTCGTATTCTATGCTTGTAGCCCAGACTCTTCCGTTCATGAGGGAACACATTTTTTTTACAATAGAGAGACCTAAACCTGTACCTCCATATTTTCGGGTTGTGGAACTATCTACTTGAGAGAATGATTGGAAGAGGGAATTGATTTTATTGGTAGGAATACCAACTCCGCTATCTTGTACTGCAAAGCGTAATTGAGCTTTTTTGTTCTCGAGTTGTTCTAGTTGTACTTGTACGATTATTTCGCCTCTGTGGGTGAATTTGATTGCGTTGCCTACGAGGTTTGTGAGGATTTGGCGTAAGCGACCTGGGTCGGTGATTACCATGGCATTTTTTAATTGCGTGGTGTCTAGTATGAGTTCTAGTCCTTTTTCATGTGCTCTAAAAACGATTGATTTTATAAAGTCTTCTAGTTCATTTTGTAAATCAAATTCAATCATTTCGAGTTCCATTTTACCTGCTTCGATTTTGGAGAAGTCAAGAATATCGTTAATAATTGCCAAGAGTGAGGTCGCACTATTGGAGGCGGTTTTTAGTTGACGGTATTGTAAATCATCTAGTTTTGAATGTAATAAGAGTCCGAGCATTCCGAGTACGCCATTCATAGGTGTTCTTATTTCATGACTCATTGTTGCTAAGAATTCTGATTTTGCGAATACTGCAGCTTCGGCTACTTCTTTGGCTTGTATGAGTTCTGCTTCTATCTCTTTTTGTTGGGAGATGTCGGTGCGTAGAGCGATATAGCTAATGGGTTTATTGTTTGCATCCATGAAAGCTGAGATAGTTGTATCAACCCAATACGCATGACCATCTTTTGCGACATTGCACACTTCTTCATGCCAAGTGTTTCCTTTGTTGAGCGTGTCGTACATGTGTTTCCAGAATGCACGGGAGTGGAGTCCTGAATTAAGTATTCGGTGATTATTTCCTATGAGTTCTTTTTGTGTGTAACCGCTTATTTCTTCGAATCTTTTATTGGCGAAGGTGATATTTCCTTTTATATCTGTAATAGCAACTATTGCATGTGCATCGAGAACATATTGTTGTTCTTTGAGTTCATCAAGTGTTCTTTGCATTTTTTGCTTTAAAACTGTGAATTCTGTTTCATCATCTTCTTGTTTTTTTATGAGCGTATTAAAGAGTGTCGCAAATTTCCCAATTTCATTATTTGTATTGATAACTACTCGAATTCCTTTGACACCGTTTATGTATTGATTACTTGCTTCGGATAGAAGTTTTATGGGTTTAACCAAGCGTCTTGATATAAGTATTGCAGTTATGATAATAGTTAGAAAACCAAAAAGAGTAAAAATCATTATATTTCTAAATAGGATATTTGGCATACGAAGAACTTCTGATTCATTGATTTCACTAATATGTGCCCATGACACATCCATAAGGTGAAGAGGATTATGCAGACCAAGGACTTTTTTACCATTTGCTCCGATATATATACTAGCTGTTTCTTTGAGAGTATTTGCAGAAAAACCATGTGTACCATGCTCTTGATACCAGCTCCAAAAAACTTCACTATCTATTTTTCTCTTTAAAACTTCACTTTTATCATTAATCGGTGTTCGTAATAAGCCATCTTTTCCAACTAGATATTGTCGTATCATTTTGTTTTCAGAATCAATAAAATCAAGAAGATTATTCATCTCTAATTGCACACTCATGACACCTTGGATTTCCCCTTTTTCATTTTTCATAGGCTGTGTTATAAATCCTGTAAAAGTAGAAGTTGCAGTTCCATAATGTTCTAAGTCTGAAAAATGCGCTTCACCATCAATAAGGCTGAGGCGATATGCTTTTGCAAAGCGTGTTTGTGAGTAGCTTCCAACTAATAAGTTTATTCCTAATTCAGAGCTTTTTTTAGTACTATAAAGAATATTTCCATTTAAATCTATAAGAGATAAATCACATACATAATTATAGTGTTGTGCAAGTTTCAAAATTGTTTTTGGTTGTATTGTTAGCAGTTTTGTGTATTCTGGGCTATTGACAAAATCTGAAATACGCTGATTACTTTTTGTAAAATTTGTACTTATAGAAGATAAAATACTTAATGATTCTTCTAACTGTGACCAGCTTTGAATATTTTTAGCAGAACTGGAAAATCGTTCTTGAATTCTTGCAACATTTAAAGCTGCTGTATCGAGGAGTTGATTTTGTTGCATCTCAGCGACACCTTTTACGGTTTGCGTATATTCATACCATTCAATACCAACGAATGGAACAAGACCTAAAGTTAAAAACCAAAACATTAAGGTATTTTTCAACGAATATGAAAATATTCTATAGATAGCTCTTATTTGTATTAAAAATCGTTCCATTATTATTTTTATCCCTCATGGTTTAGCTAGTTTTTATTTTATCTCAAAGGCTCTTAGAAAATTTTAAAGTTATTGTAGTGTTGTTTGCATGAAAAAAATTGTACAACTTTTTTTAAGTAAAGTTCATTAGAATTCTCACTATGAATAAATCAATTAATATGGTCTTTGAGTACCATGAAACTACAAAACATTCTCAACACCGTTATGCCAGTTCTTTGGGTTATATGGATTGGAGTACCCAACCAGAACCGTTTAGAACCTATCATGGCACACAAATGCTCTCTTTGCCATTAGCTCTAAAAAATACTACACCACCTTATTCTCTTCTTGATAGTGACGATTTACCTTTGGCACCACTTCTTTTAGAATCAATTTCTCAACTTTTACAATTTAGCATGGGAATTGCTGCATGGAAAATTTCAGGTGGAAGTTCATGGGCAGTTCGTTGCAATGCTTCAAGTGGAAATCTTCATCCAACAGAATCTTATCTCATTTTACCACCTATTCTATTAGAACAAGAGGGTAAATCTGCTGTATTTCACTATACACCAAAAAATCATGGATTAGAAATGTTGGCACAGTTTGAAACACCGTTTTGGAAAGAGTTGCCAAAAGGAAGTTTTTTGGTTGGACTCTCAAGTATCGTTTGGCGTGAAGTTTGGAAATATGGTGAAAGAGCTTTTCGTTATACACAGCTTGATGCTGGACATGCATGGCAGGCTTTTGTTGTTTCTGCAAAGATGTTGGGGTGGAAAATTACACGCCTTGAGAGTATTTCAGATGAGGAGATAAATTTTATTTTGGGATTTTCCCAAAAAGAAAGATTTTTTGAATCTGAAATTGCAGATATGCTTTTTGTTGTTTCACCAGAACAAGTAAAAACCTCTTTGAGTTTAAATGCTCTTTTAAAAAATATTCCTCAAAAATTTGAGGGAATTGCAAATAAACTCAGCCCAAGTATGCAAAACTGGGAGATTATTGCAGAGATAGAAAAAGCAACTGCGTCACCTCAAATCCCACAAAAAGATGTGCCAAAAAGTAAAGTTGTAAAAAGTGCAACTAAAGAATCAAAAGAGGTAGTACTCAATAGAAGAAGTATCCATGTGATGCAAAAAGAGTTTTCACTGATTACAAAAGAGCAATTTCATACACTTCTCAAAAGTGTCATGTACTCTCAAGATGGCAAAGAAAATGCAACCCATTTAGCAGTTTTTATCAATAGAGTAAAAGAGTATGAATCAGGTTTATATATGCTTGTCCGAAATGAAAGAGATAAAAATGCTTTGATAGCACAAACTCATGCGTACTTTGAGTGGAAAGAAACCCAGCTAGAAAATTTTTATTTACTCCAAAAAGAGGATTTTAAAATACTTTCAAAAGCGATAAGTTGTACGCAAGATATTGCAAGTGATGGTGCGTTTAGTTTAGGGATGGTTTGTAATTTTTCACAACAAATCCAAATACATGGCGGACATAGATATAAAGAGCTTTATTGGGAATGTGGTGCAATTGGTCAGCAACTTTATCTTGAAGCAACCTCTATGGAACTTTCAGGAACAGGAATTGGATGTTTTTTAGATGACATGATGCATAATTTGCTCGGTCTCAAAGACAACCAATTTCAAGTTTTGTATCACTTTACAGTTGGTCATGGATATGTTGATAATAGAATTTTGAGCAAACCTGCTTACGAATAAAATAGTGTCTGAAACTTTTTGTCTCAAAAATTTATTCAAATATTTTTTCAGGTAACTCCATTTTCACCCATCTCGAATAACTAGGAAGGGTGGTTTGTAGTTGTGTTTCAGTGTATTCAATAGCGTAAACATTTTTAAGATAATCGAGAAAAGCCAATATATTGTCATCTACTCCAAAAATATTAATATATTGGTTGATACACTTCAATATCAAAGAGCGTTTCTCTGTATACTTTTTCGCTATAAGACTTAATTGTTGAATATACGCTGTAGAAATAACATACCCTATTTTGTCTACCCTTGCTCCAATATTTTTAAATTTACCTATACTGGCTAAAATACCTTTTATATTGCCTTTAGCTACATATAATTCAGCTAAGTTAAGCTGAGTTTTCCATTGCTCATTAAATTTAATAAATTCAGCAGAATCTTCTAAAAATGGGGCTTCATTTACGATTTTTAGCATCGTATCATAATCTTTTTGTGCATAACTTGTAAAAAACTTCATCGTGTATTGCATGTCATGGTACATTTGCGTAACTTCATTTTTATAGTTAGGAAATCCTGAAAGTTGATCTAGATATATTTTTAATTTAGTGTAGTTAGAGGTAGGGAGTATTTCTTGTGTTTTTTTGTATAGAAGTCGTTCTATATTTGAGAGTTTATCATACTCTTCCATCTCTTTTAAAAAGTGATACTTATCTATTAACTGATAACATGCGCTAAAATCTTTTTTGTTAAGCTTATCTCTAAAAATCTTTACAATCAGTTTTTGTTCTTTCATCTCTCCAATAAATTTTGATTTTGCTGGAATCCCTTTAAACTCTTGTAAAAGTTTATCTATCATCTCATCTGGATTTGCCATATCTTTAGAGATTACCATTTTAACTTTTGCCATTTGCGTATTCCAAATAGCTTCCATATTTTTATATTCTTTGGAAGTTTTATATACTTGATATTTAGAAGCAAGTCCATACGCTAATGCAAATTTTCTATTATTTACATACTGTACAAAATTCGAGAACTCTTTAAAATCATTTATAGTTGAATTTATAAAACTATTTTTACTTGGAATTTTGAAAAATGGTGCAAATATTTTTTTTGCTTGCTCAGTCTCTAAATTATGTAATAATTCATACGCCTTATGACATGTATCATCCCAAATAGACTCTAATTTTAAATATTCCTGAGATGAATAAAGTGTTGGATTTTTATTTACAACAGCATATGCTTCAAGATAATTTTCTTCTGCAATATATCGCTTCAAATCTCTTTCATCTGATTTCATGTCAAATGCGATTAACTGGGAATTTTCAGTTCCTATAATTAGAAGATTTTGATGAAATAAATTTGCAAAATCTGTGATACCCTCTAACACACTAAAAAAGTTTTTGGTGATAAGTTTGTAGGAGTGCATATCATATAAATACGCATTTTTATTTCTTGCTGCAACTATCATAAATTTAAAATCATAAATAAAAGTTAATGCCATAGGCTCTATATCCATACTAGGAAATTCTTTTATAAATTCTCCTGTGACATAGTTCCATACCACTATAGTTCCCCAATGGTCAACTGATACTAACCTATTTTTAGAGATAAAATAGATAAATTTAACATACCCCTTATGTCTTCCTATAAGTTCAACACTTTTATTTGCAGAGTTGATATTTGTGACTCTAATTCTTTTATCATAACTTCCAGTTGCAATCCATGAACCATTTTTACTAAAACATACTGTCGTAACAAAATCGGGATGGCGAGGAAGCGTGTATGCTAATTTTCCAGTTTTAAGCGACCATATAAATGTCTTTCCATCTTGACCACCAGTTGCTATATAGTTATTTTGAAAATCAAAGGCAACTGACTCAACTTGACCCAGATGCCAGTCAATAACAAAAAGAGCTTTTTTTTCTAAAAAATTATAAACTTTAACATTCTTTTGTGTTCTGTCATTTATGGAGAGATATTGACCACCAGTTGATACATCATTGAGATTACTTAAATCCTGATGTTCTTTGAGTAAAGTACCAATTTTATTTTTTTGTAGAACCTTATAATCATTGGCGCAATCAATTATTTGAAATACATTATTAATATCAGATACAAAAATCTTTCCATCACCAATATTTTTAACCATTTTGACATTTGCATCCAAATCTATTGTATGTTTAATTTCCAAGACTACTTCCAAAACTATAATTTTTTATTAATTTTACCAAAAAAGTTTCAAATAACAACTTTTTATTACTCCAAAAGTAAAAGCTAGATTGCTATCTTTGATAAATAATTATCGCATCTGCATTTTAAAGCTAATCCAATTGACTACTTTTAAGATTGTTGCATCATCTTTTGTATTTATTTCTACAATATCAACATTTGGTTTGAGTTTTCTTGCCATTATTTTTTCTTTTTCTAAATTATATTCAAAGTATGGGAGTAAATCTGTTTTTGTAAATAAAATCAAATCTGCTTGACGAAACATAACAGGATATTTGGCAATTTTATCCTCACCTTCAGGGATACTTAACAAAACTATATTTAAATGACTTCCCACATCATAAGAAGCGGGACAAACAAGGTTGCCTACATTTTCAATAAAACAAACATCTAGCGTATCCAAATCAAAATGATGGAGTGCTTTGTGAACCATAAATGCGTCTAAGTGACATGCCGAACCTGTTTGAATTTGATGTGCTACAATCCCTTTTGCATTGAGTCTATCAGTATCTTTCGTTGTTTCTAAATCACCTTCAATTACACCAAATTTAAAAGTAGCCAAATCAGCTAGTTTTTCTAAAAGAGCTGTTTTACCACTTCCAGGGCTACTCATAAGATTGATACACAAAACTTTATGAGCATCAAAATGTTCTCTATTATGGTGTGCTTCTTTGTCATTTTTATCCAAAATTTTTGTGATAACTGCTATAGTTTTTTTGTCATTGAGTTGTGGATTGTCATGGATATGTTCATGTGAATGACTTTTTTCATGATTATCTTCTGTTATACTGCAACCGCAATCTTTACACATCTATTTTTCCTTTAATTTAAAAGCATATTGGAGCCAACAACTATTGAGATAACTCCAGCAGTTGTAAACACTTTTTGTATATTTTGTTTTGAAGTTAATAAATTCTTATTTATAGTGAGTATTACAACTCCAAAGCCTATAAAGATACTCATTACTCCAAGCGTAAAAGCTAAAACCATACTAAAATCTACACTTTGATTTTCTATTGCACCAAGTGTGATAAGCATACCACGAACGCCTCCTATTCCCATTAATGCACCGATAGCAAATGCCGAACTTGTATCTTTATTTGTATGGGAATGTTCTTTACCAAAAGAGATATGGATATGTTCCTCTCCAAGATGTATATGTTTTTTGAGGCTAATTCTGTCTGTAAAAACCATAAATAAAAGATAAACACCAATACCAAAAATTACCATGGATGAGAGAGTGTCGCCATAACCTAAAAGCTGTTCATTGATATGATAACTCTCTAAAATTTTAGCAAAGATAAAAAGAGAAAACCCATGCCCTAGTGCAAAAAGTGTTGTAATGAGCATAGTCTTTTTTGTATTTTTGCCAATAGAAAAATCAGCTATTGCAGTTAAATGGTCTGCGCCAAATGCATGTAAAATACCATACCAAAATAAAAGAAGTAATCCAAAATTTTCCATGTTTAACCTTTATGCAAGTTTTTTACATCTTTTTTTGCAAATCTATTAAAATTTCGAGTTTTTTTTCTAACTCCTCTTTTTTCTTTTTAGAATCTGCATCTTTTATTTTATCTTTAATAGAGGATATTTTTTTCTCAACCAAAGATTCCAACTTCTCTTTTTTATCCCGCTTCTCTTTATCTATACTAAAAAACTTTTCTGCTTTTTTAAATAATTCCTCTATTTTCATGAACCTTCTCCTGCTAATGTTTTAATCTCTTTATCTTTTATCCACAAAGTTACAGCAACATCAATCAATCTTTTTGAGATATCGTAGGCAAAAGATGTGTCATTGATTAAAGAAGTTGCCATTTTTGGAGTGATGCTATTGCTTCGGATAAGTGTATCAATTTTACCATTTTTGATAATATTGAGTGCTTTTATATCCTCTTTGAGTTGTTGCACTTTAATCAAAGAGTCCATGTCATCAGCATCACTTCTAATGTCATCTATCTTATCGAGTGTATTGGCAATTTTTTCTCTTAAAATATTATATTCATTTTTGATAACTTCATTTTTACTTTTTTGGTACAAAGTGACATTCTTTTGTAATTCTTTAGCATTTTTAATCGCTTCAACAACATTTTTTGCTGCAACTTTGTAATAATAAGAACTCATTATCTCTTCTTCATTCATTTTATCTTGCGCAAGTGTGGCGAAGTTTAGAATATCTCCATAGAGTGCTTTAATTTTTGTTTCATAAAATACCTCTATATCAATCTCAATTGGAGCTGTGGAATGTTGTACAACTTCAAGGATATTTTGCTGATTTAAAAAAGAGTGTCGATGTAAAGAGATAGCATGTGCTAAAACTTCAGTTGCGTTATCATAAAGATGGGTCATCTCTTTTTGGAGTGCGGCTAATGCAGATACTGGAATAGCAATGACTGTACTATCCAAATATTTTGCTCTATCTATTTCCACCTCTTCTTCTATAAAAAGTCCCTCTAAATAAGTAACTAATTTATGTGTAAATGGGGAAACACTTAAAACACCAATAATATTAAATATTGTATGAAACATCGCCAATTTCATAGCATAATCGTTTTCATTTATACCAACACTATGACTTAAAATATCAACTAAATCTGCCAATTGATACAAGAAAAGTACAGCTATAAATCCTGTAACAACATTAAAAATAAAATGTGCAACGGCAAGTCTTTTTCCATTTGCATTGGATGAGAGTGAACCCAAAATGGCTGTAACTGTCGTGCCAATATTTGCACCAATAGCAAGGGCTAGAGCATTTATATATTCTATTTGTCCTGTTGCTAAGGCAGTGATAATAATTGCCATGGTTGCACTGCTTGATTGAATAATAATAGTGGCTATCATGCCAATGAAGATATAAACTAAAACACCAAGATAACCAGTCATGGCAAATTGTGCAAGGTTCAGACCATCTTTGAGGGCTTCAAAACCATCTTTCATGTAGCCAATGCCCAAAAATACAAAACCAAGACCAATTAAAATATTGCCTAATCCTTGATATGCTTTATTTGCTTTAAACCTAAGAAGCACTCCAAAAATCAGCATAGGCATTGCATAATAAGCAATATCAATTTTTACACCAAATGCGGATACTATCCAAGCAGTTGTGGTAGTTCCTATATTCGCCCCAAAAACAACACCAATAGCACCACTGAGCGAAATCATCTCCGCACTTAAAAATGAGATAATAATAATAGTCAGCAACGAAGAACTTTGCACAATTGCAGTAGCGATAAAACCAGTCGCTATTGATTTTGGGAGATTACTTGTAGATTTTTCTAAAACTCTCTCAAGCATTCCACCACTAAAGAGTTTAAAACCATCTTCCATAAACACCATGCCGATTAAAAATATAGCTATTCCAGCAATAATAATTTTTGCATCATGACTAGAAAATAACAAATAAGCAACCGCAAGTAAAAAAAGTGGATATATAGATTTTTTTAACAAGACCCCCCCTTTATTTTATATTGCAATATTTATCTATAATATTCCCTGTCTCTATATTCCCGTTTATCTTCATGTTCGTGTCTATCTTCTTTATTATTCCGATATTCCCGTTTATCTTCTTTATTATCACGATATTCTCGTTTATCTTCTTTATTATCATGATATTCTCGTTTATCTTCTTTATTATCATGATATTCCCGTTTATCTTCTCTTCTTTCTTGTTGCCTATCGTATCTCTTATCTTCTCTTGCTGTTTTTCTATCATCATAACTTGTTGAATGATTATTATTATAATTATTCTTTCGATAATAGGAATCTATATGTTCATATCGTTCCCCTTGATGATGGCGTTGCATCACTATTTGTGGCTTTACATGATGATAATCAGATATAAAACGAACATTTACAAAGTCAGCAATCTCAGAGTCTTGCAGATGAGCTCTTCTGTCGTTTTGATAACCATAAGATTGAGAATCACGCACTTGATAAAGAATATAAGGATTAAGTCCTAGGCGTAAAGAAATATCCCACCAACTTAAACCTTGATGCCGTAAATTTACTATATGACTTGTATTTTGATGCGACTGTCGAGCCAAAAAATAAACAACACTCATATGTTCACGGGGTACATAACGCCCAACGCCCCGTACATGTTGTTGGGTTACACCAAAATAGTTTCCAATTGAGAGCGTAAAGCTATCTATCCCGTTTTCTGAACCAGAAACCCCAAATCCAAAATTAGAAGCACTTAAAACCGTATTTAAACAACCAACAATTGCTATAGAAAATAGTATCTTTTTCATCTTTGACTCCATTTTTTTTACTATTTCGATTATAACACTTTTAAAAGAAGACTAAGATTGAAATTCCATGATATAAGCATCACATCCATCACGATAAAAAGCTTTTTCTATTTTTTGGATAGTAAAATTAAATTTTTTGTAAAGCGTGATTGCGTTTTCGTTGTCAGTACGAACTTCAAGCGTTATTTTTTTAAAATTAAGAGAGAGTTCATGTAGGAGTGTTTCTAAAAGTTTGGATGCAATTTTTTTGCCACGAAAAACTTCACTTACTCCAATCGAATAAATTTTGGCATGAGTGCGTTTTATCAAAGCCAAAGCATATCCAGCAGTTTTGCCATCAATCTCAGCAATATAGAGTAAATTATTTTTAACATGATAAGCAAAAGAGGCTCGTGAGAGAGGAAAGTTTTCTACACTAAAAAGTTCTTGTTCCAAAGCAAAAAGCTTTGAAACATCAGAAGAGATTGCTTTACGGAGAATCATTTTTGGTAGATTGTATATTTTGGAACAAGCTTAAATGGTCTATAAGACATTTTAACTTTTCGTAGATTTTCAAATCCCATGTCATCACCAACATTGATATAAGTGACACCATAATGTTCTTTGAGCATTTTTGAAAATTCACGGAAAATATATTGAGCACATCCAAGCACTTCAAAATCTGTCTTTTCGATGATAACAGTAGCAGTTGTAGCATTGATTCTCTCACCCGCTGTAAAACCTTTGAGTTCTCCATTGATGTAGATAACAAGACCAATAAGTTCTAATTCATTAAAAATTTTTAGCATCTGTTTAATTGCAGCACGCTCTTGATGAATCCCCTCTAAGAAAACTTCTGCTTCCTCTTTTGGCATATATTTCATTCTATCAGAAACCCACTTGTCAAAAAGTCCCATAATTTCATCTTTATGTTTAACGCTATCGAGTGGTTCGATAGTATGTTCAGAATAAGACTTTGTAAACTTATTTATTTCAGTGCGTTTTGTGTGGTAGCTATTGCCTCGTAACTCAATTAAACTATCAACAGAATAGATATAATCAACCAACTTTTTCTCAACTATATAATGCTCAAGCATCTCAAACATACTTTGTGCTTCATCAGCGGATTGGACAAACTCCTCTATCATGTCTCCTTGAACATAATCAATCCTTGCATAATAAGGGGAAGAATTATTTGCATTCATGATTTCAAAGCATTTAATGATTGCATCTGTTATATATTTTTTCTTACCCAGAGGTGGCAATAACATGGTGAGTTCACCACCTGTCATAATAAATAGACAAAAACATTTATTGATAACTGCATAAAACCCACTGCTATTTGCAAGCCAAATATAGTTTGCTGCAAAAGTATAATCACTCAGCTCAACATTGAGCTTTTCTAAGTGTTTTTCCATGAGAAGTTTTGACTCAAGTGTGAAAGGTTTGAGTATCTGTTTTTTGACTATTAAGTTTGCCATTGCGTTCCTTTAAAATGTGTGAAGTAATTTCGAAATCATACAGTCTTTTGTATTTTTTATAGTAGTAAATTTTAAAGAATTTTCATATTTTTTTGAGACCTTTTTTTGAAGAAAAAAAAGATTTTTTTTTCATCATTTTTATTTAAGTCTCCAATAGATAGAATGGCAACAAAGATAGCTTTTTCTTTTAAATTTAAATCAAGGAATTCCCATGCCAACGACAAAAGAGAATTTAGATGTAGCCTTTAGTGGCGAGAGTCAAGCCTATCAAAAATATAGTGCTTTTGCGAAACAAGCAGTTAAAGATGGTTTTGAAAATATTGCTCAGTTATTTCGTACAACTGCAGAGGCTGAAAAGATACATGCAGAGGGTCATTTAAAAGCCATGGAAAAGATTGGTTCTACACTTGAAAATCTTGAAGCTGCTATTGGTGGCGAGACTTACGAATTTGAAGAGATGTATCCACCTATGTACGCTCAAGCAGTAGTGGAAAATCATAAAGCCAAAAAAATGTTTGGATATGCACTTGAAGCTGAAAAAGTTCATGCAGAACTTTACCAACTTGCTTTAAAAGCAGTAAAAGAGGGAAAAGATTTAGAGGAGATTACAATTTATTTGTGTCCAACATGTGGTTATATTGAACTTGGTACACCACCAGAAAATTGTCCTGTTTGTGGTGTAAAAGGTTCTACATTTAGACAAATCCAAGGAGAAAAATAATGTTAGTATGTGATTGTAATGAAGTGGAATATGAAGCGATAAAAGAGGCTGTAAAAAAACATGGTAATAATCAAGATGCTATCATGGAAGAAACAGATGCAGGAACTTCGTGTGAGTGCTGTTTAGAGGTTGGTTGCCGTAAAGTTGATTTATCACTTCCCCAAGCGATACAAAAAGCTTTGGCAGAGTTATAACTCATCTCTTTTAAAGGAGGGTATATATGCAATATCCAGACGAGTGGACTCAAGAAGAATATCTGAAGAATAAAATAAAACTTGAAAGAATTGGGGTAAAAGTTGTTTTAATAGACACAATTTTATCTCCAATTGAAAAAGCAAAGACTCAAGTATACAACCCACATGAACTGCAACATTATCAAAAAGGGAGCGTTTTTGTATTTTATTGTGATACAGGCAAAGGGACGCTCCATAGACTTAGTGAATACAAAAAAAAGTTTCCTGAATATCATTGCATCTCTCTTCGAGGTGGTAGAGCATATTGGAGAGTCAATATGAGTGTATTTGTAGATGAATAAAGATTCTTTGCATGAACAGGCTCTTGAGGAGTTTGTTCTTTGTTTAAATGAAGAGAGGTTTTATGATGCCCATGAAGCTTTGGAAGCGATTTGGTTTCCAAGACGATTTGAAGATAATCTTGAAGTAAAACTTATCAAAGGGTTTATAAATGCTTCTGTGTGTTTTGAGCTTATTAAAAAACAAAGATTTACTTCTGCATCAAAAGTTTGGAATAATTATCTTAAATATAGACCTCTTTTGTATAAAATCGATTCCCTTTATCTTAATAAATATCATCAAATTGCCCGTCATTTGGAATCTATCAAATATAAAAAAATCTCTTAAAACCTCATCTAAAGGGTTGTCGAGACCCTTTTTTTTTGATACAATTTCCCTCATGAAATTACTTATAATATTACTCATCAATATCACATCTTTACTCGCACTTGTTTCTGTAGCTCCTGTAGATATAGGCGATAGACCTGGCACACATGTCATCGGTTCTGTATCTCTTGAATCAAAAAGAGGAAATACAGATAGAAATAACTATCAAGCTTCTGCGAGGGTCACATATGATGATGCTCAAGATTATGTGGTTTGGGGGGAAGTTGCTGGAGAATATGGGCAATCTAGACATCAAAAAGATACAGATAACCTTTATGCACATCTTCGTTACATATCAGCTATTGATTTACTTCCAATATATAGTAATAATTTAAGAGCAGAATATTTTGGACAAATACAAAGAGATGAGTTTAAACTTATTGAGGAAAGAGGTTTACTTGGAGTGGGTTTACGATATAAACTTTTTGAACTTCTCAATAGTATCTCTCCTAATGTTTTTAGAACTTCAAGAGGGTATCTCGGTGCAGGTGGATTGTATGAACGGATTGGATATACATCCGATGACCCTATAGAAAATAATGTGAGATTAAACACTTATTTTGCATATGTCATGGAGTTTAGTAGAGATGCATCTTTTTCGTATAACTTTTATTATCAACCTAAAATAAATTATTTTTCTGATTATGCTATTTCTAATAAATTCGAGCTCAAAGTAAAAATATTTGAAAAATTCTTTTTAAGTTTTAATGCGTATTACGATGTTGATTCTATCCCTCCACATAGTGTTGAAACAAATGATTATGGTCAAAAAACTAATCTTATTTTTGAATTTTGATTCCAAAGATATAAAAAAATAAAGGCTAAAAGTGCAATTGCACTTGAGCTTAAAAAAAGATATTTTGGATAAAACTCATAAATATATCCAGCTAATAAAGCTCCGCTAAATCCACCAAATCCATAAGTTATACCCGAAAAAAATTGTTGTGCCAAAGATTTGTGTTTATAAAGATAAAAAAGGTAGCTAATTGCAGCCGAATGAAAAAGAGCAAAACTTAGTGCATGTAAACTTTGACTCAAAAATAAAAATCCCAAGTTTTCTGGGAATAAAAAAAGTAAAAACCATCGAATAGCGCTTACAAAAGTTGTAATTTGTAAGAGTAAAAGTAAATTACCTTTGAGTAATCTTCCCTGAAAAAAAAGCATAAATATTTCTGCCAAAACCCCAAAACTCCACAAATATATTGTCATGTCTAAACTAATCCCATGGTCTGTTTCATAGATGGTAAAAAAGTTATAAAATGCTCCAAAACTTACCTGCATAAGTGTAAGTCCTACCCATAATTTCCAATCATTTAAAAGTGTAATATCATTGTCTATTTTTTCTTGTAATGCCTCTTTTTTTTGTGAAAATTGTGCTATAAAAAATGCAATAATAGAAGTTATAAAAGTAAGTGTCAGCAAAAATAAAAGTGCAATAGTGGGAGAAGTTAAAAATTTTACTAAAACAAGTGCTACTAAGATGAACCCTATCGAACCAAAAAGTCTGATTTTTCCATAACGCTCTTTTCCAATAAGTGAAAGAGAGATAACTTCCATGTAAGGAAGAACAAGACTCATACCAGCACCTAGTCCAATACTCGCAAATAAAAGTAAATAAAAATTAAGTAATGAAAAATAAAAAGCTAAAGAACTTAAAAACATAGTTAAGAGTGCAATATTAAAACTATTGATATTGAGTTTTAAGCCTCGTGTAAATAAAAAAGGGAGAATAAAGCGAACGAGTGGTCCTGCTGCAAAGATAAATCCTATCTCACTAGCGGAGTATCCGCTAAGAGCCAAAACTTTAGGCATAAAAATAATATAAACACCAACAATAGAGAAATAAAAAAAATAAAATACACCTAAAAGCGATGGCATGTGTTTGTTCATTTGATTAAAAACGGAGCATTAAACCTGCATACATACCTGCAAAATCTATATCAGTTCTAACATCAACAGTGCTTTCATCTATTTTAATTTTTTGTACTCTATATCCCACTTCTAATGCTGGTTGTACAGTAGGAAAGATATTCAGTGTAAAATCAACTTTTACTCTTGCATCATAAAAATGGGATTCCCCATATCCAACATATTTTGCATCTGCTTCCAAAGCAATATTTGTTACAGGAATTTCAACTCTCGCTCTTAAATAAGCCATAGGAATTGGAACTATTGTTTGATATGCATAACCACTAAAACCAGTCATTTGCTCAATTTTATAATCAAAGTCAATCATTTTGACATCAATTCCCAAATCAAGTGTCATCCAAAATGTATTATCTAAAAGATTATAATAAGGGATAATATCATATTGCTTCATATCTAATGTACTTTGGCTTATTCCGCTTATAGTGCTTCCCTCCCATTGTCCCGTAGCTTTTCCTTTTTGTGACACGCTAGTATATTCAAGACGAATGTTAGGAATAATAGGGATAGGGTGTTTTATAAACGCCCAAATATAAGGGGAGGTATCTTTATCTTCATTGAGTGCGTCACTACCACCTATGGTACTACTACCATTATAATAAGCTGAACCTTTTGGTTTTTGTGTCCATGCACCTGCACCCATTTCGACTTTTACTATATCTGCATTTATTGGGATAGATAATGCAACAGCAAAAGATAGTGTACTGAGAACTTTTTTCATGTAAACTCCTAATAATTTATTTGGAATTATAGAGTTTCAAGCTTAATTAAGATTTTTTCAAAAGAAAAAAACTATCGGCAAACGCCGAGAGTTTTTTAAAAGGGGAGTCAAAGAAAAAAAAATGGTATATAATGTAATTTTACTAATTACTTAACAGCAGCGATTGCTTCGTCGTAGTTAGGTTCTTCTGTAATTTCTGGAACGATTTGTTTATAAGTTACAACACCTTCTTCATTTACTGCGAAGATTGCTCTACATGTAACACCAGCAAGAACTGAACCACCAAGTAATACACCATAAGCATTAGCAAAATCTTTGTTTCTGAAATCTGAAGTAACAGTCAATTTGTCAATACCTTCAGCTGAACAAAAACGACCAGATGCAAATGGTAAGTCAAGAGAAACGATAGTTGTAGTTACACCTTCCATTTCAGAAGCTCTTTTATTGAAGTTACGAGTTTCAGTAGCACATACACCTGTATCTAATGAAGGAACAACGATAATAAGTTGTTTTTTGCCAGTAGCTCCACCAACAACAACATCACCTAAACCAGCTGAGTTTACAACAGTAACTTCTGGTGCTTTATCACCTACATTTACTTCATTTCCTAACAATTCTACATCAACGCCTTTGAACTTTGTTGTTGCCATTTTGGCTCCTTTTTTTGTGTATTAATTTTGATGCGAGAAGTATAATTAAAATCGGATAATTTTTGTCTTAATTAGAAAATATGCTCTTGAGCCTAAGCTTTATATAAGATTATAATATACTTTTTGGAGATACATCGAGTGTATCTAAAGAGCTAAACATCTTTTTTTGATACATCTCAACTGCTACTCTTCCAATCATGGCAGCATTATCCGAACAGTATTTGAGTTCACTTAAAAGTAAAGATGCATGATAAGGTTTTAAAAGTAATTCTATTTGAGAACGCAAATATAAATTGGCACTTGCACCTCCAACTATTGCAAATGTTTGTGGTGTTATAGTTTTAAAATATCGTTTGAGTTTGTTTATTATATGCCCAGTTGCGATATGCTCAAAACTTGCAGCAATATTTTTATATTCATCTTTCTCTGCTGATTCGACAGCTAATCTCACCGCATTTTTAAGCCCTGAATAGGAAAAAGCAAGAAGTGAAGATTGTGCAAGAGGTAATGTAAAATTATATTTTTTTCTATCTCCATCTTTTGCCAACTCTTGAATTAAAGGTCCACCGGGGTAGCCCAATCCCATCATTTTCGCCACTTTATCAAAACTCTCACCAAAGCTATCATCCATGCTTTTTGCAACTGTTGTAATCTCAGTTAAACTTTTTACTTCCATCACTTGCGTATGTCCACCTGAAACCAAAAGCACTGTAAGTGGAAAGCGTGCCTCTTTTTCTATAAAAAGGGAATAGATATGACCGATAAGGTGATTGACACCAATAAGTGGAATTTTAAGAGCTACAGAGATTGCTTTTGCCATGGTCACACCCTCAATAAGTGTGACCGTAAGACCTGGCGAAGATGTAACGGCTACTGCTTTTAAGTGCTCAAAGTATGGCTTACACTCCTCCAATATTTTTGGCAACGCCTCCGCATGAAGCCTTGCCGCAAGTTCGGGAACAACACCACCATATAGAGAGTGCTCAAACTCTTGAGAGATTTTTTTATGAAACAGAAGCTTACATGTTGCTATCTCTGTAATCGCTATTGCACTATCATCACATGAACTCTCAATGCTTAATATCATTATCTCTTCTCCAAAATGTGCAGATACTCGTATGTTTTATCGGCTGTGTGGTTTCTATTTTCTGTCTTATCGGCTTTGAATCTTTGGTACTCTTTGGTTTGCAAATTATATCTGCCGTATTTTGACATAATATTTTTTACCTCCTCTTCACTCATCAATCCCTCGTTGTTGTAACTCAAAAAAATATATTGAAAATTCGCATTTTTGATTAACTCTTCAAAGCTTGCATGCACCTCATTTTTTTTAGAGTAATCAGAACGGTTGTATTCTCTTAGCCCTGTTTTACCTTTTGGAACAAAATCATCATACTGCGTAATTGTATTTAACATGTGGTAATTCGCACTGTATTGTCTCTGATTGTAAGGTGGGTCAAGATACAAAATATCGCCCTCAATCTCTTTTATGAGTTCATTGCTGTCACGATTAAAAACCAAATGGTTTTCGCCATTTTCTAAAAAATGTGCAGGTTCTAAAACTAACTCTTTTAACGCAGACTTTTTAATATGTTTTAAAAAAGCTCCATAAACGGATGCGGTATTTGCTATTTTGTCGGCACTCTCAACTAATGAAGCCAATAAAAAATAGTACAAACTCTCATCAATAGCCTCACTCTCCCTCCACTCTCTGATTCTGGTTCGCATGGTGTCGATTTTTTTACCGTTTTCATCGCTAAAATATTGTCGCTCACTTCCGCTCCCCATGCAGTAATTTTGATATATAAAACCATCTTCTATCAAAGGCAAACTGTTTAACTCTTCTATGTATTTTTCTTTGTCCGCTATTGCTTTATGATTTTCTATATAATTTTTATTCAACACAAAACTGTAATGCTCTAAATCGTTACTAATTACCTGCTTCACATGTGGCTTAAAAGTTCGCCCGACTATTCCCGTTCCTGCAAATATGTCACAAAAAACTTTTTTGGATAAATCTTCTCCAACAACATTTATAACTTGCTCTTTTATCCATGATGAAAGTTTGAGCTTTGAGCCTATGTAATTCAATGATTATCCTCTTTTTTTTTCTTCGATAATATCGAGTGGACTTACCCCAAAAAAATCTGCAAGTTCTACAACATTACTTTTTATAGGGTTGAATTTTTCAGATAAAATATTTGATAATTGATTTTTTGAGATACCAAGCATTTCAGCCAATTCAATTTGATTATTTATCTTCTTTTGTGCCATTAATTCTTTTACCTTGAATTTATTTATCTTCAAAATTATATCCTATTTAAACTTAAAATACAAATATATTATTAACTTTATAATGTTTATTTATTAACTATTTTATTTAATTCTTCACGCCATTTATACGGGTCGTACCAAAAACAACCAACACATCCGTTTTCATCGCTTTTAGATTTGCCTTGCCAACTATCATCGCCGACATGCCAAAAATAAATACCTGGAAAGTTTCCTCTTTTTCCAGTTTTAACACATTTTTCACATTGTCGTGATTTGAGTAAATTATTACTTCGGGTAAGTAAAATAAACTTTGATTTTATTTCATCTTCACTCATGGATACTTTATTTTCTTCTTCATCATTTTCCCATCTAATTTGTGGAAATTTATGATCAATTTCTAACTCTTTTGGTGCGAATTCTCTTAAAAATAGAGCTTCTACATTTTTATAAAGTATTTTGATTTTTCTGGCGAGACTTACTGGAATCCCTGTTCTCACTTTTGTATCATCCAAAATTTCTAATGTTTCTAATTTTCTATGAACTGTATTCATATCGCAAGTTTTGCAAAATTGAACTTTATAAAAATTATCTTTTTCATCTTTCGCCAATTGTATGCCACTATGTCGCCACACTTGCCATGTTTTTGCTTGCCCTGATTTCAACTCACATTTTGTACAATGCCAATTTAAATCTTTTAAAACTTCCCAATCATTATATGATGTTGTGTTTTCTTTGAATGGATTCAATTTTTACCCTTTTGTAACCATATAATATCAGACAAAACTTCTCCTGCTCCAAAATCTAATTTACAAAGATTTTTAGTAGAAAAATTATTGATATATATGTCTATTGATGATTTCAATTGAATTATCTCTGATTTCATCTTCCAATGTTGCATTTCTAAATCATTATAAAGAACAACAAACAATCTATTTTTTAAATGTTTTCTACCTTCTTGACTTTGATTTTCATAAAGCCACTGAATCAATTCTTTTTTATGTTCCTTAGCATATTCATAAGATTTTCCAAATCCTTTTGGAAAAATTGATGTTTTGTGATCAAAAGGAATGTCGATGATTTTAAAATCAATCAATTTGTCATAAATGTTTTTATTTGCTTCAACATTATCATGTGATGTAAAAATATCTTCTGCTGCCATGGCTGACCAATAATTGTACCAACGGTTTAATGCGTAATCTCTAAGTTCTTGATTAAATTGCTCTGTTTTTTTCAATAAGCTTTCAAAAGTATATGTTTTATATATAAAGTTTGTATCTCTATCCCAAGAATCTGATTGTTTTCTGCCCCATCTATATGGGTAACTTAGTCTTTTCTTTAATTCTTTTTCAACTCTTAGTAAATCCATCAAAACTCCTTCTTAAATACAAAAATATACTCATGTTGAAATATATAATAATCGCTATTTAAAGCTCTATATCTCCAAATACCGCCAACACCGAGCTTTCCACGATTGCCCTCTATGTTTTTAATGATAGTTCCTTTCAATATTCGATTAAAAATAGATGATTTCAAAAAAGAAAAACCCTGAAAATAGGTGTTTCTATTTCTTAAAATATCCAAAAAGTAGTAAAAAAAAGTAAATAATGAGAAGTTACAAATTTCTTTTTATTATATCCATGCAATAAAAACCAAGGCAGATAATTTTAAATTTATTTACAAACTCTCATCAATAGCCTCACTCTCCCTCCACTCTCTGATTCTGGTTCGCATGGTGTCGATTTTTTTTACCGTTTTCATCGCTAAAATATTGTCGCTCACTTCCGCTCCCCATGCAGTAATTTTGATATATAAAACCATCTTCTATCAAAGGCAAACTGTTTAACTCTTCTATGTATTTTTCTTTGTCCACAATTGCTTTATGATTTTCTATATAATTTTTATTCAACACAAAACTGTAATGCTCTAAATCGTTACTAATTACCTGCTTCACATGTGGCTTAAAAGTTCGCCCGACTATTCCCGTTCCTGCAAATATGTCACAAAAAACTTTTTGAGACAAATCAGACCCGACCACTTTTTTTACCTCTTCTTCTATCCAAGAGGATAGTTTGAGCTTTGAGCCTATGTAGTTCAATTTTTCATCTCATTTTTGTCTTTGATAATTTTAATTTTTCTTTGTGCCATGATTTTTTACCTTTATCAACTATTTGAAAATCAAAATCCCATTTTTTATGGCTTCTTGTTCTATTGCTCTTGTGGGGTCTTTTTGAAAAACGACATCTATCTTTTGTTCCCCCATGATTTTTTTGAGGTTTACTAAAAATTGGATTCTTTTCATAGATAAAGTCGTTTTGTCTTCTACAATAAGATACAAGTCGATATCTCCACCTTTTTTAGTATCATCTACCCTACTTCCAAAAAGATATATTTGTCCATTTTTAAATATTTTTATAAAACTGTTTTTGATTGCTTCTAATTGAAAATCATTTAATCGCATTTAAAAGATTCTTATAAATAGTTTTGAGTTTGCTATATCCATCAAGTGCTAAGAGAATATTTTCACACCGCTCTTGCATATCAAAAGGATACTCATGAGAGAGTAAATTTCTCAACTCCCGTAAACTTTCCCAATCCTCTTGATGCTCAATGATATTTAATTTTTCCAAATAATTAAGTATATCTATCATAGGTATGTTTATTGTATCTATCTCTTTGAGTTCATATAATATATCTCTAAAAAGTTTAGCACCAATTTTATCTTGAAGTTTTGCAAAGTTAAACAAAAAACTATTGATAATCCTTGTATTTTCATACTTTTGAAAAAAATGTTCATCTATATCTTGAGTCATTAAATCATGATAATCTATATCACAATTAGAAAAGATTTGATTGCATATTTTTATATTTTCTTCAATTTTTAATATCATTCTTTTTTCCTTAAACTTTATTAAAGACTTAAGAACTAATTTTTACAAAATTCCTAACTTCTTTATCAATAGCAAATACATCATCAACACTGTTTGGGAGTTCTGTAAAATTTTCAAAAGCGTTTATAATAGTTTTACTTATATCCATAAAACCAATTTTTTTGTCAATAAATTTTAAAATTGCAGCTTCATTGGCAGCATTTACCACCACGCCTCTTTGGGGATTTTTTAGTAATTCATTTTTTATAGCCCAAATTGGGTATCTCTGAGTTGTTATTTCTCGAAATTCTAATGAACCGACTTTGAGTAAATCTACATGTGCTAAGATATTTTCATCCATTTTTTCATCGAGCGCATAGGCAATGGGGAGTTGCATATTGGCATGGGCAAAGTGTGCAGTTGTTGAACCATCTTTAAAGTTTATAAGTGCATGGATGAGTGATTTTGTTTCAATAACAGCGTCATATTCACCCTTTCCAAAAAGCCATCTTGCTTCTAGGAGTTCAAACATTTTGTTTACCATGGTGGCACTGTCAATCGTGATTTTTTGTCCCATTGACCAATTTGGATGTTTTTGTGTGTCTGCTAAAGTTGCAGTTGAGAGCTTTTCTAAATCCCAATCCCGAAATGCTCCACCACTTGCTGTAATAATCATTTTGCTCACAGGTCGATTTTGCATCAAATACCAAAGCCCAAAATGTTCACTATCAATAGGTTGGATTTTACTTACATCAATAAAACTCCCACATGCAACAAGTGATTCTTTATTAGCAAGGGCTACTTTTTTGCCACATGCAAGTGCAGAAATTGTTGGGCGAAGTCCTAAAAATCCAACAAGGGCATTTACAACAAGATTACTTTGCGAATCCTCTATAGCTTTTATAATTGCATCTTCGCCATACAAAACATTTGCATGATTGACTTTTGAGATATCCTCTTTTTTTGCAACAACTACGATTGTTGGGGAGTGTTCTAAAAGTTGAGCATTGAGAAGTTTTATGTTTTCGCCACATACTAAAACCTCAACTTTCATGTTGAATCTTTTGGCAACTTCAAGCGTATTTACACCGATAGAACCGGTAGAACCAAGTAATATCAAAAGATTATACCAAGCCTCTTAAAAGAATAAGCATCACAATCGCACCAAAGAGATACCCATCTATTCTGTCTAAAATTCCTCCATGACCTGGAAGAAGGTCTCCACTATCTTTTACTCCAGCAGCTCTTTTGAGTGAGCTTTCAAATAAATCGCCAAAGATAGAACTCATAGCAACCATAAACGAAATTATAAAAGAGATGGATAAATCAACTATCTCAACACCAATAAACATGGCACTCAAAGTTGCAATTACTACACCACCTATAACGCCTTCTGCTGTTTTGTTTGGACTTGTTTCGCTAAAACGGGTTTTACCAATACTTTTTCCTACAATATAAGCTCCAATATCAGTCATGGCAACAATAACTAAAAGCCATAAAAGGGAAGTTATTCCATATTCTTGATACATGGTTAAGATAAAAAGCATTCCAGCAGTTGGATATATAAATGGTAAAAAATCTCTCCATTGCAGTTTTTTATTAAAAGCGACTGCACTTGCATACGCAACTCCAGCTAAAACAAAGAGGTCATCACCATACGGATAGATTCCAGCAATAAGCCAAATAAGCAAACCAAAAAAATAAATAGAAGTGTGTGATTCGATTTTGTAGAGTTTTACTGCTTCATTAAAGGCAAGTAAATATACACCACCAAGTGTAAGCCACATCAAAAAAAAGTTATGATAATAACCAATAAGCATAACAGACAATACAAGAACAACTCCTGTGATAATCCTTTGCTTACTCTCTTTTAAAGCGCTAAAAAAAGCCATGAAAATTCCTCATCTGTGATTTGTTCAAAATTATACTGTAATATCTAAATGATGTTCTTCGATGATTATTATTTCTGCATCATCAGAACTCTCTTCTGTAGTGTTTCTATCTCTTTTTTTACTTCGTTTTGTTTCTTGGTCAGCTTCCTCTTTTTGGTGTTCCCTATCAGAATTAACTTCATGATTTTTTTCTGCAGGTCTAACTTCTAACACTTTTTCATCTCTTTCATTAACTGCTGCTTGTGCAGCTAAATTTTGAAGGTCAAAGCGAGTATTTTGATTCCCTTGTATAGGAGTAACGCTTGCAGTTTGCTGATTAACATAAATCACATGCTCTATCGCACCAATGGACATGATAAACTCCTTACCTTGTATCTACTTCTAGAGTTTTATACTTATTGTAAAGCACATTTGCTCCACTTTGTATCGTAACTTCTCTTCGTGGAGTATAATCGACCAAATATCTCCCTTTGTCAAACATTGTAAAATCTATACATAATCTTGCAGCACTTTGAATGATGTGCATTGGGATATTTTGTTTATCGGTTGTGATAATAACATGAGCTGATGGTCGCTCTTTCATGTGAATCCAAATATCTTTTGCTTTGGCTTTTTCTAGGAGTTCGATATTCCCTTTTTCATTTTTTCCAAGTTGCACTTTATACCCTTCTATAAAAAAAGTTTCCACAGATTCATTTTGTTTTATCTTTTTTGCCTGAACTGTTTTTGGAAAAAGAAGGTTGATTTTTGCTAAAGACTCCGCTTCTTTGACTGTGTTTATAAAAAGTTGCATGTGTTCTATTTTTGATTCAAGAGAGCTTTTTTCTATATGTAAATATTTCGCTTTTTGCTTTGCTTTTTTACTTCTGCTAAAAAGCGAATTAGACATCATAGAAACAGTTGGATAAGGTTTTAAAAGCTCAATACTCACCTCCTTAGAATCATAATCTTCTAAAATAATTACGCTTTGATAAGGCTTGATAAGATGCATATTTGAGAGTACTAAATTCCCATAATGTTGCAATAACTCGGCTTCAATATAAAGCTCTTTTTCATTTTCTAAACCGTTATAAAGTTTTTCTAATTTAGAGAGTTTTTTAGTTAAGTAGACAATTTTTTGTTTTTGAAGTGAGGTTAACTTTTGGTTTTGTTCATTTTCATTTTGCTCATATAAATAGTGCTCAATATCTTCAATAGGATACTCTTTTGCAACAAAAGGGGCATTTGGAATATCTAAAAGTTTTTGTCCAACTCTTACTTCTCGAAAAGAGGAAAATAGGTCAACATGACGCAACGCTTCAAGCACTATAAAATTTTCATCCAAAATGATTACATTTGTATATTTTCCAGTAAATTCAAATTGTAAATAAGTTGTTTCTTGTTTATATGCCGAAGCAACAGAAGTTTTAAAACGGATAATTTTATCCTCGTTAATAAGTTCAAGTGTTAAAATATTTGAGCGATTAAACCGTTTTGCCAGAAGTACATCAAAGGGAGCATTATAGATTTTTGACCTTGAATAGGATGCTGTTTTAAAAATAAAAGAGTCACTTCGTCGCATCTCAAAATAGAGTTCTTCATCTTTATCAAAACTTATTTTAATAATTGTATCTGATACTCTGTAGATTGCTGAAACTTTTGTGAAATCCTGTATATAGGCTAATATCTGTTTTAAGTGTGATAGTTTCATGATGGTATTTTAACCAACTTTTCATTTGAATTTTTAGATATTTTGATATAATCATAGCTTAAATAATTATTAGGGAATATTATGTTTAGAACAGTTAAATCAAAGGTTATTATTTCATTGATGGGGGTGAGTATTTTTGGCTTGGTTGGTATCACATATTATCTATCTAGTACTTTACAAGAATTATCAAATAAATCAACGAAACAGTCTTTGGTTATGTTGAGTGAATCAATCTTTCAAACACTTACAGGGAGTATGTTTGCAGGAGACCCAAAAATAGTGGAAGAAGCATTAAAAACAGCAAAAAGTATTGATGGAATAGATTCTTTAAATGTTGCAAAATCAAAATTTGTTCTTGAAGTATATTCACCAAATGAAAAATTTACACAAGATTTTCTTATTCAAGAAGTACTCAACTCTAAAATAACAAAAATTATAGAAACAGATGAAAATAATCATCACACTATCCGCATGATAAAACCTATGGTTGCAAAGTCAAATTGTCTTACTTGCCATTATAATGCAACAGTAGGCGATGCTTTAGGTGCTATGGATTTAGTAATCTCTTTAGATAAAAATGATGCTGCTATCAAAACTACCAACATCACACTTTTCACCTCACTTTTAATAGCTGCTGCTCTTTTTATAATCATAGCACTTATATTTTTTTCTAGAGAAATTTTTAGACCACTTAGCGATCTTAAAAATCGTATTGCTGAACTTGTTGGTGGAGATAAAGACCTCACAAAACGCTTAACTGCCAATAGCTCAAATGAATTTGGCACTGCCGCACATGAGGTAAATAAGTTTATAGAGATGGTGCAAGGAACGGTTAATAAAGTAAAAGGTTTGGGTATAGATAATGCTTCTATTGCTTCTGAAATTGAACTTTATAGTCGTGTGATAGGTAAAGGAACATCTCAAGAACAAGCGATAGTTGCTCAAACAACAACAAAAGGGCAATCAATTAGAGATTTACTCTTTAATACATTAGAAGCTTCACAACAAACTCAAAAAACAGTTGAACTTGCTAGTAAAGAGTTAGATTTGGCTAGAGATTCGTTGAAGACACTCAGTCAAGAGGTAAGCTGTTTTGTTGCAATAGAAAATGAACTTTCCCAAGAATTAATGGGACTTAAAAATAATGCAGACCAAGTAAAAAGTGTCCTGAGCGTCATCAAAGATATTGCAGAACAAACAAACCTCCTTGCACTCAATGCTGCAATAGAAGCAGCTCGTGCGGGTGAACATGGCAGAGGTTTTGCAGTGGTTGCAGATGAGGTAAGAAAACTAGCAGAGAGAACGCAAAAAAGTTTACTTGAGATAGATATGAGTGTGAGTACAATTGTTCAATCTATTAACGATGTAAGTGATAAAATGGGTATCAATGCTAAAAATATTGAACATCTTGCACATATCTCAAAAGATGTAGAAAATAAAATCACTAAAACTTCAAATGCGATAGAAACTTCAAATAAAGTTGCAAAAAACTCTAAAGAAGATAGTATAAGAATGTCTAAAAGCATAGAGGAAATTATTGGTGATATATCAAAAATTGAGACTTTATCAACTGCAAATGGGACAAGTACACAACATATCGAAGGTGAACTAAAAAAATTAGTTCACATCGCTACATGTCTGCAATCTACTATCGAAGAGTTTAAGAGTTAAAACGCCTTGGATTACTCTGTTTGCGAGTGTAGTTTTTCTTAAAACATGACTGGCAAATATTGTATTTTGAATTTTTTGGTAATGGTATATGACACATTCTACATTTTGCAACAAACTGGCTTTGTTGTAAAGAACTCTCAATAAAATTATTTAACATAATCCTTGTATTATAAGCTTTGGCTACATCTATAAAATCTTTATCAAATCTATAACTCAGCCACAAATATAATGAAATTTCTTTTACCATGTCTTCTGCTCGTAAGAGTTCATCTGTTGTTTGCGCAAAGCTTCCAATAAGTGTTGGTGGCGTATATCTTACAGGTTCTTTTTTTTCAAGTGATAAAATATAACTTTCATATGATGCTACAATATAGGGCGATTTTAGAGTCAAAGGTGCACATGCTAAATGGTATTTTATCGCTATATCTAAATCAAAATTATCTACAATTACGGCAGCTTCAAGCATGTCATCTAAGTTTGAGGCATGAAAAGGTCCATTAAATTCCATATTTTCAACAAAGAATTTTAAGATAACACTCAAAGAATTCTCTTCAAGTATTCCACCAACCAGTTTGATATGCTCTAAGTTTGCCATAACTCGAAAAGGAATTGTAATTTTTTTGGCTTCTTTATTGAAGTTTTTATGAATGATATTTAATACTTCTTTATTCAAAGCACCAACAAATCCCTCTTCATTTAAGCCAAATCGTCCTGCTCGACCTGAAATTTGATGTATCTCTGATGGATAAAGTTTTCGCTCATTTATCCCATCAAATTTTTCTGCTTTTGAAAATAAAATTGTTTTTATCGGCAGATTCATCCCCATAGCAATAGCATCTGTGGCAATTAAAATTTGTGTCTCTTTTTCTCTAAATCGTCTGGCTTCCTCTCTTCTTACTTCAGGGGAGAGATTTCCATACACAACACTTACACTAAAAAATCTTGAAAAATTTTGCTTTAATCTTAAAACATCTTTACGACTAAAAGCAATAATAGCAGTTTCTGCTTTTACATCTTCAGGCTCTATAGGTTCTTTTAAAAGTGTCAGTGGATTTTTTCTCTCAAACTCAACTATTTCAAGTTTTTCACCCAAATACTCAGCAAGTGCAATCACTGCTTCTTTAGCATTTGAAGAACCTGTCATGATAATCTCTTTTGCAGGTGAACCAATAATAGCATTTGCCCAAGCCCAACCACGGTCACGGTCATCAATCATCTGCACCTCATCAATCACACAAACATCTACATCCACTTCAAAATTAAGCATCTCAATTGTAGAGCTTATATGGGTTGCCTCCTCGTCAAGAAGTTGCTCTTCACCTGTAATTAAAGAGGCATGAATCCCCTGCCCTTTTAAAGATTCATACCCCTCAAGTGCAAGTAAACGCAATGGTGCAAGATAATATCCAGTATCCGCATTTTGGAGTGCTTGCATCGCTTGATAAGTTTTTCCGCTGTTGGTTGGTCCTATATAGAGGATGAGCTTTCTTCGCATCTCTCTCGCCAAAGGAAAAAGGTTTTTAAAATCTCTAATTGTTCGTGCCAAAAGTGCTTGTCGTTGTTTTTTTATCAGTTGTTCATGGATATTATAAACAAATATTCGCATAGTTTTTCGTGCAATTTTTGGCGTTATTACCAAAGAGTGTGGCATTAATTCAACTAAAAATTCATACACCTTTTTGTGTAACTCCTCATCACTCAAGCGGAGTAATGCGGCATAATTTCCACAATCATGGACAAGCTTTTCTAAATCTTCTAAAAAATGAGTTTCATAACTTTTTTTTGCATCCTCTATTTGTATATCAAAATTAAACTCTTCTGAGAGCCAAATTTTTTCCAGAACAACATTAAGTTCTATGTGAAATTCTAAATTGTAAGGTAAAAAAATATCAGAGTAAGGGAGTTTGAAACGCTCTTTAATTTTTAATAAAACTTCCTCTTCATGGAAATCTAAATCTACAATATCTACTTTTGTATGAAGAATACTTTGTAAAAGAGCGGGTTTTAAAAGTGGATATTTTAGTTTTGTTTTGGGTGGTGAAGCACGAAGCGAAGTAAGAATCTCTTTTTGTGTCAAATAAAGATGCGGTTCATGTAAATTTTTTAAAAAGTTATTCACATGTTCTTGTTGTGCCACTATTGCAATAGCTTTATCTTGTGTTATTTTAGAGATAATATCTTCAGTTGGTGTTTCTTTAAGATATTCAAAGCTATAAGATTTTGTATTGAGTGTCATGATTTTATGAAAATTTTCACCATATATCTGATATTCTATAGAAGCATTAAACTCTAAACTATCATCTAAATCAAAAATTCCGTCCAGTGCTTTTTGAAGTGCAATTTTTTTGAAGTCAAAACGGATATGTTCAAGTTTAGATTCCATTTTTTCTATTGTGATTTTTTTACTTCTAACATCCATAAAACTATCAAAAAGTAAAGCACCTTCCTCTTCATTTACATCTAATTCTTCCAAAATAGCATCTATTTTTTGAGTTCTTTCAAAGTTTGGTTCTTTTGGAATTTCTGATTTATAAAATTTTCCATCATTAGAAAAAAAGCTTAAAATATCTTGGCGAATACCACTCTCTGCTTCACTCCAAACCATTCTCAAGGTTTTTAATTGAACCTTTTTATTCTCTTCAATGTTGTGCATCCCCAAAGCCCTAAAAAGCTCACTCAAAGTTTGCGAATTTACTCGCTCTATCCCAACATCAAAAGGGTCACCATCAAAATATTCTTTAATTTTTTGATTTATTTTTATATTTTTTTTATATTTATTTCCCATTTGTATACCCTCTTTATTTGTGTGTTATTTTAGCTAACTTCCCACAAAATCATAGCTTCAATTTTGATAATATAGAAATTATTTCTCGTTCTATTTAAAATAAATTTATGCTAGCGTTTCTTTATGTTATCTTTGTTACTGAAAAAAGTGTACAATTCTGAACTTAAAATTTAGGGGTATATTATGGGAAATATTGATTTAGTTCAGTTGACACAACAAACAAAAAAATTAACAGCGATGATTGTTGAAGATGACAAAGCGTTAAATGACGAGTTAAGTGGTAATTTCAGAAACTTTTTTGCAACCGTTCAATCTATGTTGAGTGGAGAGGAAGCTTTAGTTGCATATAACAATGCTAAACCAGATGTAGTTTTTATAGATATTATTATGCCAGGAATGGATGGTATTGAATTGTCTCGTAAAATTCGTGCTATCGATCCAAGTCAAATCATTGTAGTTATATCTGCTAGTAATGATATGCAAAAAATTTCTGAATCTATTGAAGTTGGTGTTAATAGTTTTATCCAAAAACCAATTGATACAAAAAAGATTATTGACCTTCTTACAAATGTTGTAAACATGGTTGCTAAAAAGAAAAAAATTGAAACAAAAACATTTTCTATTTCATTACCATTAGATTTATATGAAACGGTAAATGACAATGCAAAAGCTGAAAGCATCTCTAAAAATGCTGTTATTATCAGAGCGCTTCGTAGTTTTTACGAATAAACAAAGTTTAACCATCAAACTTCTTATTTGGAAAATTCCAAATGAGAAGTTTTTCTATTAATAATAGAAAAAATGACACATGAATCTCTTCTTTTTACTCTGCAAAAATTTCAAAATTCCATAAAATAAGTGCTTTACAACTATATTTTTTAAAATTCTTTTAAATCCTATAAAATAGGAGTTTTAAGCTCTTGAATGATGGAGTTAAATTAAAAAATATCAATTATTACATGCTTTTTTTGTTATTTTTGATAACGGTATTGATATTCTAATTAAAATATTTATGTTATCATATCTGGTAGTAATGAAGAGGAGGATGTCATGAAAGTTTCTAGCTATATATTTGAGTCACCTTATTCTAGTCCTATTCAAATAGGCAAGCTTAATGCAAGTCAGGGAGTAGCACAAGATGTCTCAAAAGATTCTAATACACAAGCAAAAGCAGAGCAATCTTTACAAAATTCAGCTGAACATCTTGTAGAAACACATATAAAAGAGGTTGCACCAGCCAAAGAAATGACTACGGTTGGTCTCGATACTTACGCTTAAAGGTTTCTCCCTTTGAGCGTTTAAAGTGTTATGTTTTCCAAGTGCCAAATTTGTGTTGGTGTTATAATGACAGCATCGTACATGTAATAGATGTTTAGGGTACTTTTTTGGAGATAAATATCGCCTGTTTTTATAAGACGGGAGAGTTTTTGCTTAGTGATATTACTAATGGCAGATTCATAATCAAGACCACTTTT
>CAMCYC010000008.1 GCA_945883795.1 Sulfurimonas crateris | reverse complement strand
TCTTGATTTTTGAGCATTTGCAAAATATTTGCAACCTCACCATCCAAACCGCTTAATTTAGCAATTTGCAACTCAATAATCTCTATATCTTCTATAGCAATGCTTGTTTTTATCAGTTCTAATCTTTTTAATATTTGGTGCATTTTTTTCCTTTAAATTTTTTTAATAAGAGCAAAGGGTCAAAGTTACTGTCCTGCCCTGACACAACGAACATAATTGCTACCCGTCTTATTGCCGAAGTTGTCCTGAGTGCCATTGCTGAAGTAGACAATCCACGCACCGCCGGTATAGCTCGCATCGGTAGTAGAACTCCAGTAATGGCTAGAGGCGGTATTTGCGGTATTTTTTGATAAAGGATATTTTATATAATAACCGTTATTTTTCTCTTTTGTAAGAACTGTTTTTAGTTCTTTGTGTGTTGGAACTCTCCAATCACTAAATCCTGCATGGTTGTTTGCATTTAACTTCTGGGCATACGAAAAAGCATCTTTCACATCATCGGTTAATTTTTCTGGAAAATAAGCTTTTTCAATATATTCTTTGCTCCAAACATAGTAATGTCCAATATTTTCTTTTGTTTTAACTTCCCACATTAAACCTGTATCGGTATCTATCCAAGCTTCTATATTGTCGCTAAACTCTATTGCTTTGTTTTGGTCGGTGCTAATTTTATGCACAACCTTTGGTGGTGGCGGTGTTTTTTTTACCACTTTGTTGGCAAGAATTTTATTAGTAATGGCTAAAAGCCTTTTTGATTTACCCAAAATTGCTTGAGTCTCTGGTCGCAGAGCTGGGAGGTTTGTGTTACTCATGGAGTTGCCTTTTTAAAATTTTGAATTTATTTTATCTCTTTGTTGCTTGAAAATACTCAAAAATAACTATTTTGATAAATTCTCGCTAATTAAATTGCTTATTCTCAATCGCAGAGATTGAAGGATGAGTAAGAACAATTATTAATAAACACTTAAATAAGCTAACTTTAATCACTATTTCTATAAGATTCCGCGTTTATAATTCTCTGAAATTTTAGGGAATTAAATTCTACTGGAACATATTTAAAAAAGGAATTGTATGCCTACAATCAATCAATTGATTCGTAATGAGCGTAGAGCTGTGGTTAAAAAATCAAAATCACCAGCGCTTGTTTCGTGTCCACAACGCCGTGGTGTTTGTACTCGTGTTTACACAACTACACCAAAAAAACCAAACTCAGCTTTAAGAAAAGTAGCTAAAGTTCGTTTAACTTCAGGTTTCGAAGTTATTTCATATATTGGTGGTGAGGGTCATAACCTTCAAGAGCATTCTATCGTTCTTGTTCGTGGTGGTCGTATCAAAGATTTACCGGGTGTTAAGTATCATATCGTTCGTGGTGCTTTAGATACTGCTGGTGTTGCTAATCGTACTGTTTCTCGTTCTAAATACGGGACTAAAAAAGCTAAAGCTAAAAAATAGTCAAACTTTTTTACAAAAAACAGAAAATTTGCACAAACAAATTTATAGAGTAGGCGTTTAGTCGCCTTTATATTCAAGCTAACTGCAGGACTTACTATGTTCGTTAGAAAGTTTTTTAAAGAACATAATTGTTTTGAGTAAATTTGAAAAAATTGAAGAAGGAAAAAATAGATGAGAAGAAGAACAGCCCCTGTTCGTGAAATTATGCCTGACCCTGTGTACTCAAGTAAAGTTTTGACGAAGTTTATAAATAAAATTATGTATGATGGTAAAAAAAGTACTGCTGAAAAAATTATTTACAGTGCTTTAGATATTGTTAGCTCTCGTAGCGAAAAAACTGGTATTGATACTTTTAATACAGCTATTGAAAATGTTAAACCAATTATAGAAGTAAAAAGTCGCCGTGTTGGTGGTGCTACATACCAAGTTCCAGTAGAAGTACGACCTGTTCGTCAGCTTTCACTTGCAATCCGTTGGTTAATTGATGCTTCTCGTAAAAGAAATGAGAGAACAATGGCTGAGAGATTGGCAAATGAATTAATGGATGCATCATCTGATAAAGGAAATGCATTTAAGAAAAAAGAAGATACTTATAGAATGGCTGAAGCAAATAAAGCATTTGCTCACTACCGTTGGTAACATTTAAGTAATCAATTTTCGTTATCCTAACTATACTTAATTAGTTAGTTAGGATTCCTCTGATGACCTCTTTTATAAATAGGTAAAAGCCTTTTTATAAAAGAGGTCCAACTCTCTAAATAAATAACTTTAAGGCATTAAAAAAAATGGCAAGATCACATAAATTAGAAGATGTAAGAAATATAGGTATTGCTGCGCATATTGATGCAGGTAAAACTACAACAACAGAAAGAATTCTTTTCTATACTGGCGTTGAGCATAAAATTGGTGAGGTTCATGATGGTGCTGCTACTATGGACTGGATGGAGCAAGAGCAAGAAAGAGGTATTACAATCACTTCTGCTGCTACAACTTGTGAGTGGGATGGAAAGCAAATTAATATCATAGACACTCCGGGTCACGTTGACTTTACAATTGAAGTTGAACGCTCAATGCGTGTTCTTGATGGTGCAGTTTCAGTGTTTTGTGCTGTTGGTGGTGTTCAGCCTCAATCGGAAACAGTATGGAGACAAAGAAATCGTTATGGCGTACCATCTATTGTATTTGTCAATAAAATGGATAGAACAGGTGCAAATTTTTACCAAGTTGAAGAGCAAATTCGTACTCGTCTAAAAGGTAATCCAGTTCCAATTCAATTACCAATTGGCGTAGAAGATACTTTTAAAGGTATAGTTGACCTTGTTAAAATGAAAGCAATAGTTTGGGATGTTGATGCAGAGATGGGTTCTAATTACCATGTTGAAGAAATTCCAGCTGATATGCTTGAAAAATCTCAAGAATACCGTGAAAAAATGATTGAATCTATTTCTGAAGTTGATGGAAATGAAGAACTCGCTGAAAAATATTTAGAGGGTATAGCATTAACTGAAGATGAAATTATTGCTGGTATTAAAGCTGCTACTCTTGGTATGCATATTGTTCCAATGACTGCAGGTACTGCATTTAAAAACAAAGGTGTTCAAACTTTACTTGACGCTGTTGTTGCTTATCTTCCAGCTCCTACAGAATGTGCTCCTATCAAAGGAACGATGATGGATGATGAAGAGATTGAAGTTATCGTTCCATCAACGGATGATGGTAAATTTGCAGCATTAGCATTCAAAATTATGACTGACCCATTTGTTGGAACATTAACTTTTATTCGTGTTTATCGTGGTTCATTAGAAGCAGGCTCATTTGTTCATAATTCGACTAAAGATAAAAAAGAGCGTATAGGTCGAATTGTTAAGATGCATGCTATCAAGCGTGAAGAGATTAAAGAGATTTATGCGGGTGAAATCGGTGCAGTTGTTGGTCTTAAATATACAACTACTGGTGATACTCTTTGTGACCCAGATGATACAGTTGTGTTAGAGAGAATGGTATTTCCAGAACCAGTTATTTCTGTTGCAGTTGAGCCAAAAACAAAAGCTGATCAAGAGAAAATGGGTATTGCTCTAGGTAAATTAGCTGCTGAAGATCCATCTTTTAGAGTAAATACTGATGAAGAAACTGGTCAAACGATTATCTCAGGAATGGGTGAGTTACACCTTGAAATTCTTGTTGACCGTATGAAAAGAGAGTTTAAAGTAGAAGCTGAAGTTGGTGCTCCACAGGTTTCTTACCGTGAGACAATCAAAGATACAGTAAAGCAAGAACATAAATATGCTAAACAATCTGGTGGTCGTGGTGCATACGGGCATGTTTTCCTTACAATTAAGCCAGGTGATGCTGGAACAGGATTTGTTTTTCACAATGATATTAAAGGTGGAACTGTTCCAAAAGAGTATATTCCTGCTGTTGAAAAAGGGTGTAGAGAAGCTATGTCAAATGGTGTTCTTGCGGGCTATCCAATGGAAGATATTGATGTTTCATTATATGATGGTTCATACCATGATGTGGATTCAAATGAGATGGCATTTAAACTTGCTGGGTCAATGGGTTTTAAAGAGGGATGTAGAAAAGCTAGACCAGCTATTTTAGAGCCAATGATGAAAGTTGAAGTTGAAGTTCCTGAAGACTACATGGGTGATGTTATCGGTGACCTTAACCGTCGTCGTGGTCAAATAAACAACATGAGTGACCGTTCAGGAAACAAAATTGTTGATGCATTTGTTCCACTTGCTGAGATGTTTGGTTATTCAACTGACCTTCGTTCTTCTACTCAAGGTCGTGCTACATATTCTATGGAATTTGATCATTATGAAGAAGTTCCAAGAAATGTTTCTGAAGAAATTATTAAAAAGCGTAACGGCTAGTAAAAACTCTTTTATGCTTCCCATCAAAGGGAAGTATAAAATTAGAATAGTAGAATTTTTTTAAAACTTTTCATTATTCAATGAGAAATAAATAGGCTACTAAATGAAAAAGTTTTTTTTAATCTCCTTTTTTGCCACACTTCTAATTGCACAAAATCCTAAAATATATTCCACATTGGGCAATATAATATATGATAATGCAGATAAAATTGTTAAACTTCAAGAAATACCATCTTTTAATCAATATCTAAAAACTTTGCAACAATATTTTTTAGATGTAAATAAAACAAAACAGTTAGGTAATACTATACTACCTAATGATACTAATAATAAAATGGAATATCTTAAGCAATTAAGAAAACTTTCTGTAATAAATGATTTTTTTATACGAAGTGTACAAAAAAGTTTTGAACTAGCTATGAAAAATGAGGATAATAAACTTTTTTTTCAACTTGTGAATTCTGGATTATTAGACATCAAAACTCATAAAAAAAAGATTATAGACTATTATGTAACACATTCTCAGGAGATAGACAAGAGAGGAGTTATTCAAGAGTTACTTGATAAAGATGCAAAATTACTACAACAAAAAAAGTCTCAAGTAGAAAAAGAGTTGAATAAAAAAAAGATACAAGAAGCTAAAATTAAACGGATAAGAGAAAAAGATTTGCAAGAACATGAAAATCTTAAAAAATTTCTTGAAGAAGATATTTCAAGAAAAAAAGTTGAGATAATTCAAGAGCAAAAAAAAGAATTAGAAAATGGGCAATAAAATTTTGAATTATTTAATTCCATTCAAAATTTTCATGCAAATTTGGTCTTCCATTGAGTGTTAGATAAGGTTTATACTCAGATTTATATGCTAATGAGGCACATTCTTGAACATAATATCCTAAATAAATCCACTTCTTTGCACTTTTTTGGGCAAATTTGATTTGATTGTAAAGTGACAATTTCCCTAATGAATATTGTTTATAATCTGGGTCATAATAAAAATAGATAGAAGATACACCATCTTTAAGCATATCAACTAAATCAACGCCAATAAGTTTATTTGAGTCATAATAAAGCACTTCGTATCCAAAATCATTGTGGCCATTTACAAATGAGTTATAATAACTTTGTGAGGTTACTTCTTGGTATTCCCACTTTTTTTTATCTTTCATATGAAGATGATATTTCTTAAAGAGTTCCAAATGGCTTTGTGTGAGGGAAGGGTGTTGAATATACACTTTAATATTTGCACCTTTATTCATGATTCTTCGCATAGATTTAGAAAATGTAAAGTTTTCAACATCAATTTTTATACTTTGACATTCATGACAAGTTTCACAAATTGGTCTGAAATACATTTTTCCAAACCGTCTATAGCCCCGTTCTATATAGTCTTGACATTCTTGATCTTCACAATTATCTATAACTTTATAATGTGTTTTTTGTATATTCTCTTTTAAATAAGAACAATTGTCTTCAATAAAAAATTCTTTAAGTAAATTCATAGTGGGATTTTGCCATAATTTGCGTTAATAGAGGAGGTAGATTTTGGAATTTTATTTAAAATATAAAAAAGTTGCATTACGGTTTATTGGGTTGTCTATGTTAGTTATTGGGTTTAGCTTACAATTTTGGTCGACTCCAAAAGAAGGTGTGAGTGAAATTGAAATAGCAGCGGCTAATGTTGCTAGAATGGAAGCGAAAGTAAAAAGTGATGGTAAAAGTGAGAAAAAAGTAGAGTCTTCTGCAAACGATTATCTTGAAGAATTAAAAAAGAATCAAGAAAAGCAGATGGAATATCTTAAAATAATTGCCATGTTACTAGGTGCTGTATTTTTGGGGTACAGTTTTGTGAAAAAAGAAAAACCCTGAACTTAATCAGGGTTAACTTCTATTGAGTGCTATAAGCACACCTTCAATCATTTTATCTATGTCACCATCTAAAATTGCATTTACATTGGTATATGCTTCATTACTTCTTGTATCTTTTATTTGTTGGTATGGTTGCATGACATAGGAGCGGATTTGATGTCCCCAACCAATTTCACTTTTTGGGATACCGTCTTTTTCTGCTTTTTGTGCTTCGAGTTCTAGTTCGTAAAGACGAGATTTTAACATTTTCATCGCTGTAGCTTTGTTTTTATGCTGACTTCTGTCATTTTGACATTGAACAACAACACCTGTTTTTATATGTGTGATTCTTATTGCTGATTCCGTTTTATTGACATGTTGCCCACCAGCACCACTCGACCTATAAGTATCAATGCGTATATCTTTGTCATCAATAACAATAGCTATATCATCGTCAACTTCAGGGGAAACCATGACGGAGCTAAATGATGTATGTCTTTTTGCATTTGAATCAAAAGGGGAGATGCGGACAAGTCTATGAATACCATTTTCAACTTTTAAATAACCATAAGCATTTTCCCCTTTTACAAGGATAGAAACATCTTTTATTCCAGCTTCTTCACCATTTTGATAGTCAAGAATTTCTATACTAAAGCCTCGTCTCTCGGCAAATCTTTTATACATTCTTAAAAGTATTTCTGCCCAATCTTGAGATTCTGTACCACCCGCACCTGGATGAATAGAAAGAATCGCATTATTGGCATCAGTTTCGCCACTGAGTAAAACTTCAACTTCCATTTTCCGAATTAATTTTTCTAGTGAAGGTACATCATGATAAAGTGCTTGTATTGATTCTTCATCATTTTCGTCCTTTGCCATTTCATAAAGCTCACCAGCATCATCAACAGCATTTTTTGCTTTAGTGTATTTTTCTAGTTTTCTTTGAAGTTGGGTCTTTTCTTTTTGTATTTTGGCAGCATTTTCAGCATCGTCCCAAAAATTTTGAACCTTTTCCATCTCGTTAATTTCTTGGAGCTTTCTTTTTATTTTGTCTGGCTCAATAACACCTGTTATATTATTCATTTTAATCTCTATATTTTTGAGCAATTCTGTATATTCGTAGTTGTCCATATTTTGTAATCCAAGTATTGTATAATTGTAGGAATTATATTAAATAGAGGCTTAAAATGACGATTCTTTCTTCTCCGCATGAACTAAAAAATTATTTAAAAGATAAAAGGCAGACTATTGGTTTTGTTCCTACGATGGGTGCGTTACATGAAGGTCATATCTCACTTATCAAAAAAGCAAAAAGTGAAAATGAGTTTGTTGTTGTTTCTATCTTTTTAAATCCTACACAATTTTTAAAAGGGGAAGATTTAGATAAATATCCAAAAAAAGATGAGGCAGATAAAAAAATATGTGAGCTTAGTGGTGTAGATATTTTATTTTTTCCTCAGGTTCAAGACATGTATGGAACAGATGAGGTTAGCATTCAAGCACCTCATGTAAGAGGTTATGTTTTAGAAGGAACAAGTAGACCTTCTCATTTTAATGGTGTTTTAACTGTTGTCATGAAACTTCTTAATATTGTAAATCCAACAAATGCTTATTTTGGAAAAAAAGATGCACAACAACTTAATTTAATCTCTTTGATGGTAAAGCAACTTTTTATGAGTGTGAATATCATACCAGTTGATACAGTCAGACAAAGTGATGGTTTGGCTTTGAGTAGTAGAAATGTGTATCTAAATGAAACACAAAGAAAAGAAGCTTTAAAAATTCCATCTTCACTTCATGGAGCAGGTATCATGGTGAGCAAAAATATTTTAGAATCAGAGCTTATTATAAAACAAATGAGAGAAATTTTAGAACCATTAGAAGTTGTTTATGTAGAAATACTTAGTAGAGAGTTTGAAATTATAAAACAAGTAGAAATTGGTAATTCTATTATTTTAGTAGAGGTAAAAGTTGGAACTACTAGATTACTTGATAATATTTGGTTGTAAAAGTAAAAAACTTTAGTTGAAATTCATTGAGAATTAAGTAATATCTTTTTTTAATAAATTATCTAAAATAATTGGGGAAATGTTCATGAATATAAGTAAGGTTATTTTATTTGGTTTATTGTTTTTTAGTTTATTTGTATTCAGTGGATGCGAGGGGAGTAATAGCGAGTCTCCTATCGTAGATGAAGCAGCGACAACTTCTGCTAAGTATAGTGGTTATGCACTTAGTGCAGTTGCAAATGGAAGTTTGAATATTACAGAATCAGGACAATCAATAGTAATTGATTTGTATGTAGCAGATAGTACATTGAAAAAGCCTATTGCGGATGAAAATGTTTCAGTTGAATATTTTGATCCTTCAAAAGGAACTATGAATAGTTATAATGGTATTACAGATACAAATGGACATTTTGCTTTTACTTATACTGCACCACCTAATTTAAGTAATTTGCTAAATAATACTATAACATTTAAATTGGATAATGACACAACCAAATTAGCAACAACTACAATTACATTTAACAGTAGTATACAAGTAGATACCAAATATCAAAACTATGTTTTAAATGCAATTCCAGATGGAACTATTACTATTACAAAAGCTTCACAAGCAGAAGTGATTGATTTGTATGTATCAGATAAAAGTACACATAAACCTATAGTGAATGAAATAGTAAATTTAAGCTATTTTGATGGTTCAAAAGGAATCATGGATAAGTTTAGTGGAACAACAGATGCAAATGGTCATATTGCTTTTAGCTACACAGCACCAATAAATATAACAGGATTAGCGAATCATACATTATCTTTTAGCCTTGATGGTGATGTCACTAAAAAAGACACTTTAACACTTGTATTTAATGCAACTACACAAGTAGATACCAAATATCAAAACTATGTTTTAAATGCAATTCCAGATGGAACTATTACTATTACAAAAGCTTCACAAGCAGAAGTGATTGATTTGTATGTATCAGATAGCAGTACACATAAACCTGTAGTGAATGAAATAGTAAATTTAAGCTATTTTGATGGTTCAAAAGGAAGCATGAATCAGTTTAGTGGAACAACAGATGTAAACGGGCATGTAGCTTTTAGCTACTTGTCCCCAAATACTATTTCAAGTATGCTAGATTTTAATATGACATTTACTTTAGATGGAGATATTAGCAAAACAGATATTGTTCGATTTATTGTAAGTCCAAGTGTTACAAATTTACCAACAATTAGAGTTGAAAATAGTTCAATAACGCTTACAACAAATAATGAAAATATGAGTGTAAAGGTTTTAGCATTTAATACAAACAATGAGCCATTTAATAGCGGAACGATAGTTGTGAGATACCCAACTCAAATTATAAATGGCGGTGTATCTGGTGGACATTTTACTCAAAGTGAAGTTGCAATTAGTAATGGAGCGGCGACTTTTAATTTTGTAGGACCAAATCCTCTAACATCAATAGAAAGTATGAATTTTACTTTTGTTTATAAAGAAAATACATCAGTAAGCACAACTCTAACAGTAAATTATGTTCCTGCAATTCCAAAAATAGTATTAAATAATTCAAATATTACAATTACAAAAAATGGTGAGACAGTGACTGTTGGGATGAGTGTTTATAATGCAGATAACTCTCCTTATCCAGATGGAAATATTAAAATTAAATATCCAAGTGAGATTTTAAATGGTAAAAATGTTGGTAGTTTTGATTTTTCAAGTGTAGCAGTTGCAAATGGAAAAGCATCTTTTAAGTATACCGCTCCAAATCCATTAGATGGAAACGATACGATTGTCTTTACTTTTTATCATGATGTGCAACCTATTCTTTCTGCAACAGACTTAAATATAAGCATTGTGCCTGAAGCAAATCAAGTTGTTTTAAATAATTATGTTCTAAATGCTCTCTATGAAACAACTATGGGTTTAAATATTACAAAACAGATGACTTTTTTTGTAATAGATGATAAAGGAGTAAAAGTTACTGATACAAATGTTGTTTCAATGGTAGTCACACTTTTAAATCCAATTTTAGGGACACTTGAAGATAGTAGTGGTGCTACAGGTACAAGCTTAACTCTTAATAATAAAAATAATGTACAGATGAATGTTAGAACAAATACACTCTCAGGTATATTGCCTATTAGAGTTACTACAACATTTAAAGATGCAAACAATAATACGCAAATTTTAACTCAAGTATTTAATATTGTGGTGCTTTCTGGTCCTCCAACAGCTATGAGTTTATCATATGTAAGTACACAACAAGACGCAACACGAGCAAAATTTATTGAAAATTGGGTTCTAACTGTAACTGATAAGTATAATAATCTTGTTAATACAACACCAGCCGTTTCAATGGGAATGATTACAGGTTATGCTCAAAGTTCTAGTTTAACGACAAATCAAGCTAATTATCTTTATTATGATTCAGCAATAAATGATGGTAATTTGACAAATAATACAATAGATACTTTTACTTCTTCTCAAGCAGTGTTTGGAAATATAGATTTAGTGAATGACAAATTGGTCTTATTTGGTGGCACAGGATATATTTTTGATACTTATGGAAAATGGGATATTGATACAGTTGATACAACGAATAGAATATTATCTTTAAAAGATAATTACAATGGGACAAATGTAAGTGGATTGGGATATGCAGTAGGACACAACTTTCGAAATGAAACTTGTAGTGGAACTCCTGCTGTAGCAAATGTTTATGCAGAAGGTGGTAATAATATTTTAGATGCAACTGGTAGTATAATTGTTCAAGTGGAATATGACTATTATTTAGTTGGAAAAAGCACTGTTTTGTGGACAAATTTGATTGGTGAAAGTAATAATACACAAGCAAAAGTAGGACTTGGAAGACAAGTTACACTTAGAGGTCTAGGTTTAAATGGAGATTCTTATAGTTTTCCTGCTGGAACAACAGGTGTGAAACGCTTAAATCTCCATATCTCCAATACACCTGAATTTTATACAAATGCAAATTTTGGATTTGATTTTGAAATTTCTGGAGATGGTAATGGTGCTACTCTTATTGGTACATCAATGAATAATAATATCACTTCTTGTCTAAATAACGGTGTTGCTTATGTGGATATTAATATTACAGCATCGGCAAGTTCAGGAACTCTTAAATTAACAAATATTTTACCAGCAAATGAATTTTAAAAAAAAGGAAAAACATGAAAAATAAATTAAGTAAATTGGCACTTGCAACACTCTTATCAACAGCTTCGCTTGTGGCAAGTTCGCTAGAAGATGATACTTACTCACTAATAGGCGTTGAAGGTGGTTATAGTAATATAAATATTAACAAAAGTGGAGTGAGTGGTAGTACAACTAATCTCCCTTCTGCGGGTTTTAAATTAGGTGCTCAAAATGAGAATTATAGAGTGTTTGCTAGTGTTCGCTATTTTACTGGGGCTGACTTTGATTATATAACTACTTATGGGGCTGAATTACAATATTTAGTGAATTTTTCTCAATCTGCAAATTTTTATTTTGGTGCAAATGTGGGAGTAGCAAATATTAAATATACTCCATCTGGCGATAAATATCGTACGCTATCTGATTCTTATTTTGGTGGCGATGTTGGTTTTAATTTCCATTTAGCTGAAAATAGTGATTTAGAATTAGGTGTAAGATACATGGACCTTAATGCTAAAAACAGTATTAATAATATTGAATATAGATTTAGTGGTATGATGCATGGTTATGTGAGTTATATCTATAAACTGAGAACTTAGCAAAACTATTATAAATAAAAGCTATTTAAGAGTTTTTAAAAATGTAGAAAAAAAATACAAGTTGCCTTTTTAGGCAACTTGAAAAAAAGATAAAAATTATTTACCGATTGTTTGTGCGTAAGCATCTAACTCAGCATCAGAATATTTAGCAACTTGACCTTTCATAACACCTTTCATTGGTCCACCGTAGCTTCCATCTTTGTAACCTTTAAGTGCAGTTGCAATTTCAGCATGTGTCATATCAGAAACAACTTTAGATTTACCAAGAGCTTTTTTTTCAAAACTTGCACCATGACAAGCTGTACAAGAAGCACCATTTACCTCTGCCATTAAGCTTGATGCTACAGTTAATGCAGCTATTGAAGCGATTACGATTTTTTTCATTTTATTTCCTTAAATTAAAATTTGACGCATATTATATTGATTTGAGTCTTAAATAGATGTTAATGAATTTAAGGTACTATAATATTAAAGAAAATAATATTATGGATGTTAAAATGAAGTACATAGAAGATACTCTCGAGGGTAAAACGATTTTAATAACAGGTGGAGCTGGGTTTATTGGTTCAAATTTAGCTTTTTATTTTCAGGAAAATCATCCTGAGGCAAAAGTGGTAATTCTGGATAGCTTTAGAAGTGGAGAGAAGCTTTCAAATGGTAATTTAAAAAGTTTTGGGCATTTTAAAAATCTTATAGGTTTTCGTGGAGAAATTATAAGTGGTGATATTAATGACAAAGATTTACTTTTGGATTTAGAGGTAAATTATAATTTTGATTATATATTTCATGAAGCTGCTATTTCTGATACAACAGCACTTGAACAAGATTTGATGATAAAAACAAATGTAAACGCTTATAAAGATTTGCTACATTTAGCACGCTCACATGGAGCAAATATGATTTATGCTTCTTCGGCTGCAACTTATGGAAATGCTTCATCTCCTCAAAGAGTAGGGAGGGAATCTCCAAATAATGTGTATGGATTTTCAAAATTGAGTATGGATAATATAAGTAGAGAGTACATGAAAGAGAGTGATATTTCTATAGTAGGACTCCGATATTTTAATGTTTATGGTGCAAGAGAGTATTTTAAAAACTCTACTGCGTCTATGATTTTACAATTTGGACATCAACTTTTGGCTGGAAAAAATCCTCGTCTTTTTGAAAATAGTGATAAAATTTTGCGTGATTTTATTTATATAGAAGATATTATTCAAGCTAATATTAAAGCGATGCATCCAAAACAAAGTGGAATTTATAATGTTGGAACAGGCAAAGCTAGAAGTTTTCAAGATATTGTAGATATTTTACAAAAAGAGTTAGGTACAAGTTTTGTTTGTGAATATATTCCAAATCCATTTGTTGGAAGTTATCAATTTCATACAGAGGCGGATATTACAACTACAAAAGAGATTTTGGGATATGAACCAAGATTTGAGATGGAAGATGGAATCAAGGCATATGTAAGTGAAATTCAAAGAATTTATAAAGAAGAAGTGAAGTAGATGCAAGTTTTGAAAAAATTTAATCCAAAAATCCTTGTTGTGGGTGACTTGATGATAGACCATTATTTGTGGGGAAGTTGTGAGAGAATTTCCCCTGAAGCACCTGTTCAGATTGTAGATATTACAAAAGAAACAACGGTACTCGGTGGTGCTGGAAATGTGATAAACAACTTAAATGTTTTAGGTTCGCATGTGAGCGTTTGCAGTGTTATTGGCGATGATATTATTGGTGAAGAACTTATTAGCATGTTACACAAAATTGGTGTAGATAGTCAAAATATCATCAAACAAAGAGGGAGATATACCTCTAAAAAAAGTCGTGTGATTGCCTCTAATCAACAAGTATTACGATACGATAAAGAGAGTAAAGAGAATGTTTTAAATTCTTCTGTTGCATTAATTTTGGATGCTTTGACTTTGAGTATAGCTGAGTATGATATTGTTATTTTGTCTGATTATGGTAAAGGTGTTTTAACAGATGCGTTGTGTCAAGGGATTATAACACTTGCAAAAAGTCATGGTGTGAGAGTTTTAGTTGACCCAAAAGGGGTAGATTTTAGCAAGTATAAGGGTGCATATCTTTTAACACCAAATAAAAAAGAGGCAATGCTTGCGACAAATATTACTATCACTAATCAAGAAACTCTCAAAGAGGCGTTACTAAAACTCAAAAAAGAGTGTGATTTGGGAATATCTTTGATTACTCTTTCTGAAGATGGGATTGCCACTTATGACCATGAACTTGAAATTTTTCCAACTGTTGCAAAAGAAGTTTTTGATGTTACAGGTGCAGGTGATACGGTAATTGCGTCTATAGCTTTTGCATTGAGTGCTGGAAAGAATATAGAACAAGCGGCAGCATTTGCAAATTTGGCAGCGGGAGTTGTTGTGGGCAAGATTGGTTCAGCAACTGTGAGTTTGACTGAAATAGAAGAGTATGAAGCCTCTTTACATAAAAGTACTTCAGATGCACATATTAAGAGTTTTGAGGAGATAAATGCAATTGTATATCGTTGTGTAAGTAATGGAAAAAAAATTGTATTTACTAATGGATGTTTTGATATTTTACATGTTGGACATGTTAAATATCTTCAAATTGCAAAAAGTTTTGGGGATATTTTAATAGTTGGTCTTAACTCGGATGCATCAGTTACAAGGCTCAAAGGTCCAACTCGCCCTGTAAATATTGCAGAAGATAGAGCCTATTTATTAGCTGCACTTGAAGCAGTTGATTATGTTGTTCCATTCAATGAAGATACCCCTTATGAGCTTATCAAAATGATACGACCACATGTACTTGTTAAAGGTGGCGATTATGAAGGAAAAGAGGTTATAGGGACTGAATTTGCAGGAGAATTAAAACTTGTTGATTTCGTAGATGGTAAAAGTACCACAAGAACCATAGAAAAAATACAAGGGCAATATTGCTAAATTGCTAGTTTTTCTACAGCTTCTATCACTTTGTCAGCGGTAATCTCTTGCATACATGCATGGTGTTTAAGTGGACATTCTCTTTTCATGCATGGTGCGCATTCTATGTCATGGCGAACAATCCTACTTTTTTCATTATTCCATTGAGAAGTTTCTTTATGGTTTGTTGGTCCAAAGATGGAGATTGTAGGCACTTGATAGGCTGCTGCTACATGCATAGGTCCGCTATCATTTGTGATAAATAAAGAACATCCTCCAATATTTTCACAAAGTTCTTTTATATTTGTTTTTCCAGCTAGATTTGTATAATTTTGTACATTCAAAGAGAGTAAATGCTCTTCAATCTCCTGAGCCATTTTTACCTCATTTGGACCACCAAAAATAAGAATATCAAATCTATTGGAATACTCTTTTGCCACAGCGGCAAATCTCTCTGGATACCATCTTTTTGCATTTCCATAAGTTGCTCCCGCATTGATTCCAAGCATAGGTTTTTCGAACTGTTTTGGCTCTATATAGAGTTTTAAATTTGGTACAAATGCATTAAAACTACTTGCATTTGTCATGGCAAGTTTGGCATATTGGATTGCAAGATGGAGATTAGGTGGCATTATTGGTGTATGAGAGAGTAAAAATCTCGAATGCCATGAACGCCTTGCAACGCAAACGACAGTTTTGGTTAATCGAAGTAATAATGAGGAATAAACTTGATTTCTAAAATTGATTGCTAAGTCAAATTTTCCTAGTTTTCGTGCAAGTTTATAGGTTGCAAGAAATCGATTAAACCCTTTTTTTGTTTCATCTACTATTGCTCTTTCACAATGAGGATGGTATTTTAGGGCTTCAATACTTACATGACTCCCCAAAAGTGTAAGCTTTGCAGCTGGAAAATTGTATGTCAAGAGTTCTATTGCAGGAGTTGCCATGATTGCATCACCTAACCAGTTTGGGAGTATTATTAAAATTTTCATTTGGTCCAACTATTTTTTTGTAAAAGTGTAGCTTCAGCGGTATCAACAGAAAAAAGTAATTTTTTCATTTTTTGCGTTTTGTTTTCATCTGCTGAGGTTTCAACAATATTTTTAAAGTTATATTTGATATATCCATCATCACTAACAAGACCTATTAAATTACCAGCAAAAAAATACGAAAATCTCTCACTCACATTTGTATCAAATAAAGAACTTCCCATAGTCGTAATATCTGCCTTCCATCCAAGTATATCTACTATTGTAGGGAAAATATCATTATGAGACCCTAAAGTTGTAATTACTTCAGGCTGAAAAATTTTTGGCGCATAAATAATAAGTGGAATTCTAAAATGCTCTATTGACGCTATTGGTTTATCATTGTGACGGTATTGTTTTGCAATAGGATTTAATGCATCGCCACTTCCATGGTCAGATGTAAAGATAAAAATTGTTCTTTCAAACCAAGGCTCTTTTTTAACGCTTTCCATAAATCTTTTTATAGAATCATCAGTATAAATATAGGCATTCAAAGAACCATTATAGTTTTGTAAATCATGCGGATATCGTTCAAATTTTACACTAGGGAGATGAAAATCAGAGTGTGTCGAATCGGTAAAAGCAAACCCTAGAAATGGTTCTTTTAAGGTATTTAATTTTTTGTGATAAAAATCAAACATATTAAAGTCATAAGTACCAGTTAATGGTTCTCTACCTTTGTCTATTGTTTCCACATTTGGCATATCTTGCGCACCATAATATTCATCAAATCCAGCTAAAGCACTTACAGCATCAACTCTATAAGAGCGGCGATTTGCTGCTTGCATGGAGATGGTTGAATATCCATTATTTTTAGCAACTTGACCAAGATAGCTCAAATTTGAAAGTTCTAAGCCTTTACCGAGATATTCAAATCCTGATGGAATTGTAATTCCTGTAAAAATAGAAGTAATGCCAAAAATAGACCTATATCCGTTAGAATAAAAGTTTGTAAATTTAAGCCCTTCTTGAGAGAGTTTTTTAAAATATGGGGTGACATTTAATTCTTTATATTTGGTAAAACCATCTAAATGTTCTGCACCAAAAGATTCAAGTAAAACTATTACAACATTATATTTTGGAATATCTTTTTTTTGGTAAGAGCGAAGAAGTGGGTATTTATCATTTGTAAAAGGGGTGTTGGGTGAACGCATAGCATCTTGTGTTATTTTTATTGCCTCATCCAAAGGGAGAAGATTATGTTTTTGTGTTACTTTTGCTGTTCGATAAATAGTAAAAAAACCATTCAGTGCTAAATTGCCACTACTCACTTTATTCACTGCATACGCATCACTACTGCCAAAACTTTTTCCTCCAAAATTATTGCGTATCCCTATAAAGACAAGAGCAATTGTTATGAGCGTGAAGATAAAAAGCTTTTTCCCTATGATGAAGTTTTGCAATTTATGAATAAATATTACATAAACAATATATAAAAATAAAATAGTAAAAATAATTGCTCCAACTGTATAGCGGAGCATAGAACCAAATAGCATACCAACAATAATATCAAAATCATCTTTGAGATTAAAAATTTCATTTGAGATATGTCTATGAATATAGTCGTAATAAAGAACATCACTAAAACTAAGTATAAAAATAATACTTAAGATACTAGCCCAGAGAGTTCCAATAATACCTCTATGTTTGGGTTTGAGAGTAAAAATAAGTAATAAAATAAATGGAGATGAAAAAGTAAAAATGGTAATCATGTCTACCCGAAAACCCATAAAAAGTGAGGCATAAAACTCTTTATTTGTGAGGTCAGAAAAATCCTCTTGATAAAAGTTATACAGTGTAATTCTAATTGCCATGAGTGTTAAAAAGCTCAAAAATAGGATTGATATAATTTGAGTAAATTGATTTTTATACATTACTATCTTCTTTAAAAATAAGTTTATAAAATATATGTGTGAAAATATAAACTAAAAAAAATGAGGTTACAACATCACTAAAAAAATGCCCACCAGACGCAATTCTTGCAACACTTACAAAAGTTCCATAAGTTAAAGCAAGACCTATCCATAATTTTTTTCTTCGCTTTGCTAAAAGTGCAAAACCCATAAGTGAAAAAGCAGCAGCGGCATGACCTGAGGAAAAAGAGTATCCATCTTGGTTACTTGGTATAAACGCAGGCTTAAAACTCATCTCTCCACCAAATTTCGTAGTTTGAGCTGGTCGAGGTCTTCCCCAGTTGTCTTTTAATATGACATTTACAATAAGTCCAGGGGCAATACTTAAAACTAAAAATAGGTATAAAAATTTTTTTGCATTGATATTTAAGAGCGTTTTCTTCATAAATAGATTGTAGAAAAAAATAAGGATAGTTATAATTGAAAATAGTAAGATAAGTGGTTGTACAGAGCGGTAAAAAAACTCTTCTAAAAATGTGTGTTTTGCTGTAAATATTGTACCATCATAAAATAAATTAGATACAAAAATATCAATTTCTGGGAGAAAAACGAAAATTAAAGATAAAACTATAAAAGAGAGCCATATATAAAATGGTACATTTAAAAATCTATTTTTTATCATTTGCTTCTACCTTATCTATAATATAGATATAAATTGGCGAGGAGCCAATCTCTAAAATTTCTTTTTCTATTTTTTCTCCATCACGAGAAAACACTTCAAAATAAGATTCATTTTGAAGTGTTGTTGGAGAGAGTGACCAATGGAGTTGTAAAAGTTTGTTGTCGACTAAACATTGAAGAATATAATACCCTCTTATTATATCCATGCGTAGAAATTGAGCATTTCTAAGATGTTCTATCATGTTTTTATAAGTATAAAATGCTGGGCGTTTTTTGAGTGTTTCTCTATTATCTATTAGTCCATAACCAGCTGCGATGAGCTGATGCCACGAAACAGAATCTACTTGTTGGGATGCAAAAGCTAGTAAATAATAACGAAGCATGTAATCTGCATATATGTCTTCGCTAACACATTCATGTTCACTTGTTGGCGCATAAGGTGCAGTGTTTGAAAGTGGCCAATTTATTTCAGTAATGTGCAAAATATTTTTTGTTTTTGGGCTTATCCAAACCATTGTACTAAGAAGTGCAATTTTATCGGATAAAGCAAATCCCATCTGCATATTTTCAGGTGCGCCTCTTCTGTCTACATAAAGAAGTGATGCAATTCCGTCATAGCGGTATTTGAAAAAATTAAAAAGTGTATGTGTAGTAAAATGGTACTCAAAATCTATTACGCCACTTCCAATAAGCTTTACATCTGGAAATTCAAGTTTTTTTAAATTATAAGCAATTTGGTAAAAACGGCTATATTCATCAACACTAAAAAATCCCCATTTTGCTCTGTTGATAGTTGAGCCAATCTCATAAATTTCTATAAGTCCATTGAGTGCTGTAAAAATAGTTCGTAAATCTTTTTCTAAAAGTGCTAAATCTTCTATATGTTCTCTATCTTGAAGGATTTTAAGGGTGATTTTTTTTTCTTTACTAGCTAAAACAAAAGTTAGCAATTCTGCTAAAGTTTCTATCTCCCAAAGTTTAAAACGGATTACAATCCTCTCAACTTGAAGTTCTTCTAAAAGTTCTAAAGTGATTTTTGGCTCTCTTTGAAAATCAACACCAAGTGAAAAAAAAGTGCTTGAATTTATCTCTTTTCTTCTCACAAATGGCATCATGATAAGTGAAATAGGGAGTATGAAAAGTGCTAATAAAAAAGTTTTTATGAGCGAAAATAACTCTTTTTTACGCATTCTTTTTTTATAGTTTTTGTCTTTAATTTGGTAGGGCTGGTCGGAGTAATTATCCCATTCAAACGGTATTTTCAATTTTGGCTCATTAACAAAAAAAAGCTAAAAAAATTTGCTGAAATAAATTGTCTATTTTGATTGTGAAAATGCAATAATAATTCCTTATATTTGTAAGTAAAATTATATCCTTTTTAATGTAAAATCCTCAATCAAAAAATGGCGGATAATGAGAAAATGAAAATATCGGTAATTCGTATAGGTTTTGTAAGAATTGTAAATGGTGTGTATTTTACACAAATGGGATAGCGATGAAAATAAAACTACCTAAGTTTTTTGTATTTATCTTTTTGATTTTACTTAATTTAAATGCTTTGACATTACAAAAAGCGTTAATTTATAAAGACCAAAATATTTCAGGTTGGTTGATGTCAGAAAAACTTGATGGTATTAGAGCATATTGGGACGGTAAAAAGTTAGTTACAAGGCAAGACAAAGTTTTTCATCCTCCTGCTTCATTTATAAAAAACTTTCCCCCATTTGAACTCGATGGTGAGCTTTGGAGTAAACGGGGTGACTTTGAAAATGTACAGTCTATTGTCTTAGATGAAATCTCAGAAACTCCATGGGAGCAAATCACTTATAATATTTTTGAAGTTCCCCATGCCAAAGGAGATTTTTTGAGTAGGCTTGAAAAGGCACAAATATATATTACTCAAAATAATTTATCTCATGTGCGAATCATAGAACAAAAAATATGCCATACTAAAAAACAACTTGATGAATTTTTGAAAAATATTATAGCTAAAGGCGGTGAGGGTGTTATGATTAAAGATGGTTCAAAAGATTATTTTGAGGGGAGAAGTAACTCTGTTTTAAAAGTAAAACTTGGACAAGACATGGAAGGCAAAGTTATGGGTTATAAAGAGGGCACTGGAAAATTTAAGGGGATGATGGGAAGTTTGATTGTCGTACTGAATGATGGTATTATATTCAATATTGGAACTGGCTTTAGTAACTATGATAGAAAAAATCCACCAGAATTAGGTTCTATTATAACTTTTAAATATTTTGGTTTTACAAAAAATAAAAAACCAAAGTTTACTTCATTTGTAAGAGTGCGAAAAGATTGATGAATATTTTAGTGGTGAGGACCGATAAACTTGGTGATTTTATAACAGCACTTCCTTCCATGTATATTTTAAAGCAATATAATCCTCTCAATAAAATTATTGCATGTGTAGCTCCACTTAATCAAGCTTTGGCATTGTCATGTGATTTTATTGATGAGGTGATAGTTGATGATGGAAAAAGTAGTATTTTTGCATTTGCCAAACAATTACATGATGCGCAAATAGATATTTCAATAACCCTTTTTTCGAATACTCGTGTAGCTATCGCACAGTTTTTAGCCAAAATTCCAAAACGGATAGCTCCAGCTACAAAAATAGCACAAATTTTTTACACACATCGAGTGACACAAAGACGAAGTGAAGTGAAAATGGCAGAATTTGAATATAATTTGCAACTTGTCAAAACTCTGTTTAGGGATATACATTTGGAGTACAGAAAACCTCTTTTAGAGTTTGCAGATGCTAGAAAAGTCTATGAAGTTTTTTGTTCAAATAACAAGATAGAAAAAGAGGTGATAGCTTTTCACATTGGCTTTGGTGGTTCTAGTGATGCGAATTGGACTCTTGATGAGTATGAAGTTATCATAAAAGAAGTGCTCAAACAAAATAAGTATCAAGTTGTTCTAACTTTTGGACCAGATGAGGTAAATCTTTATGAAGAGATGCAAAATAGATTTGTATCGATGAATGTTGTTTTTTATCTTTCTCTTGATGGTTTAATATATTTTGCAAAACTAATAAGTAATTTTAAACTTTTTGTGAGTACTTCAACAGGAACATATCATCTTGCTTCGTTGGTCGGTACTGCAACTATGACATTTTTTGCTGATAGTTTATTTGCAAGTTCCAAAAGATGGAAAAGTGTTGGGGATGAAAAAATACAAAATAATTTTATGATTCCTAGTGATAAATACTTAAGGGAAACACTTTTAAGAGATATCAAACAAGATTTAGTTGGTAAAATTTAAATTTTTTATCATAAAATTCTTTATTATAGTAGGAGTAAATTATGAAACATGCGAGAACTTTAGATGCACATGAGATTTTGCAATTGGTATTTGTATATTTGACAGAAGTTTCTTCTTTAAGAAATTATGACGAGATTCTTATGGTTCTTGCAAATATGGGTAGAGCGTTGACAAGTTCTGATAGATGTACTCTTTGGGTTGTAAATGACGCAAAAACTAAGATATGGACAAAGGTCGCTCATGGAATGGATGCTATTGAATTACCAATCAATTCAGGAATTGTTGGACACTCAATTGTAAATGGTAAAAAAATTATTATTGATGATGTTTATTCTGATAGTAGATTCAATCCAGATATTGATAAAAAGACTGGTTACACCACTAAAAGCATGATGGTTATACCGATGTATGACAATGATGATGAAATTATAGGTGCATTTCAAGTGATTAATCACCAAGGTTCAAGCGGTGTCTTTGATCAAGATGACATGCAACGCTTGATGCTGGCAAGTACTTATGCTGCAGAGACTTTAGTTTCAGCAAAATTAACTCAAGAGATTGAAGCAACTCAAAGAGAAGTTATCTTTACCATGGGTGCAGTTGGAGAAAGTAGATCTAAAGAAACAGGGAACCATGTAAAAAGGGTTGCTGAGTATTCTAAAATTTTAGCATTAGCGTATGGTTTACGTGAAAAAGAGGCAGAAACACTCAAGCAAGTAAGTCCTATGCATGATATTGGAAAAGTTGCGATACCCGATTCAATCCTCAATAAACCTGGTCGTTTCGATGCTCATGAAAGAGTTATTATGGAAACGCATGCAGCTTTAGGCTACGAAATGTTAAAAAAATCGGACAGACCACTTTTAAAAGCGGCTTCAATTGTTGCTTACGAACATCATGAAAAATGGAATGGGACAGGATATCCTAATCGTCTCAAAGCTGAAGAGATACATATATATGGGCGTATTACAGCTTTAGCAGATGTGTTTGATGCACTTGGTTCTGATAGGTGTTATAAAAAGGCTTGGGATGATGAACGAATTTTTAATCTTTTTCGAGAGGAAAGGGGAGAACATTTTGACCCTAAGTTGATAGATATATTTTTTGATAATTTAAATAAGTTTTTGGAGATTCGAGAAACTTTTAAAGACACTTTTGAAGAAGTAGGACAAAAAAAACCAGAAAAAAAAATGGATTCAATTACTATACTTGGAGCGTATGGTACAAAAGCAAAAGGTTTTGGAACGAGTGCTTTTTATTTAAATGAAAAAAATGTGATAGATGCTGGGAATTTATTGGAGCCATTGGAAGAAAAAAGTGCAAAAATAGAAAATATTTGGTTGACACATTCCCATTTAGACCATATCTCTGATATTTCATATATTATAGATAATTATTTTATTCTTCGAAATAAAAGCTTAAATCTCATAGGACTTCCAGAGACAATTAAAGCAATTAAAAAACATTACTTAAACGATATTATATGGCCAGATTTTTCAATAATCAATATGCATGCATCTGAAGATAAAGCTGTTACATATACTGAAATAGAGTTTGGTGTGAAATATGATATAGGCAATAACGAAACTATAGAAGCATTTCCAACAGATCATACAGTACCAAGTTGTGGATATATAGTCACAAAGAATAAGAAATCTATGTTAATTACGGCAGATACTTATTCACTTGATAATGTGATAGAAATTATTGACGCTAGAGAAGATATACATAAAATAATAGTAGAGTGTTCCTTTCCATCAAGTATGAAAAATTTAGCAAAAGAAAGTAAGCATTTAACCCCACAATTATTATTTGAAAAATTAGCACCACTTAAAAGAGATGATATTTCTTTATTTATTAATCATATTAAACCTAGTTTTATAGATAAAATGAAAAATGAAATAGAGCAATATAAAGGAAAATGGGAGCCTATAATATTAAAAGATAATGAAATTATAAATTTCTAGTAAAAACACTTGACATTGAAAATATTTTTTACTATAATTCTGGCTCAAATTCAATGCCGACATAGCTCAGTTGGCTAGAGCAGCTGATTTGTAATCAGCAGGCCCGGGGTTCAAATCCTCGTGTCGGCACCATTGAATGCGAGAATATTAGAAACAGTGTTAGACCAGATTATGCATTTTATATGCACATGGTGAGATAGTCAAGTGGCCAACGACGGTGGACTGTAAATCCGCTCCCTACGGGTTCAGAGGTTCGAATCCTCTTCTCACCACCATTTCAATGACACATGCGGGCGTAGCTCAGTCGGCTAGAGCGTCAGCCTTCCAAGCTGAGGGTCGAGGGTTCGAGTCCCTTCACCCGCTCCATTGGAAATTCTGGAAGCTGAAGTACAATTTCAATAAAATTAACTTCATAATATATAATATTTTTTAAGTATCTATATAGCTTTTATCTATCCTAAACAACTAATATTTCACTAAAAAAAGAATTATTCAATTATTGCTTATTTTACAATTTTATTTGTGTTTATTATAAATTAAACATCAATGCTCTCGTGGCTCAGGGGTAGAGCACTTCCTTGGTAAGGAAGAGGCCGGCGGTTCAAATCCGCTCGTGAGCTCCATTAGTAGCAATTTATGAAATTGATTTTACTTAAGCAATAATTGAATGATTTTTGGATATAATTCCATTTCAATTCATAATTAAAGTCGGAGGACACAATGGCAAAAGAAAAGTTTGAACGTAATAAGCCACATGTAAACATAGGAACAATTGGTCACGTTGACCATGGCAAGACTACTTTAACAGCAGCTATTACAGCAGTACTTGCAGTAACAAACGGTGCAAAACTGATGGACTATGATGCAATCGATAATGCACCTGAAGAAAGAGAACGCGGTATTACTATTTCAACTTCACATGTTGAATACGAAACAGATAAGCGTCACTATGCACACGTAGACTGTCCAGGCCATGCGGATTATGTTAAAAACATGATTACTGGTGCTGCGCAAATGGATGGTGCTATTCTTGTTGTTTCTGCAGCTGATGGTCCGATGCCACAAACTCGTGAGCATATTCTTCTTTCGAAACAAGTTGGTGTTCCATATATTGTTGTTTTCATGAACAAAGAAGATATGGTTGACGATGAAGAATTATTAGAACTAGTTGAAATGGAAATTCGTGAACTTTTAGATATGTATGATTTTCCAGGTGACGATACTCCAATCACTACAGGTTCTGCTACTCTGGCTCTTGCAGAAGCAAAAACTGGTGTTTTAGGCGAATGGTCAGCTAAAATTCAAAAACTAATGAAAACTGTTGATGATTATATTCCTCAACCAGTTCGTGAAATAGATAGAGATTTTTTAATGCCAGTTGAAGATGTATTTTCAATTTCTGGCCGTGGTACAGTTGTAACAGGTCGTATTGAGCGTGGACTTGTTAAGATTGGTGATAGTATTGAAATAGTTGGTATCCGTGATACAAAAACTACTACAGTTACTGGTATTGAGATGTTCCGTAAAGAGATGACACAAGGTGAAGCAGGTGATAACTGTGGTATTCTTGTTCGTGGTATCGGTAAAGATGATGTTCAGCGTGGTCAAGTTCTTTGTAAGCCAAAGACAATTACACCACATACAAAATTTACAGCTGAAATATATGTTTTAAGTAAAGATGAGGGTGGTCGTCATACACCTTTCTTTAGTAACTATCGTCCACAATTCTATGTTCGTACTACAGATGTAACTGGTGCTATTACTTTGCCAGAAGGTACTGAAATGGTTATGCCTGGTGATAATGTAAGTATTACTGTCGAATTAATTCATCCAATTGCTATGGAAAAAGGTACTAAGTTCGCTATTCGTGAGGGTGGAAGAACTGTTGGTGCTGGTGTCGTAGCTGAAATTCTTGCGTAATTCGGATTATCCGAATTACAAAATAAAAGGTTAAGAAAATGCGTGAAACAATCCATCTAGGATGTGAAAAGTGTACTCGTCGTAACTATCACACTAGTAAAAATAAAAAGACACATACTGAAAAATTTTCAGTAAAAAAATATTGTAAATTCTGTCGTGAGCATACTGTTCATAAAGAGATGAAGTTATAGTAAAGTTTTAAACCAGCTTTTGCTGGTTTTTTTTAGGCGTGTAGCTCCAATGGTAGAGCACCGGATTCCAAATCCGGGTGTTGGGGGTTCGAATCCCTCCACGCCTGCCACTATTTGTTATTAGTAAAGCTTTAGGGCTTTATTTATAATAAATAGGCAGTTATGGGGAAGTAATAATGAATTTAAACATACATATTAAAAATGCAAGGACAGAGCTAACAAAAGTAATCTTTCCTACTAAAGGGCAAGTAAAACAAGCGTATATAGCTGTTATTATTGTAGTTAGTGTAATTGCCACTTTTCTAGCACTAGTTGATTTGATTATGTCTTCGCTTGTATCAACTATTTTAGGTTAGGAAAAGAACATGGCACACAGATGGTACTCTATTCAAACCTATGGAAATGAAAGAACAGTCCGTCTTGCAATTTTAAATGTAATTCAAGAAATGGGTTTACAAAATTTTATAGAAGAAGTAATCGTTCCTACAGAAGATGTTATTGAAATAAAAGATGGAATAAAAAAAGTGACTGAAAGGTCACTTTATTCTGGTTATGTATTTGCAAAAATAGATTTAAATACTGAGATACAGCATTTAATACAATCATTGCCAAAAGTTTCTGGTTTTATTGGTGAAGCAAATACGCCTACACCTTTAAGTGAGCATGATATTAAGGTAATTCTTGATCGTGTAAATAATCGTGCAGCACCAAAACCAAAAGTATATTTTGATAACGGTGAAACCGTTCGTATTGTTGATGGACCGTTTGCAAACTTTACAGGTACAGTTGACGAATATGACTTAGAACATGGTACATTAAAATTAAATGTATCAATTTTTGGTAGAGCGACACCTGTAGATATAGCATATACTCAAGTTGAAAAAATAATCTAAATTTAACTAATCAAAAGGAAAAAAAATGGCAAAAAAAGTCATGACTTATATCAAGTTACAAATCGCAGCTGCTAAAGCTACTCCAGCGCCACCAGTAGGTCCAGCATTGGGTCAGAGGGGTGTTAATATTATGGAATTCTGTAAAGCATTTAATGAAAAAACAAAAGATAAAGCAGGATTTAAAGTTCCTGTTGTAATCACAGTATACACAGATAAAAGTTTTTCATTCATTGTTAAACAACCACCTGCATCTGCACTTATTATGAAAGCGGCAGGAATTACAAAAGGTACAGATAATCCACTGAAAAATATTATTGGTAAGATTACTCGTGCACAATTAATGGAAATTGTTAATCAAAAAATTGAAGATATGAACACTGATAACAGAGAAATGGCAGCACATAGTATAGCAGGTTCTGCTCGTTCAATGGGTATTCAAGTTGTTGATTAAAAATAACTCAAGTTATTTTTAAAGTCTAAAATCATCGACCACAATGATTTAAAATTTTGTGGCAGAATTTACAGGAGAATTTGGAATGAGTAAAAGATACAAACAATTATTAGAAAAAATTGATACAAATAAGTCGTATTCTGTAGCCGAAGCTACAGCAACTGTATTAGATTTAAAAAGTGCAAAGTTTGATGAAACAGTTGAAATTGCTATGAACTTAAATGTTGATCCAAGACATGCAGATCAAATGGTTCGTGGTGCAGTAGTTCTTCCACATGGAACTGGTAAAGTAGTTCGTGTAGCTGTTTTTGCTAAAGGTATTAAAGCTGATGAAGCTAAAGCGGCGGGTGCTGATATTGTTGGTACCGATGATTTAGTAGCACAGATTAAAGATGGCATATTCAATTTTGATGTTGTTGTTGCTGCACCAGATTGTATGGGATTAGTTGGTCAAATAGGTCGTATTTTAGGACCAAAAGGTTTAATGCCTAATCCTAAAACTGGTACAGTAACACCAGATGTTGCTACTGCAGTTAAAAATGTTAAGGGTGGTCAAGTTACATTTCGTGTTGACAAAAAAGGTAACATTCATGCTGGTATCGGTAAAGCAAGCTTTGATGCTATTAAAATTAGTGAAAATTTAGCATCATTTGTAGCTGCAATTAATAAACAAAAGCCAGCAGCCGCTAAAGGGCGTTATATCAAAAACGCAGCTCTTTCGTTAACTATGAGTCCTGCTGTTAAAATTGATACTATGGAATTATTAGATATTAAATAATTTTATTTGTGGGCATATCTGCTCACAAAGTGATTTTGTAATATTTTAAATATAAAATATTACAAAGTTACTTAAATTTACTTTTGTAACTGCATTTTATGGACTAAAGATAATAGGGGCGTGAGCTTAATATTGGGAAGTTTCCTTGCCTATTTGAAGTGTTGTCTAGAAAGGAGATATACTCTATGACAAAAACACAAAAAGCTGATATTATTAAAGTACTTTCTGAAGAATTTAGAGCTGCTCAAACCGTAGTATTCTGTGAATACAAAGGATTGACAGTTTCTGCATTAGAAAATTTAAGAAAAGAAGCTCGTGCGAAAGAAGTGAAAGTACAAGTTGTTAAAAATACTTTAGCAACAATTGCATTGACTAATGTTGAATTAACTGGTGTTGTGCTAAAAGATACAAATATATTAGTTTGGGGTGAAGATTCTATTGCTACTTCTAAAGTAGTTTCTGACTTTGCTAAAAAGAACGAAAAATTTGTAATCAAATCTGCATATATTGATCGTGAAGCATCTAATGCTGATAAAGTTGAAGCGTTTGCTAAACTTCCAAGTCGTGAGCAATTGCTTGCAATGCTTGCTGCTACATGGATGGCGCCAATTACAAATTTCACAATTGGTCTCGATGCTTTAAGACAAAAAAAAGAGGCTGAGTAATTTAAAAATTACTCAAACTTTTGATAAATTAAAGAATTTATTTCTTAAAAAATATAAAAAATAAGGATTACAAATGGCAATAACTAAAGAAGATGTATTAGAATTTATATCAGGACTTTCTGTATTAGAACTTTCTGGATTAGTGAAAGAATTTGAAGAAAAATTTGGTGTTTCTGCTCAGCCTGTAGCTATGGCTGGCGGTGCTGTTGTAGCTGAAGCTGTTGAAGAACAAACTGAGTTTAATGTTGTTATAACAGATGCTGGTGCTAAAAAAATAGGTGTAATTAAAGTTATTCGTGCACTTACTGGTTTAGGTCTTAAAGAAGCAAAAGATGCAAGTGAAAAATTGCCATCAATAATTAAAGAGGGTGTAGATAAAGAAACTGCTGAAGCAGCTAAAAAAGAGCTTGTAGAAGCTGGTGCTACAGTAGAAATTAAATAATCATTTCTATTTTAGAGTTACAGAGTTTTTTCTCTGTAACTCTGATTTTTTGGGCGCTTTTACAATAAGATTTTGTCTTATTGTAAAAGTGCCCTTATGTCGTTTATAAGCACTGTAAAAAATAGCTCTATCTAAGAGCTCAAAATTTACCTAAGGACGCTTAGGTAATAATATACGCTTGATTTTTGCAATTAAGCTCCCAATTAACAACTCATCGAGGTAGCCTATGTTAAACACTTTATACTCCGGAAACCGTCTTCGTGTAGACTTCTCTAAAACTCCACAAGAAATTGAAGTACCTAATTTACTCCAACTACAACAAAGCTCATATAACAGTTTTTTAATGTTAGAAGATAAAGATAGAGTCAATAGTGGTATTGAAAATGTATTTCAATCAGCTTTTCCTATTCATGACTCTCAAAATAGATTAACTATTGAGTATCTTGGCAGTGAGGTTGGAAAACCAAAATATACTGTTAGAGAGTGCATGGAAAGAGGTCTTACTTATGCCGTATCTTTGAGAATGAAAACTCGTCTTATTTTATGGGATAGAGATGAAAATACAAAAGAGAAACTTGGTGTAAAAGATATTAAAGAACAAAGTATTTTTGTTCGTGATATTCCATTAATGACTGAACGCACTTCTTTTATTATTAATGGCGTTGAAAGAGTTGTTGTTAATCAGCTGCACCGTTCACCTGGTGTTATTTTTAAAGAAGAAGATTCAACAACTGCGGGAAATAAGCGGATTTTTACAGGTCAAATTATACCAGACCGTGGTTCATGGTTATATTTTGAATATGATCCTAAAGATATCCTTTATATGAGAATTAATAAACGACGCAAGGTTCCCGTAACTATTATGTTCCGTGCTTTAGGATATTCTAAACAAGATATATTGAAATTGTTTTATCCAATTCAAACAATTAAAATAGAAAATAATAAATTCTCTATTGCATTTAATCCAAATAATTATGCGTCAAGATTAGATTATGATTTAGCTGATATACACGGAACAGTTCTCTTAAGCGCTGGCAAGAGACTTTCATTAAAAAGAGCACAAAAGTTTCTTGAAGATGGTCTGAAATATGTCGAATATCCACTTGAAATTTTATTAGATAGATATCTTGCAGAGCCAATTATTGACCCTGAAACAGGTGAAATTCTGTTTGATACTATGACAAGTATTGATGAAAGTAAACTCAAAAAAATGGCTGAATTAAATATTCATGAATTTAAAATTGCAAATGATTTAGCTGATGGTGTTGATGCATCAATTGTTAATGCATTTATTGCAGATGCAGATTCATTGAAATTGCTCAAACAAACTGAAGATATTGAAGATGAAAATGATTTATCAGCTATTCGTATTTATAAAGTGATGAGACCAGGTGAACCTGTAACAAAAGATGCAGCAAAAGCATTTGTAAATCAACTCTTCTTTGATCCAGAAAGATATGACTTAACAAAAGTTGGTCGTATGAAAATGAATCATAAACTTGGTATAAATATTCCTGAATATATTACTATTCTAACACATGAAGACATTATTAATTCAGTTAAATATGTCATTAAAGTTAAAAATGGTCAAGGTCATATTGATGATAGGGACCACTTAGGAAATCGTCGTATCCGTTCTATCGGTGAACTTTTAGGAAATGAATTACACAGCGGTTTAGTCAAAATGCAAAAAGCAATTCGTGATAAACTTTCAACTATGAGTGGTCCTATGACAGAGCTTATGCCACATGATTTAATTAATTCTAAAATGATTACATCAACGATTATGGAATTTTTTTCAGGTGGACAACTTTCACAATTTATGGACCAAACAAATCCGCTATCAGAAGTGACACATAAACGGCGTTTATCTGCTCTTGGTGAGGGTGGTTTGGTAAAAGAGAGAGCTGGTTTTGAGGTGCGGGATGTTCACCCAACGCATTATGGTCGTATTTGTCCAATTGAAACTCCAGAAGGGCAAAATATTGGTCTTATCAATACACTTGCAACTTACTCAAAAGTGAATGAACATGGATTTATTGAAGCACCATATAAAGTTGTAAAAGATGGAAAAGTAACTTCAGAAGTTGTATATTTAACTGCTACTCAAGAAGAGGGGAAACAAATTGCAGCGGCATCAAATAAATTAGATGCAAACGGTCAGTTTATAGAAGATATCATTTCTGTGAGAAAAGATGGTGAAATTCTTATGCGTAAACCAAATGTTTGTGAATATGCAGATTTATCTTCTCACATGGTTGTAGGGGTTGCCGCTTCACTTATTCCATTTTTGGAACATGATGATGCAAACCGTGCACTTATGGGTTCAAACATGCAACGCCAAGCAGTACCTCTTATGAGAACAAACGCTCCAATAGTAGGAACAGGTGTTGAAAAACTTGTTGCTCGTGATTCATGGGAATGTGTCAAATCAAAGCGTGCTGGAACAATTGAAAAAGTCGATGGCAGACATATTTATGTGATGGGTGAAGAGGATGGAGAAATTTATATAGATTATTATCCATTACAAAAAAATCTTCGTACAAACCAAAATACATGTTTCGACCAAAAGCCGATAGTGAATGTTGGGGATAAAGTAGCTAAAGGTCAAGTTATTGCTGATGGTCCAAATATGGATCAAGGGGAATTGGCTCTTGGTGTAAATGCTATGGTTGCTTTTATGCCTTGGCATGGTTATAACTATGAGGATGCGATTGTAATTTCTCAAAGATTAATTCGTCAAGATGCTTTTACATCTGTTCATATTTATGAAAAAGAGGTTGAAGCAAGAGAACTCAAACATGGTGTAGAAGAGATAACTCGAGATATTCCAAATGTAAGAGATGATGAATTAGCTCACCTTGATGCGAGTGGTATTGTTAAAATTGGTACAAATATCTCAGGTGGAATGATTTTAGTTGGTAAAGTTTCACCAAAAGGGGAAGTAAAACCTACCCCAGAAGAGAGATTGCTCCGAGCAATTTTTGGTGAAAAAGCGGGACATGTTGTAAATAAATCTTTATATTGTCCACCGAGCATGGAAGGTGTTGTGGTGGATGTTAAAATCTTTACGAAAAAAGGTTATGACAAAGACCCTCGAGCCTTAGAGCTTGAAAAAGAGGAACGAGATTATCTTGAGCGAGAACATTATGACCGTCTTTTGATGATAGATAAAGAGGAAATGTTGCGAGTTACGAAACTTTTAACAAGAGAGCCTTTACTTTCAGATATTAAAATTGGTGATACAGAATATCGTGCAGGCGATTTAATTAATGGAGTTGATTTACTTGAAGTAAATCGTTTTGCCATGAATGCTATTGTAAAATCTTTTAGTGAAACTATTCAATCTGAATACAATAAAACTAAAAATTATTTTCAAAAGCAAAAAAGAATTTTTCGTGATGAACATGAAGAAAAATTAACGATTTTAGAAAAAGACGATATTTTACCAAATGGTGTTGTGAAATATGTAAAAGTCTATATTGCTACAAAACGACAACTTAAAGTTGGAGATAAAATGGCTGGTCGTCATGGAAACAAAGGGATTGTTTCAATAATTGTACCAGAAGTTGATATGCCATATATGGAAGATGGAAGAAGTGTAGATGTATGTTTAAATCCACTTGGAGTTCCATCTCGTATGAATATTGGACAAGTTCTAGAGATGCATTTAGGTATGGCGGGTCGTGAACTTGGTAACCAAATTTTGGCTGAATTTGAAAATAAACAAAAAGATTTTATCGAAAATCTTCGTGCGAAAATGATTACTATTGCTGATGTTGCTGGCATGATGAATGCAGTTGAAGTGATAGGCGCTATGAGTAATGAAAAATTTCTAAGATACGCTCGTGACTGGTCAAATGGTGTGCGATTTGCAACGCCAATTTTTGAAGGTGTCAACGCTAAAGAGTTTGAAGAATTATTTAAATTAGCAAAAATGGATTCTGATGGTAAAACAGTTCTTTATAATGGTAAAACAGGTGAAAAAATAAAAGAACGAGTGAATGTTGGTTATATGTATATTTTAAAATTACATCACTTGGTTGATGAAAAAATTCATGCTCGTTCAACTGGACCATACTCCTTAGTTACACAACAACCAGTTGGTGGTAAAGCACTTTTTGGTGGTCAAAGATTTGGGGAGATGGAAGTTTGGGCGCTTGAAGCTTATGGTGCTTCAGCTGTTCTCAAAGAGATGTTAACTATTAAATCAGATGATGTAGATGGTCGTGTTCGTGCCTATAAAGCAATTACTAAAGGTGAATTAGTTCCAGCTTCAGGTATCCCTGAAACATTGTTTGTATTAACAAAAGAGCTACAAGCATTGGCGCTTGATGTAGAGATTTTAGACGAGGTTCAAGATAATGAGTAAATTAGTACCAGTAATAATAACTGAAGATAAAAGACCAACCGATATTCAACAAATACAGTTTCGTTTGGCATCTCCTGAAAAAGTGATGTCTTGGAGTCATGGTGAAGTTAAAAAACCAGAAACTATTAATTATCGTACTTTAAAGCCTGAGCGAGATGGGCTTTTTTGTGCTAAAATTTTTGGACCTGTAAGAGATTACGAGTGTCTTTGTGGTAAATACAAAAAGATGCGCTACAAAGGTGTAGTATGTGAAAAATGTGGCGTTGAAGTAACAAGTACAAAAGTTCGTCGTCATAGAATGGGACATATCGAACTTGTGACTCCAGTTGCACACATTTGGTATGTAAGTTCACTACCATCAAGAATTGGTACACTTCTTGGTATTAAAATGAAAGACCTTGAAAGGGTTCTTTACTATGAAGCGTATATTGTTGAATCGGGTGGAGAAGCGTATTATGATGCTGATCAAAAAACACAAGTTTTACAGTACGATGTTTTAAATGAAGAACAGTACCGCACTTTAGTGCAACGATTTGGTGAGCTTGGTTTTCAGGCTCGCATGGGTGGTGAAGTTATCCGTGATTTACTTGATTCTATCGATTTAGTTGAATTATTTACAAAATTGAAAGATGAAATTAATGAAACTAAAAGTGAAGCAAAAACAAAAACAATCGCTAAACGACTTAAAGTTATTGAATCATTTTTAAATTCAGGTAATAATCCTGCATGGATGATGCTTACAGTATTACCAGTTCTTCCTCCAGATTTAAGACCGCTTGTTTCACTTGATGGTGGAAAATTTGCAGTTTCTGATGTGAACGATTTGTATCGCCGTGTTATTAATCGTAACCAAAGATTAAAGCGTCTTGTAGAACTTGAAGCTCCAGAAATTATTGTAAGAAATGAAAAAAGAATGCTTCAAGAATCAGTGGATGCTCTTTTTGATAATGGTCGTCGTGCAAATGCAGTTAAAGGTGCTAATAAAAGACCATTAAAATCTTTAAGTGAAATCATTAAAGGTAAACAAGGGCGTTTCCGTCAAAATTTACTTGGTAAACGGGTTGACTTTTCAGGTCGTTCTGTAATCGTTGTTGGGCCATCTTTGAGAATGGACCAATGTGGACTCCCTAAAAAAATGGCTCTAGAGCTTTTTAAACCACATTTGATTGCTAAACTTGAAGAAAAAGGGTACGCAACAACGGTAAAAGCTGCAAAGAAGATGATTGAAGATACAACGAATGAAGTTTGGGAATGTTTGGCAGAAATTGTTGATGGTTATCCAATTTTACTTAATCGTGCACCAACACTTCACAAACTTTCAATTCAAGCATTCCATCCAATTCTTATAGATGGAAAAGCTATTCAATTACACCCGTTAGTTTGTGCTGCTTTTAATGCCGACTTTGATGGTGACCAGATGGCTGTGCATATTCCATTAAGTTCTGCAGCTATTGCAGAAGCAAAAGTTTTAATGCTTGCTTCTATGAATATTTTACTTCCTGCTTCGGGTAAGGCGATTGCTACACCTTCACAAGATATGGTTCTTGGACTTTATTACCTAAGTTTAGAAAAAAATGGGGTAAAAGGTTCTAATAAACTTTTTGCAAATGTTGATGAAGTGAGAATTGCAATTGAACATGATGCACTTGATTTACATGCGAAGATAAGAACTCGTGTTGATGGAAGAATTATCCATACAACTGCAGGGCGTATGTTGTTAAAAGCTATTATGCCTGACTTGGTTCCAATAGAATTATGGAATAGAGTTATGAAGAAAAAAGCGATTAATGAAACTGTTGATTATGTTCAAAAATATGCAGGTATTGGTGTTACGGCAACATACTTGGATAATTTAAAAGATTTAGGTTTTAAACACGCTACTGAATCTGGGGTATCTATTTCAATAGATGATATTATTATTCCAAAAACAAAAGCAGCTAAAATCGCTGAATCAAAAAATAGAGTTTTAGAGATTCAAAAACAATTTGAAGCGGGTCTTTTAACTGAACAAGAAAGATATAATAAAATTATTGATGTTTGGACAGATACAAATAATACTCTTGCTACTCAGATGATGGATTTGGTTCAAACTGATAAAAATGGATTTAACTCTATTCACATGATGGCTGATTCTGGTGCTCGTGGTTCTGCTGCTCAAATTCGTCAGTTAGCGGGTATGCGTGGACTTATGGCTAAACCAAGTGGTGAAATTATTGAAACTCCAATTATCTCAAACTTTAAAGAGGGTTTGAATGTTGTTGAGTATTTTATTTCAACGCATGGTGCTAGAAAAGGTCTTGCCGATACAGCGTTAAAAACTGCAAATGCTGGTTATTTGACTCGTAAACTTGTGGATGTTGCACAAAATGTGAAAATTGTTGAACATGATTGTCATACACATGAAGGGATAGAAATTACAGATATCAGTGACCATAATACTTTAATTGAATCATTAGAAGATAGATTAAATGGTAGAGTTTTGGCTGATGATATAATTGACCCAATTAGTAATGAAATTCTTTTTGCTGAAGGTTCATTATTAGATGAAATTAGTGCAAAAGTTATTGCAGAAGCAGGTATCCGTTCTGCTCACATTCGAACACCAACAACATGTAAAAGTGAAGAGGGAATTTGTGCCTTATGTTATGGTGTGAACTTAGCAACTGGAAAAATTGTTCGTACTGGTGAAGCAGTTGGTATCGTGGCAGCTCAGTCAATTGGTGAACCTGGTACTCAGCTTACACTAAGAACATTCCATGTGGGTGGTACAGCATCAAGTACAGCACAAGAAAGACAGGTTGTTGCAACTAAAGAAGGGTTTATTCGATATTATAATCTTAAAACTTATGCTTCTAAAGATGGTAAAAATATCGTTGCAAATAGAAGAAATGCAGCAGTTTTATTAGTTGAGCCAAAAATTAAAGCTCCTTTTAGCGGTAAAATTAAAATTGAAACAATTCATGATGAAGTGTTGGTAACTGTTATATCTCCTACTGAAACAGTTCGTTATGTGCTTCGTAAAAATGAGATAGCAAAAGCAAACGAATTAGCTGGCGTAAGTGGTCAAATTGAGGGTAAATATTATTTTCCTTATGAAGATGGTTCGAATGTAAAAGAGCATGAGTCAATTGTTGAGACAATTAAAGATGGATGGAATGTTCCAAGTCATATCCCTTATGCTTCTGAAGTGTTAGTAAAAGATGGTGCTCCTGTAACTCAAAAGATACTAGCAAAAGAAAATGGGACTGTAAAATATTTCTTACTTAGAGGTGACTATTTAGAAAGATTTGAAGGTGTTAAAGCTGGATATAGTGTCGCTGAAAAAGGCTTATTTGCAACTGTTGTTGATGGAAATAATCGTGAAGCAATTAGACATTATATTGCTCGCGGTTCTATTATAGTGGCTGAAGATAATCAAATTATTACAATCTCTACAGTGATAGCTAAGCCAGCAAGCGATGAATCAACGGTTATTGCAGAGTGGGATCCATATTCAAATCCTATTATTTCAGAGGCAAATGGTACAGTTTCTTATGAAGATATCCTTCCTGGAACTACTGCTACAGAGCAATTAGATGAATTGACAGGTAAAAGTAGATTGATGATTAACGACCATATATCTGGTGATTATAAGCCAACTATTGTGATTGCTACAGAAGATGGTGAATTACTAAGATATCCAATTGCTCCTAAATCATCTATATTTGTTGCAAATGGTGCAATTGTGAAAATAGCAGATATTATAGCTAAGACACCAAAAGCACTTCAAAAATCAAGTGATATTACTGGAGGTCTTCCTCGGGTCTCTGAACTTTTTGAAGGTCGTCGACCAAAAGCTACAGCACTTATATCTGAAATTGATGGTTTTGTAACTTTGGGTAAACCTCTTCGTGGCAAAATTAGGATTATTGTTTCATCAGAAACAGGAATTATTAAAGAATATTTTGTAGATAAGTCTCATGTGCCAGTTGTAAATCCAGGTGATTTTGTTCACTCTGGTGAAAGATTAACGACAGGTATCCTTTCATCTCATGAATTATTGAGAATTATGGGTGTTAAAGCACTTTATAATTATCTTGTAAGTGAAGTACAACAAGTGTATCGTTCACAAGGGGTTAATATTGCAGATAAGCATATTGAGGTTATTTTTACTCAAATGTTAAGACAAATAAAAATTGTTAAGTCTGGAGATACTAAATTTATTGAAGGCGATTTAATTTCTAAATCTAAATTTGCACAAGAAAATGAAAAGATTATTCGTCTTGGTGGTCGCCCAGCAATTGCTGAACCATTCTTGGTTGGTATTACTAGAGCTGCTGTTAGTGCTGATAGTATTATTTCTGCTGCATCATTTCAAGATACAACTAAGGTGTTAACAGAAGCTGCAGTTTCTGCAAAAGTTGATAACTTGGATAACTTAAAAGAAAATGTAATTATTGGTCGTACTATTCCTGTTGGAACTGGTATATATAAAGACTATGAGCTTGTATTTGAAGCGTAAAAAAATCAATTAAACTTTTTTATTAGCATGAAAAAATATTTTCATGCTAATAAAACCAACTTCACAGAAATAAGACATTATTAAAATAGTAATATTTTTGTAAGCACCAAGTAAACTACATCTAGCTTTATTAATAAATTTTTTAGCCTAAGTGTTCAATATTTTTTACAAGAGATGGGCTGACTTTTAGTTATGGATTTATCTTTTATATTTATATTCTGTAAAATAAAGTATAATCGCGTAAATTATTTTTGGAAGATGGATAGTATCCCCTATAAATTTAATAGTAAATCTAAAATTAAAAAGCTAACATTCGTTTAGAACTGCCTGTATTAAGGACTTACTATTAATTTGTTTTGCAAGAAAAATTTGTTTTACCATTAAATTTAGAGGGGATACGATGGATACTTGAATGGGTGATAAAATCGACTTACTTGATGAAGTAGAACCTATTATATATTCAAAGAAAAAGTTAGATTTAAGTTACTTTTTATATGTACTATTTATTCTTTCTTTTATTTGTATCTTGCTATTTCCAAAAATTTATATACAACAGCAAATTTATTTTAAAAGTAGAGATATTGCTAAATTAAAGTCTGAATACGATATGCTCAAAGAAGAAAATAGGCTTATCAAAACCTCAGTAGAAGAGATTCGTTACAAAAACCAAATCCTAGACACACTATTTTAAAGAGATATTATGATTCGTAAACTTATAGAATTTGCTATTGATAAACCATTACTTAATCATATGCTTTTAGGCTTCATTTTATTATTATCAATTTTTGCCTACATTAATATTCCGCAAGAGATATTTCCTCCAATGAACATGGATAAAGTGCTTATAACTGGTGGATATGTAGGCACTTCAGCAGATGTTTTGGACAAGATGGTTGTTGAGAGTATAGAAGATGAGCTTCAAAATATAGATGATTTGGATGTAATAACTACAAGTATAAAAAATGGTTCTTTTTCTATAACGGTGGATATTAAAGTTGGAGCAGATAATGTAAGTGTTTTGAATGATGTCAAAGATATTATTAGTGGTGTGAGAAAAGACTTGCCCGCAGATATGGCAGAACCTATTGCAAAACTCAAAACGCATGCTTTCCCACTTGTACTTATTGCATTAGCAGGGGATGTCAAGAAAGAAGAACTGCTTATTCGAGCAGATGAATTAGTCTCACAACTGAGTAAACTTAAAGATTTAAGTGACATCTCTATTCGTGGTGATTCTGATGAAGAATTGGTTGTGACTATTGATGAGCAAAAGCTTCAAGCGTATGGATTGACTCCCACTTTAGCAATCTCAGCACTTCAAAAAATTAGCTCTATTTTTCCAATAGGAACCATAAAAGAAAAAGGTTCGCATCTTTATATATCCACTTTTAATGGGGAAAAAACAAAAGAGAGTGTTGAAGATACTATTGTAAATATTGGAGGTTCTCGAGTTCGTATTGGTGATATTGCAAATGTATCGTTTGAACTTGGAGATGTATTTGAAATATCACATTTTAATGGACAAAGAAATGTTTCCATCAATGTCACAAAATCTGAACAGGGGAATGCAATTTCTTTAGTAAAAGATATTCGAGAAATACTTAAAGAAGATACTCTTAAACATCCAAATTTAAAATATGAAATTTATACAGATACTTCCGTGTGGATTAAAAATCGTCTTAATATTGTTTTTTCAAATATTGTTTTTGGGCTTATTCTTGTAGCTCTTGCGATGCTTATTTTTATTAATCGTGGGATTGCTTTTGTAGTTGCTCTTGGTATTCCTGTGAGTTTTATGATTGGTCTGATTGTAAGTGAAATACTTGGACATAGTCTTAACATGTTATCTTTACTTGGTGCACTCATCGCTCTTGGTATGCTTGTAGATGAAGCAATAGTAGTTGCTGAGAATATTTATAGACATTTAGAAGAGGGAATGGAAGCACGAGAAGCTGCAATTGTAGGTGCTACGGAGATGTTTCCTGAAGTGTTGACGGCAACTCTTACGACAGTTTTTGCTTTTTTACCTATGCTTTTACTTAGTGGAGAGATGGGTACTTTTATCAAAATTATCCCTATTATGATTACTGTTTTACTTTTATCCTCTTTGTTTGAAGCTTTTTATTTTTTACCTTTACATGCACACGATTTTTTAAAAGTTTCCAAAGATGGAAGTTTTACAAAAAAACTTTGGACTAAACTTAATGGGTGGCATAGTAAAACTTTACACTTCTTTTTTAAGAGAAAATGGACTTCACTTATTGTCATGGTTGTTACTATTTTTGGTTTGACTTTTGTTTTGGTAAAAAACTCAAAATTTCAACTGTTTCCTGATTTCGATACAACACAAGTATATGTGATTGGAAAAGTAAATATTAATAGTACTTTAGAAGATACCGAAAAAAATGTTGCGCAAGTGGAAAAATTATTGATTAATAAGCTTGGTGAATCAGAAGTTTCTTCAATTACTTCTGTGATTGGATTTCGCATGGATTCAAAAAATAGAGTAGAACTTGGAGAAAATTTCTTTCATATTTTTGTAGATTTACATGAAAAAGCACCGACAAATTTTTTCGATAAATATATGAGCCCAATTTTTTCTATAGGATACGATGGAGATATTTTAACACGCCAAAAAGATGCTAAAGAGATAGCAACAATTATTGAAGGAATGATTAACCCTATAATAGATTTGAAAGAAAATGGAAGTTTAGTATATGAAGAACTCGTTGTAAAAACTCCAGGAACAGGTGTTATTGCTCATGATATAGAGGTAAGTTTGAGTGGAAAAGATGAAACAATCATATTAGAAGGGATAAAATATCTCAAACAGGAATTGGGTAAAATAGTTGGAGTAAAAGATATTACCGACGATGCAGATATTGGAGAAAAAGAACTCAAATTGCGTGTAAATCAATATGGACAGCAACTCGGATTTAATGAAGAAATTGTTTCAAATGAACTTCGTGCCTATTATCTCAAAGGTGAGTATGGAAAAATGTTTAATGAAAAAGGGCTAGTTCGCATGAAAATTGAGAGTAGCATGAATGAAAAATTAAACTCTATTAACACAATTGAGATTCAAATTCCCTCTACAAATCAATTTATTTCACTCAAAGATGTATGTGATTTTGTGATGATTCAAGGTTTCGTTGAAATTAAAAAAGAGGATGGTGTGAGAATCCGCAGTATTTTCGCTTCATTGGAGAAAAAAATAATTACCTCTACTGAAGTTATGAATAGTATGCAACCAGTATTTGAGAAGCTTAGAAATGATGGGTTTACGGTAGATATTAAGGGTGAAGAGAAAGAAAATAATAAAAATAAAATTGAAATGATACAATCAGGTTTAATTGCAATATTTTTGATTTTCATTACTTTAGTGTGGCTTTTTGATTCTATAAAAAAATCTTTGATTGTAATTAGCACTATTCCGTTGGTGATTTTTGGTGTCTATTTTGGGCATCTGGTCATGGGATTAAATATGACAATGACTGGGATGATAGGTATTGTTGGTTTGGCTGGAGTTGTTGTAAATGATGGTCTTATCATGGTAAGTTTTATCAAAAATGCCCGAAATACAGAGGATTTAATGCAAAGAGCAAAACACCGTTTAAGACCAATCTTTCTTACCTCTTTAACAACAGTTTTAGGATTATTGACTTTGATTTTCTTTGCCTCAGGTCAAGCTTTGATACTTCAACCTATGGCAGTTTCGTTGGGATTTGGGATAGCATGGGCAACTATTTTGAATCTCATTTATGTTCCATTACTCTATGCAGTAGTTTATAAAATAAAACCATAAAAAAGAAAAAGCTAGGTCAATCCAATGAAATTTGGAGCATTTTTAAATAAGTTCTTTATCGAAAAAATCAGCAGCACCTTTAGCTAGTTCAACCAATAAATCATCATAAGAAGTATAAAAAGCTCCCAACTCTTTTGTTATTTTTTTAAGTGGTGAAAACTGCGTTTTTTGTTTCATGTCTAAATTAAGCTTTGAAAACTGTTCCACCATCTCAAAATTTGTCATCTCTGAAAAATCAATTACTGCATCAAATGGGGAAAAATTGATACACATGTTGGAAGATATGCGGTTTATATCTGGATTTTGTATTTGCATCTCTTGTGTAAAATTCATTAAATTTTCCAAATCATCATTAAAATAACTGATGTTAAAATTATGCTCACGGGATAAAAAACTAAATGCTTTTGCATGAGGTGTTGTACCAAGTAGGGCTATCTCTTTAACATTATTGGATTTTAAAAACTCTATGAACACTTTTGTACTAAAAATATCCCCTTTGAGCATTTGCTCTTTTCGCACAAGAATATCGCACATGCCAGATTGCTTCACGGCTTCGCTAGATTCATCCAATAATTCAACCACTTGACGCACATATTCATTTGAGATAATTGCACCATTGACATGAGATTTTTTCATATTTGAAAGGGTAAAATAAAAATCATCCTCTCTAATATTCATAGGAATTGTCATGGCATCTTTATTGTTAGCTTTGAACAAACGGTTCATGGTAGCACTCAAGCTACTTTTTCCCGCTTCTTCACCTATAAAACCGTAGAGTTTTGTTTGCTGTGATATTTGATTTGCTTCATTCATTAATATTTCTCCTTTATTCCCCAAAGTTCTCGGGCTTCTTCATCTTCTATTTTACATCTGTAGCATAATTTATCATCTGAATTTGTACTAAAAATACTATTACACTCATCACATCTTCTTACATTAAATGTAATCAAGTTTTGCACCACTGGCTGAAAAAACTCTTTGATATTGTACGCTGGGGAAAGTGTAAGTGCGTCAGGCTCACATACATCATGACAAATATGGCATTTGATACATAAAAATGGGTCAAAATCAATTTTTGAGTTTCTCATGTCAGAAGTAAGCGCACCCGTTGGACACACCCGATAACACATCTGACATGCAGTACACAACTCTTCATGCATCACTTTTTGCGAGGTAAAACTAATCTCATTTGCATCTATTCTATGGTATTGTAAAGGTTTTTCAACTCTTTTAATAGCTGTAAAAAATATCTTTCGTTTTTCTGGTATCCGTTTTTTCTTCAGCAGTGCTATATCTGCTTTTTGTAAAGTATGCTCTATGAGTTCATCACTCGCTTTTTTCACTTCATTTTCAAAGGCATGTTTTGTTTTTGCAACACTTTTTAAATTTATGGCACGAAGAAAATCTCTTCTATCGCTTTTTGGCTCTTCTATATTTTTATAACAAAGATTTTCGAGTTTCAAACTTGCTTTATTTTCCATAGCCTCCAAAATATAAGAAGCCTCTTCATAATTTTTGAGTATCTGAGGATGGCAAGTGTGTGCTATATCACATCCGCTACAATACCCAATATCAAAAATTATCTCTTTTTTCATAACGCTCATAGAGATAATATTTTCAACACTCAAAGCCGCAATACATGGAACATTTTTACGGCATGAGATAATATTTTGCTCATCTTGTAAAAAATCAAAAAAGAAGTTTGTAGAGCTAAAATCATCCAAAGAAAGTGCTTCATTTGGACAAACAGCATCACAACCGCCACAACCCACACATGCAGAATAATTGATTTTTGGAAGAGGATTGTCTGCTACAACAATAGCAGCCGTAGGACAGATAATTTCACATTTATTACATGCACTCTCTTTAGATAAAGAACGCACACATTTACTAGTATCTAACTGAATCAAAGACATTGTTTTTCCATAATAAAATTTTAGAAAACGATTTTATCAAAAGAGTCTTTAGATAACTTTTCAAGACTTTTCATCTCTTTTGCTTACAACTCAATAACCCGTTCAAACATCTCTTTAATCTCTGTCTCATGGCTTATAAGAAATATCTGTCTGTATTGCTCTTTAATAGTATGAAAAGCTTCGATTATTTGCATCCTTCTCGCCTCATCTTGACTTCCAAATACCTCGTCAAACGCCAAAAAGCCTATGTTGCTCGTTCCGCTGAGTTCGGTGAGTGTTTTTGAAATGGCGATGCGTAGCACTAAGTTTGCAAGGTCTATCTCTCCGCCTGAAAATCTTTCTATTGGATATTTTTTGCCATCGTCATAGATAAAAAAATCAAATTCGTTACTCACTTCTATATGTTGGTATTTACCTTTTGTTATTTGAGAATACATCTCTGAGGCTAATACAGAGATACGCGGGGCAACTGTTGCATTAAGTTTGGTTTTGAACTCTGCTAGACTTGTTTTTATTTTTTCGTAATCTCTCAAATCCTCTTTTTTTATTTCACTTTTTTTCTTTTGTACTTCGTTGTTGTCGAGGATATTTTGTATATTTTTTATCTCCCCTTCTACTCTTGCAATTTGCACTTTTATATCATTTGCTATAGTTGTTTTTGAGTCTATTATTTTAAGTATTTGTTCATGTTTTGCTAACGCTTGTTTATGATTTGCTTCTTCGTAAACTACGAAGTGAAACTCTGTTTCTTTGACTTTTTCTTCAACACTCAAATCTTCTATTTTTTGAATGATACTTGCTAGTTCCTCTTTTACACTTGGTAAGCGTTTTAGCTCCGCTTCTAGTCTTATAGCATCTTTGTATTGTGATTCAAGCCTTGTAAAACGCACCTTTAGACCCTCATGGTACTTTTCATCATAAGAGTATTGCTCTAGTTTTTTCAGCTCCTCGTTATTTATAAGCCCATTTTTTTTCACTTGTTCAAAATATTTTTTTGCATTTTCAAAGTCTTTTAATTTACTCTCAATCACTTTAATGGTGTTTGAAAGCTCGGAAATTTCTTTCTCTTTTAAGTTTATTTGCACCTCTAACACATTTTTTTCGATACGCACATTTTGGAGTATTTTTTCAAGCTCATCTATCTTTTTTTGATGTATGTCATTGACTTCGCATACAAGTGAATTTATCACATTATCATATTCTTCAAGAAGTGGTCTGGTACAAATAGGACATGCTGAATCGCTTCCCAGCTTTTTGAGTTTTTCAATTTTTGCATTTGTGATTTCTATCTGCCTTTGCTCTGCTGTAATTTGAGCTTTTAATCCGTTTTCAAGATTGCGTTTGCTATTTATATTTTCATTTAATAGGGTGATATTGCTCTTTAGATTTTTCTCATTTAAAAGAAACTCATCATATTTTTCACATGCTTTTTCTAGCTCTTTAATATCCGATTTACTTTTGGTGTACTGCACTCTTAGTTGCACCAATTCTTTGTTAAGACCCTCTTTTTTGAGGTGGAATTCTTTGAGATTCTCTTGGACTTTTAGCGCCTCTTGAGTCAATAAATACTCATTTTTGAACTCTATAAACTCTTTGAATTTTTTCTCTTTATGCTCAAGCTCATGATTTTGAGCGATAAGTTTTACTTCGTTTAGAAGCTCTAAGCTTTTGGTGTTTTTGATGAGTTCAAGGGTTGAGAAAAGTTTTTGTTTCTCCTCTTTAATTTTACTGAAGATGAGTAGCTCTTTTTTAAGTGTTTGCTCATCAGTTTTAATATCCACCAGCTCTTGAGTTTTTAGCTCCACATCTTTGGCTAACGCCTCTTGAGTATTTTTATCCTCTTGAATTTTCTCTTGTTTTTCTTTTGCATCTACTTCGCTCAAAAGAAACTGCTCATGGGTTTTTATATCTTTACCTAGCTCTTTGCTTTTTTCACTCAACTCTTTTTCAATAAAATCTATTTTTTGAAGCCCCAAAAGACGGCGAATCATCTTTTTTCTATCTTCATTTTTGAGAGAACTTAGACTTGTAAGCTCTTTTTGAGAAGCAAAAAGTGTATGCCTAAAAGCCTCTTTACCCATTTTTGTAAGCATTGCAATAGCGTTTGTGACCTCTTTTGCACCAGAAGTTGTGAGTTCACCATTTTTGTAGAGTCTTGCATACGCACTCATTGCTTTTGCACGAAACCCACGCTCTACTTTATAAAGCGTCATGTCATCAAATACAAACTCTAGTTTTACAACTACCGAGTCTGTTATTTCAGCCTTCACATTTTTCACGAGTTCTTTATTGCCTCTCTCTTGCAACTCCCCATAAAGTGCAAAAAGAATCGCTTCAAACAGAGTCGATTTTCCACTTCCATTTTTACCAATAATACCGACTAATCCCTCGCCAAACTCTATATCGAATGTGGTATATTTTTTAAAATTTTCCAAATGAAGTCTAGTAAGTGTCATTGACATTCTCCTCATAATTTCCAAACAGCTCTTGAACTTTTCGTTCTAGTCTCTTGTACTCTGTTTCATGGGAGTTCGCTTTGAGATGGTCCAAAAAATACCGTTCTAAGCTAAGAGGTTGCGTATCATCTAGATTATTCAAATTCACATCCTGTTTAAATTCCCGTTTGACACTTACGCTCATGGCATTTTTAAAATGTTTTTGTATCTCAAAGTTTTGAATATCTAGGGATTGTAAGCGAGTTAAATTTTTAAGTTTTACTTCCACAATAGCGTTTAAAGTATCGTCTGTATTTATGTTTTCTAGCGAACTTTCATACGCTTCGCAATCTATCTCTTTTACTACAATAGGGCGGATTCTTATCTCTTTATACTCAACCTTTAGCTTCTCTTCGAGCCAAATCAAGGCAAAACCTTTTGAGTTGCGTTTGTCACCTAAACTTGTGCGTTCAGTCGAACCGCTATAGTAGACATTTGAATATTTAGCCACTTGCCCAAACCCATGCCAATGCCCAAGTGCCACATAATCCATCTTATCAAACAAATACTCTTTATCTTTTGGATAAACCCATTCGCCAAACTCTTGCATGAGATAATGCTTTGCAACCGAGCAATGCATCATCATGATATTTTTCTTCGAGTCATCAATATTTGCCTCACAAACTTCTATCTGAGAAAGAGCTATAGAATCGTCATGCATATGAGGCATAGTGTGAAAAATTACACTATCAAACTCCACTTTTTGATACTTTTGGTTGTATGAAACCCAAACATTTTTAAAGTTTTCAAATATTTTTAAAATAGGACTCACAAGATTGCTCCTTGGAGTGGAGTGGTTACCCGCTATAAGAATAAATGGAATATTAAGAGAATCTATCATTTTAAACTGCTCAAGAGCAAATATAATAGCACGATTTGATGGGTTAAAACGGTGAAAAAGGTCTCCAGTATGAATTATATAATCAGGTTTTATAAGTTTAATTTGCTCCACTACTTGAGAAAAAGAGTCATAAAAATCCGCTTCTCTCTGGTTAATATTTTGAGCATTTAAAATATCTAAGTCGTTGTAACCCAAATGAGTATCACTAAAATGTACTATTTTCACATAAATCCTAATTAAGAAAATTAAGAAATTAAAATTAAATAAAGTTATCCAATTTCAACTCTTTATTTCTCAATGTATCATGATTTTACTGAAAAATATACTGACAAAAGCTGTCTGACATAAAGCAAGATAGTTTTTTTTAATTCTATTTATGAGACCACTATTTTTTTAATTGCTTCAGCACACATGGTAAGCCCAAATGAAGCAGTCACTGCCATGAAACTTCCTTTTTCTTTTACTTGTGCCTCTTCTGAAGAAAAAATTACTTTATATTTTTTCTTAAATCCCCGTTTTTTAAGTTCATAACGAATTTTTGCACCAAATCTATCGCCATAACTTTTCCAAATATCATCCACTTTTATCTGTGTTGGGTCAACCCTTTTGGCACTTCCAAATGAGGATATTAGCTTTTTGTGGCATTTTTGAGCAAGCGCTAATTTGGCTTTTGTGTCATCTATCGCATCTAAAACTAAATCGTAAGTCTCAAAATCAAAATCCCAAACCCATTGTTCATCAATGCGTTGATTTATTATCTGTACAGTTGGATAATGTTTTTGCAAAGCCTCAACTTTTATTTCACCCTCATGTAGCTCCGACCACATCTGACGGTTTTGATTTGTTATATCATAAGTGTCAAAATCTACAATTGTAATATTTTCTAAACCACTTCTAAACAAACAATCCAGACAAAAACTCCCAACTCCACCAACACCTAAAAGAATGATTTTTGCATTCTTAAATTTACTAAAATCATCTTGAAATAAAAGTTTTATACGGTGATGTTTCATAACCACTCTTCTAATCTTTGCATGCTTTTATATGCACTTAAATCAAGCATAATTGGGGTGATTGAAATATATCCAGCTTGAATTGCCTCATAATCACTTATTCCATCAACACCTTTGCGAGGGGAAAAATTTAGAGGATGCAATCCTAACCAATGGTATTCCTCTCCACGAGGATTTTGATGTACATGAGAATCATTTGCGTAAAACCTATATCCTGCATAGGTAACTCGCATCTCCGCTTCGCTTACATCAGCAGGGATATTGACATTTAAAAACTCTCTGTGAGGTAGTGGAAATGAACCCTCTTTTATTTTTATCACCAACTTTTTTATCGTCTCACAAGCAAGAGAAAAATCTCCATCAGGATTTGTAAAATCCATCACTTGAGAGATTGCAATTGAGGGAACATCATGTAAAACCCCTTCCATAGCTCCAGCTGCTGTTCCTGAATATGTAATATCTTCCCCCATGTTAGAGCCACGATTAATGCCACTAATAAGCAAATCTGGCTTTTTGTTAGCAAACATGGTACTCAAAGAGAGATATACACAATCAGCAGGTGTGCCATCATCAAGCTTAAAAAAGTCATCATCAACACTTATGAACCGCAAAGGTCGAACAATTGTAAGAGAATGTCCACATGCAGACTTTTCATTTGCAGGAGCTACAACAATCACCTCAATACCTTCTAACTCTTTAAGAGCACTCACAAGCGATAAAAGCCCTTTTGCCTCATAACCATCATCATTTGTCACTAAAATTTTGTACTTAGTTTTCATAAAATATCCAGATTTAAATCTCGGATTATATAAAGTTAATCAGTTGAAATAGCTGAAATCTTTATCATATTCCTAAGATTTGTCTCAAGTTTTCATTCATTATTCTCATGCAGTAACCATTCAGCACCCCTAAGCAATTTGAGGCATGAATGGGTTACCATCAAGTGCATTCCTGAGTTCTTCCAGAACGCGATGTCCTTGTTTTTTAACTGTAGAGATGTATCCACGAATTCTAGCAAAGTATTTATCGCCTCTTTGAGAAGCAATAGTGCCTGAAATTTTGTAACCATTCAGCACCCAAATAGGCTCTAAAAATCCGTAATATAGGGGTTTCAAAATTCAATAATTCGTCTATTTTTCTAAAAATACCTGTTTTTACATAAAAGTGGTTTCTTCTAAAAAAGAGTATGGCTAAGTCAATTTTTGCTAAAATAAGGAATGGAAATTAAATAACCAATAATTTTTATTTTCTCTTTTTATCTCTGCTCAAAATATTTTAATCATCGTGTAGCTTCAACTATACTCTCATGAAATATTTCAACCAGAAACAAAAATAGAGAGCTAAAATTTTATTAATTATTTAATTTTGAATCCTAACTATAAAATGATAACTCAAGAACTTTTTCAAATGGCACTCAACATAACAGACCCATGGTTTGTTACAAATATTGACTTTAATGTAGAAAATAAAAAACTAGATATTTATGTTGACTTTAAAAAAGGTAGCACATTTTCTTACAAATATATTGAGACTAAACTATACTCAAGTAAACTCAAAAAACTAGTTTTTATAAGGAATCTATAAAAAATATTCATACCCAAAATAGTCTATAACGAAACCTTATGAAGAGAGAATTATTCACACTATTTTGTCACCTAAATGGGTAGAAATATTTGTTTTAAGTTCCTAATTGGAATTTTCCCTATATTATGAAGTTGGGAGCCGATAAGTAATAATAACCTGAGTTCGACAGAATAAAAACCTATTTTTAGGGATTTAGTAGAGTTATTTAAACTTTACATGTTTTTATATATTTTTTATTATAATAAATACATTGTGAAATGAAGATTTTAACTTAAATTAAACTTAATTGTATTTTACTATATTTTTAAGTCCCTATATTTTGGGATTTAATAAAGAAAAACTGTCGAACTCAGGTTTTTTATAAAAAAATCGAAAAAATGAGATTACTTCACGCCAACTTGCCGTAACAAAAAGCTTAATTTAATGGCAATGACGCAGAGTATTGGAATGAATAAAGCTTATATTTTATTATTTTTAGTTATATTCTATATTTAGTTTTAAAAAAGTCTATTTTTTTATAATCATATCCACATCAATTTCAATAGAGTTCCATTCTTTATCAATTTCACCATGAATTATAATAATATCTTCTGGTGATACATTAACACCTCTCCAATTATCGTTATCTATTTCGATAGTAATATTTCCTGTTGAGTCACGAAATAGATATTTCTCTTTCTCCAAATTCTCAACGATATTTCCTTCTAAGACTACATGTGCATCATCTTTAAATGTTTTTGCTTGTTCTACAGTTGTTTTTAGCATGCTAGGACCTGTAAATCCACCTTGAGTTGTTCCTACAAATTCAGCAAAAACAGATGTTGAAGCAACTACTAAACATGCTATTACTATACTTTTTTTCATTTTATTTTCCTTGTAATTTTAATACTGTAAAAACCTTTTTTTAAAGTCTATGACTTAATTTTTTTAACATCTCTAAAATTTCATCATAAGTAAAATCAAAGGGGTTAAAAAGTTCACTTTTTTTTACTTCTAAAAGTATCTCTTTAATCATCGTAAAATTATTGATATAACCCATGTTCCAAACTTTGAAATCTCTTTCTTCTATCTCTTTCATCCCAAAAAGTTTTATATCGTGATGTCGTGCATCAGTTTTAATTTTTTCAAAAAGTGATAAAAGAACATTTTCATCACCCTCTAAAACTTGTATAAAATAAACTCCGTCATAAACAAGTATCCCAGTTATATCTTTATCATGATTTTTTGGAATTGCAAACATCAATATATCTGTGATTACAACAAAATCAATACTCAAAGTAGCTTTGCTAATGTAAATTAACTGTTTCATGAAATCCCCTTTTTTATATTTAAATGTACGAAATAGTTTTATAAATCGCTATTGACAGACTCTTCTATCTTATTCTCATGATAAATTGACATAGAAGGAAAAGCAAACTCTAAATTATTTTGTTCAAAGATTGCCATGATTTTGTGCATTACATCCTCTTTTGTTTGGAGCCACTCTTCCCAATCTACTGATTTTGTAAAACAATACACCAGAATATTAATACTAGAACTTGAAAACTCATCAAGATAAACAAGTAAATTTTTCTTAACACCTTGTAAATCATCTTTTGAAACCAATCTTGTTCCATGTAATGAGCGGTAAGTAAATTTTGTATTTTTTGTGGCAATTTGTGGATGAGCATCTAACATGATACGAATCTCATTGACTGCATTTTTTATATCTTCAGATTTTGAGCTATATTTTACCGCCAAATTCATTTTTATTCTACGCCCAAGCGTTCTTTTATTCCAATTTTTGACATCGTTATTTGCCAAAGTTGCATTTGGAATTGCTATAAGTGCATTATCAAAAGTTCTTAGCGTTGTCACCCGCAAACCAATTTCGATAACAACGCCCTCTTCACCATTTACCACTATCCAATCTCCTTGTGAAAAAACATCACTAAGCAAAATTGAAAGTGTTCCAAAAAAGTTAGACAAACTCTCTTTTGCTGCCAAAGCAACCGCCAAACCACCAATTCCAAGACCTGAGAGAACTGCTGTTAAATCAACACCGCCAAGATAAAGTATTAATAATACACCTATTAAAATGATAAGAAAATTCATGATTTTTCTACCAACATTAATCAGTTCATGTTTAATTTGTTTATTAAATTGTTCTATCTCGTCTATTTTTTTGTTTGTCATAATGTTTAAAATTCTGTAAATATACCACACCAACAAAGCTGTATAAACAATATTAAAAAACATTCCAACTTTGTCGATGCTAATAAAGTCATTATAAATATAAATTACAAATTCCATATTTATAAACGCTAACAAAAATGTTATGGGACTTGTAGATTGTTCTATAATATCTTCTGAATACTTTTCTAATCCATCTATTTTGCCAAATAATTTTGTTGCCAAAAATTGTAAAACAATTTTCAATAAATAAAGAGTCAAAGAAAGAACAAATATCGCACCTATTTTTATCACACTAAGATTTACTTTTTCTAAATAGGGATTTACCAACTTTCCAAACTCTGTCTGATTAACATAAATAACACTCCCTATCAAATGATATTTTGAGTATTTATTAAGCCTATACATCTTTTTTTCAAAAGTATATAAATGCGTGATGACATCTGTGTTAATATCAAGTAAATCATAAAATTCTTGAATATTTGTTTTAAGGGTCGTTGGCATTTTATCTTCATCAGTTTCTAGTAATGCTCGATAATCTATATCCATGTATTTGTTGTTTTCAAGTTGATTTTTTACAACAACATTATTGAGTGTTTCTCTGAAAATTTTCATATCCAAAGTATTGAGTGCTATCAAAACATCTTTTATCATGGTTTGTTGATTACGCAAAATCATGTATGATTTGAGTTGCACCTCATCTCGCATAATTGAATATTTATTTCTAGCCCTTTCATTAATTTTTATCATCTTTTTGAGCGTTACAATCTCAGAACTATATAAAAGCGGTTCATCTAAATACTCTTGTTTATTGCTCATGATATAGTCTAAAACAGCTAGATAACTTTGTTCTTGATTTTTTACAAGTGATTGCATATTCTCTTTTGTGATATTTACATCATTCATCTGATGCAAATACTCCATTTGTTCTTCAATAAACTTAGTATATTCTTCTGCATGAAGTGTTATGCTAAAAAATATAAACAAGATAATAAAGAACTTTTTTATCATCTCTTTTAAATACCCTCAGCCATCATGGCATCGGCTACTTTTTTAAATCCTGCAATATTCGCACCATCAACATAATTACCCTCAACTCCATAATCTTTTGCAGTGAGTGCGACTCTTGTACAAATTTGTTGCATGGTAATTTTGAGTTTTTCATCTACCTCTTCAAAAGTCCATCGTGCCATGGCAGCATTTTGACTCATCTCAAAGGAACTCACAACCACACCACCAGCATTTGCAGCTTTTGCAGGTGCAAAACATATTTTGTTATATAAAAATAAATTTGTAGCTTGTGCAGTTGATGGCATATTTGCCCCTTCACTGACACTCACACACCCATTCTTAATCAGATTTTGTGCATCAATTTCTGTAAGTTCGTTTTGTGTAGCACATGGAAACGCTGCATAACATGGAATATTCCACACTGCATGTCCACCCTCTGGATAGTCTGAAGTTGGGATATATTTTGCATCTGGATAGGTTTTTAAATACTCCGTTAAAGAACCTCTATTAACTAATTTCAACTCTTTTAAAAGTACAATATCTACACCTCGTGGGTCATACAAAGTTCCGCTAGAATCACTGCATGACACTGTGATAGCTCCAATTTGTTGTAATTTTTCTATGGCATGAAGTGCCACATTTCCCGAACCACTCACTGTACAAATTTTTCCTTTGAGTGGTTCTTTTTTTTCTAGTTCTAACATTCTTTCTGTAAAATAAACCACTCCATATCCTGTTGCTTCTGGACGCATAAGTGAGCCTCCAAACATAAAAGGTTTACCCGTTAAAACTCCCTCATACGAAGAGGTGATTTTTTTGTATTCTCCAAACAAAAATCCAATTTCTCTAGCACCTACTCCAATATCTCCAGCAGGAATATCGATGCGAGGACCAATATATTTATGCAACTCAGTCATAAATGCAGAACAAAACTTCATCACTTCAAAGTCACTTTTCCCTTTTGGGTCAAAGTCACTTCCCCCTTTTGCACCACCAAGAGCTAAACCCGTGAGAGAGTTTTTGAGTATTTGCTCAAATCCCAAAAATTTTAAAATCCCCTCATTGACAGATGGATGAAAACGAAGTCCCCCTTTGTAGGGTCCAAGTGCATTGTTAAATTGCACTCTATAACCAGTATTTACTTTAATATTTTGATTATCATCAAACCATGTAACTTTAAACTTTATGATTCTATCAGGAACTATCAATCGTTCTAAAACTGCATTTTTTGTATATTTTACATCAGATTCTAAAAGTGGTGCTATCGAATAAATCACCTCCTCCATTGCCTGATAAAAAACATCATTTTCTGCACAACCCGTTTTTTCAAATTTTTTTATTTCCATCTCTGCTATTGACATTCTTTTTCCTTAGTTATTTAACGCTGTTTTTACCATCATGCGTCTTAAATATGCAATCTTACTTTGTAAAGGTAAATCTTTTGGACACACATCTTCACATCCCAAAAGGGTCATACACCCAAAAACACCATCTTCATCCCCTATGAGTTCATAATAATCTTCATCACCTCTTTTATCTCGTGGGTCAAGATGATACCTTGCAATTTTATTGAGTCCAACTGCACCCACAAAGTTTGGTCGCATCTGAATTGTGCCACAACCTGCTACACAACACCCACACTCAATACATCTATCAAGTTCATAAATCTCATCTGCCAAAGCAGGTTCCATTCGCTCTTCAAGTTTATCAATATGTAATTCTTGCTCTTTATCATGAATCCAAGTTTCAAGCCTTTCATTAAGCCCTCGCATCCACTCGCCAGTATAAATAGACAAATCTTTAATCAATTTAAAAAGTGGCAAAGGTGCAAGGGTAATATTTTGACCTAATTTTGAAGTCAGCGTTCTACAAGCCAGAGTTGGGCGACCATTGACAAGCATAGAACAACTCCCACAAATTCCAGCACGACACACAAAATCAAACATCAAAGAGTTGTCATGATGTTCTCGAATCATGTTGAGTACAATATAAAGCGTCATGCCGTATGCTTCTTCTATCTCAAAAGTTTGCATATGTGGTAAGTTGCTTGGGTCATTTGGGTCAAACCGTAAAACATTAATTTTTAAAATTCTCCCTTTTTCTATTTCGCTCATATATTTTCTCCCAATCTTTCATTTTTATTGCGGTATTTTTTTGGTAATTTATCCAAAAATGGCATGAGTGCATTTTGAATCTCAAAACGGTTTGCACCTTCAGCTTCAAGTTTTTTCGTTATTGCTTCCACTTTTTCCACCCTTTTTGGTGTGTCTTGATGGTGTTTTGTCAAATCTTTTCCATATCCACGAAATCCAGGAGGCAGTTCCATCGAAGTTATATCAATCTCTTCATAACTTACAGTTGGCAAACTTTGCCCCTCATTTGACCATGAAGTAATTGTTCTTTTGAGCCAATTGGCATCATCTCTCTCAGGATAATCTTCTCTTGAATGTGCGCCTCTACTTTCGGTTCTTAGTAATGCTCCATAAGCCACAGTGAGAGCAACTTTGAGCATTTTTTGGGTTCTATAAGCATTGACAAGTGCAGGGTTTGCAGCACGAGATTTAGAGCGAAAAACCTCTATATTTTTACTTCTTTTATAAAGTTGTTCAAGTTCATCAACTGCATCTTGTAAATCTTTGCCATTTCTAAAGATTCCAACTTTGTCCATCATAATCTCTTCCATGCGGCGGCGAAGTACATACGCATCTTCCCCTTTTGTGTTGGTCAAAAGAGTTTCGAGTTTATCTTTTTCTTTTTTCAAAGCCATCTCAATTTTAGAAGAATGGATATGAATTGAACTCTCATGCGAATCACAAAAATCGCTTATATATTCTCCAACAAGCATTCCAGCAACAACCGTTTCACTCACAGAATTTCCACCAAGTCGGTTAAATCCATGCAAATCCCAACAAGCAGCTTCTCCACATGAATAAAGCCCTTTGAGGGTTTGAGATTCTCCTGTATATTTTGTACGAATTCCACCCATAGAATAATGTTGTGTAGGACGCACTGGAATCCAATCTACCGCTGGGTCAATCCCCAAAAAGTTCTCACAAATCTCTTTGACTTCTCGCAAATTTTTCTCAATATGCGCTCGTCCTAAAATAGTAATATCAAGCCATAAATGGTCACCATAACGGCTTTTTACCCCTTTTCCTTTTCTTATGTGTTCGGTCATTCTTCTACTTACCACATCTCGTGAGGCGAGTTCTTTTTTTTCTGGTTCGTAATCTGGCATAAATCTATACCCATCTTTATCGAGTAATAATCCTCCATCTCCACGACAACCCTCTGTTGTTAAAATTCCAACTGGAACAATAGCTGTTGGGTGAAATTGAATCGCTTCCATATTGCCTAAAGTTGCAATTCCTGTTTCAAGAGCTAGAGCTTGACCTGTTCCTTGACAAATAATTGCATTAGTTGAAACACTATAAATTCGCCCATAACCACCCGTTGCCATGGTTGTTGCTTTTGCCACATACGCTACAAGTTCACCTGTCATGAGGTTTCTTGCAATAGCTCCATAACATCGCCCCTCATCTACAATGAGGCTCATCGCTTCGAGTCTTTCATGGATTTCTATTTTATCTTGATGTGCTTTATTGTCCATCGCATAAAGCATACTATGCCCTGTTCCATCAGAAGTGTAACAAGTTCTCCATTTTTTTGTACCTCCAAAATCTCTCGCAGTTATAAGTCCATGAGCATTTTCATTTTCGGTAATTTTTACTTTTTGAGCATTAATAATTGCTGTTCGCTCACCTTTTTGTACTCTACTCCATGGAACGCCCCAAGCGGAGAGTTCTCTTATTGCTTTTGGAGCAACATGCACAAACATTCTTGCTACTTCTTGGTCAGCACCCCAATCGCTTCCTTTTATGGTGTCTGAAAAATGAATATCTTCATTATCCCCCTCACCCATTTTAGAGTTTGCCAAAGAAGCTTGCATACCGCCTTGAGCGGCTGCTGAGTGGGAGCGTTTGGGTGGGACAAGTGTAAGAATTACTGCGTCATGCCCTCTTTGCTTTACTCCAGTTGCTACTCGAAGCCCTGCTAAACCACCACCAATGATTAAAACATCAGTATAGATTATTTTCATTTATTTATGCTCCTCAAATTTTATAGTTTGCGATTGGTATTTTACGCCATCACTAAAATCATGTGTTATCCCGATGTAAGTATATTTTGCCAAAGATGCCAAACCAATAATAATATAAACAGCTATCATGGTTTTCATCAAAAGTTTAAAAATCTTTCGAGAACGCTCTGTATTTTTTCCCTCCATAAAACCCCATTTTAAAGCCAAACGGTAAAGCCCAATAAACGCATGAGAAACAACTGCAAGTAAAAGCATAAAATATAAAGGTCCCATAAATTCATCAACCACTCGGCTAGAACTTGCAAATGGTCCAATATTTTCAGGTTGTGTCATCATAATATACAAATGCACCGAACCTATAAAAAACATCATAAAACCTGTAATGACCTGAATCATCCACAAAGAGGTATCTTCATGTTTCATTCTTGTACTATGCTCTTTCATGATTTTATATTGTTTATAACTCGCAGGAAATTTTCTCATAGCAATACCCGCATGGAGTATAAAGATTACAAAAATTGCTGCTGCTAAAAAAGAGATAATCCCTGGATAGCGTTCCCCAAAAAAGTAATACCCCTCAAACATGAGAGTGACCTTGTACATCATCTCGTTAGAGATTAAAATACTTGCTTCAAAAAGTATATGCCCCATAATAAACACAGCCAAAATAAGCCCTGTAACACTTTGTAAAAAATCCAACCTTGCTGGAATTTTGTCTATTGTTTTTTTCATTTTTCCTCCAAATTTTTTTGTCAATAACTTCTGCCATGAGCATTAAAATTACCTTTTCTATTCTCTCTTTGCTATATAGCATAAATTGATTTGAATTTGCATAAGAATGATTTTTTTTGCCATCTCTTTAGAGATGTTTATATTAAAGGTGTATTGTAGAAGAGATGAAAAATAGCTCTCAATTTTAACATTGAAGCTATTTTTTCAATTTTTAATCTGTGGTTTGATTAAATGTATAAGATTTTACTCTGTCGTCATTTGTAAATTTTATTACCAAATCTTTAGTATCTGTTTCGCCTATTGCACGATAAGTATATTTGCCATAAGTCCACATAGTAACACCGTTTTCCAAACCTACACGCCATGGTGAACCAAACATGCCTAAAATATCATTTTTTGTTGTTTGTCCAATTTTAATTTGATAGACATGACTTGCATTAAAATCATTTCCAACTCTTGCACAACCATCAAAAACCGAAATTCCAACTACAAATGATGTAATAAGAGCTAGTTTTTTACTAAAACTTTTCATTCTTATCTCCAATTTTTTAATTTTTTTACCAATAAAATTGTATCCAAAGTGAACTGCACCGCCATAAATGACAGAGCTTCCTAGAAACTCCTAACTATTGTTACGATATTAAGAAGCTTAAACGGTAGTTCCTACCGCATTTGAATTGTTTTGAATAAAAACATTTTGACTTGGTTTTCGTCAAATGAAAGTTTAGCATATTTCCGCTTTCATCACCACCATGAATGGCGATGGTTTCCACGAAGACCGTGGGAACGAGAGAAAAAGAGCAAAAATCAAAGTTACTGTCCTGCCCTGACACAACGAACATAA